>CAIYYX010000236.1 GCA_903930535.1 uncultured Sterolibacterium sp. | reverse complement strand
GTCACCTGTACCGGCAACTTCCATGTCATCACCCACGACCACATGATCAAGATGAAAGACCAGGCCATCGTCTGCAACATCGGCCACTTCGACAACGAGATCGACGTTGCCTCGGTCGAAAAGTACCAGTGGGAAGAGATCAAGCCGCAGGTCGATCACATCATCTTCCCCGATGGAAAACGCATCATCCTGCTCGCCAAGGGTCGCCTGGTGAACCTCGGTTGCGGGACGGGCCATCCTTCCTACGTCATGAGCTCCTCCTTTGCCAACCAGACCATCGCCCAGATCGAACTCTTCAACAATCAGGCCAGGTATCCGGTCGGCGTCTATGTCCTGCCCAAGCATCTCGACGAGAAGGTCGCGCGCTTGCAACTGAAGAAGCTGAATTCCCAACTCTCCGAGCTCACCGATCAGCAGGCCGCCTACATCGGCGTGCCCAAGACCGGGCCGTACAAGTCGGACAGTTACCGTTACTGAAATGGGTCGCCGGGATCTGACCCTGTCGGCAGAGTTCTTCCCGCCGCAGACGTCCGAAGGCATGGAGAAGCTGCGCGCAACGCGCGCGCAGCTGGGTGAGCTTCATCCCGCCTTCTTCTCCTGCACCTTCGGCGCCGGCGGCTCGACGCGCGACCGCACCCTGGAGACGGTTCTGGAGATCCAGGGCGAGGGCCATGCCGCCGCGCCGCATCTTTCCTGCATCGGTTCGACGCGCGGGAACATCCGCGCCATGCTGGTTCAATACCGCGATGCCGGCATCCGCCGCATCGTCGCGCTGCGCGGCGATCTTCCTT
This sequence comes from uncultured Sterolibacterium sp., assembly GCA_903930535.1. GTDB lineage: Bacteria > Pseudomonadota > Gammaproteobacteria > Burkholderiales > Rhodocyclaceae > CAIYYX01. Next base: position 10,207 of record CAIYYX010000236.1, on the reverse strand, counting down.
CGGGAATGGCCGAGGCGGGCGAGTTCCGCTATGCCAGCGAGCTCGTCGAATTCATCCGCAAGGAGACAGGAGACTGGTTCCACATCGAGGTGGCCGCCTATCCGGAAGTGCATCCGCAGGCGAGATCAGCGAGCGACGATCTCGCCAACTTCAAGCGCAAGATGGATGCAGGCGCGGATTCCGCCATCACTCAGTATTTCTTCAACGCCGACGCCTACTTTCATTTCGTCGCAGAAGCCCGTTCTCTGGGCGTGACTGCGCCCATCGTGCCGGGCATCATGCCCATCGCCAGTTTCTCCAAGCTGGCGCGGTTTTCCGACGCCTGCGGCGCCGAGATTCCGCGCTGGATGCGGAAGAAGCTCGAAGGCTACGGCGACGATGCCGCTGCCATCCGCGCCTTCGGTCTGGACGCGGTCACCGAACTTTGCCAGCGCCTGCTCGACGGCGGCGCGCCCGGTCTGCACTTCTACACCCTCAATCAGGCGGGGCTGACCACCGCCATCTGGCAAAGGCTGAGCCTAAGCTAGGCGGATGCTAAACTAGCGGATCTTCATAGCAACCAGGGATTTCGACATGGCCGGTCATTCCAAGTGGGCCAACATCCAGCATCGCAAAGGCCGGCAGGACGCCAAGCGCGGCAAGGCCTTCACCAAACTCATCAAGGAGATCACCGTCGCCGCAAAAATGGGCGGCGGCGACATGAACTTCAATCCGCGCCTGCGCCTGGCCGTGGAGAAGGCCAAGGCGGAGAATATGCCCTCCGACAATATCAAGAACGCCACGAAGCGCGGCACCGGCGAACTCGAAGGCGTGAATTACGAGGAGATCCGCTACGAGGGCTACGGCATTAACGGCGCCGCGGTCATCGTCGATTGCTTGACGGACAACAAGACGCGCACCGTCGCAGACGTTCGCCATGCCTTCAACAAGTACGGCGGCAATCTCGGCACAGACGGCTCGGTGGCCTTCCTCTTCAAGCACTGCGGCCAGCTCCTTTTCGCTCCCGGCGCAGACGAGGACAAGCTCCTGGAAGCCGCGCTGGAGGCGGGTGCGGAGGACGTGGTCAGCAACGAGGATGGCTCGATCGAGGTGATCACGGGTCAGGGCGACTTTATTGCGGTGAAGGAAGCGCTGGAGAAGTCCGGCTTCAAGCCGGAGTTCGCCGAGGTGACGATGAAGCCGCAGACCGAGACGGATTTCGCGGGAGAGGATGCCGCGAAAATGCAGAAGCTGCTCGATGCCCTCGAATCCCTGGACGACGTGCAGGAAGTCTATACCAACGCAGTGATTGAGGAATAAGGCAGCACATGACGGAGGCCGCCCTGTCATTCCCGCGTATGCGGGAATCCAGCGTCTTTCATTCGACACTCCTGGGTCCCCGCGTTCGCGAGGACGACGAATTACAGACGCCATGACGGAGCCCGTCCGTATACTAGGCATCGATCCGGGACTAAGGGTGACCGGCTTTGGCGTCATCGACAGAGTCGGGAACAAGTTGGTCTATGTCGCGAGCGGCTGCATCAAGACGGGCGAAGGTGGCGAACTGCCGGGGCGGCTGAAAATCATCGTCGATGGCATTGCCGAAGTGGCCGCCTCTTACCGCCCGCAGCAGGCTGCGGTCGAGAAGGTGTTCGTCAATGTCAATCCGCAATCGACGCTGCTCCTGGGCCAGGCGCGCGGCGCCGCGATCAGCGCGCTGGTGATCGCCGGACTGCCGGTGGCCGAGTACACCGCGCTGCAGGTCAAACAGGCGGTGGTCGGCCAGGGCAAGGCGGCGAAGGAACAGGTGCAGGCCATGGTGGTGAGACTCCTGCAACTCGCCGGAGACCCTGCTGCCGATGCCGCCGACGCGCTCGCCTGCGCCATCTGCCATGCCCACGGCGGCCAGGGTCTGGGCGCATTGAAGACCGCCGGCTTCCGCGTCAGGAACGGCCGGCTGGTCTAATCCAACTTAGGGATAAAAGTCATGATCGGTCGCTTAAGCGGAATACTCATCGAGAAGAACCCGCCGCAGATCACGCTCGACGTGCTGGGCGTCGGCTACGATATCGACGTGCCCATGAGCACCTTCTACCACCTGCCCGCCGCGGGAGAGAAGGCGACTCTCCACACCCACCTCATCGTCCGCGAGGACGGCCACTTCCTCTATGGTTTCCTTTCCCAGGACGAGCGCGCCGCCTTCAGGCAACTCCTGAAGATCAGCGGCGTCGGCGCGAGAATCGCCCTGGCCGTTTTGTCAGGATTATCCGTGGCGGAACTGGCGCAGGCGGTGGTGATGCAGGAGGCGGGCCGGTTGATCAAAGTCCCCGGCATCGGCAAGAAGACCGCCGAGCGCCTGCTCCTGGAACTGCGCGACAGGCTGCCCAAGGCAGTCGCCGGCAGCACGGTCAGCGTCGTTCATGACGCCGGCAGCGACATCATGAACGCGCTCCTGGCGCTGGGCTACAGTGAAAGGGAGGCGGTGGCGGCGATGAGAAGTCTGCCCGAGGGCGTGGCCGTGCCCGAGGGCATACGCCAGGCGCTGAAGCTGCTCTCGAAAGCCTGATGCCGACCGGTGCCCGCGTCGGTTAAACTGCCGGCTATGGCCATAGAAACCGACCAGTTCGAAACGCGCCTGATTGCGCCCACGCCGCAGTCGCCGCAGGAAGACGTCATTGAGCGCGCTCTGCGGCCGAAGAGGCTGGCCGATTACGTCGGCCAGCAGAAGATCCGCGGCCAGTTCGAGATCTTCATCCAGGCGGCGCGGCAGCGCGGCGAGGCCCTCGACCACGTGCTGCTGTTCGGCCCGCCGGGCCTGGGCAAGACCACGCTGGCGCATATCGTCGCTTACGAGATGGGGGTGAATCTGCGTCAGACCTCTGGGCCGGTGCTGGAGCGCGCCGGCGACCTGGCGGCGATCCTGACCAACCTCGAACCCAACGACGTGCTGTTCATCGACGAGATCCATCGCTTAAGCCCGGTGGTCGAGGAAATCCTCTATCCGGCGCTCGAGGATTTCCAGATCGACATCATGATAGGAGAGGGGCCTTCGGCGCGCTCCGTGAAGCTGGACCTGCCGCCCTTTACCCTCGTTGGTGCGACGACGCGCGCGGGCATGCTCACCAATCCGCTGCGCGACCGCTTCGGCATCGTCGCCCGGTTGGAGTTCTACACTGCCGAGGAACTCGGCCTCATCGTCACCCGCTCTGCTGAACTCCTCAAGGTGCATGTCGCAGGCGAGGGCGCCAGCGAAATCGCCAAGCGTTCGCGCGGCACGCCACGCATCGCCAACCGTCTGCTGCGGCGAGTGCGCGACTTCGCCGAGGTCAAGGCCGAAGGCCGCATCACGCGCGAGGTGGCAGACGCGGCGCTGACCATGCTCGATGTCGATCATCTCGGCCTCGACATCATGGACAGGAAGCTCCTGTCGGCGATGCTGGAGAAGTTCGGCGGCGGCCCGGTCGGGGTGGACAATCTCGCCGCAGCCATCGGCGAGGCGAGGGACACCATCGAGGACGTGCTCGAACCCTTCCTGATCCAGCAGGGCTATCTGCAGCGCACGCCGCGCGGGCGCATCGCCACCCCGGCGATCTGGCGTCATTTCGGCTTGACTGCCCCTAATGACCCGAACATGCCTCTGTGGAAAGAACAGTGATTTCTTTCACGCTGCCCATCCGCGTTTATTACGAGGACACTGATGCCGCGGGCGTGGTCTACTATGCCAATTACCTCAGGTTTTTCGAGCGCGCCCGCACCGAATGGCTGCGCGAGTTGGGTTTCGAGCAGAAGCGTCTGGCGGAGGATCTGGGCATCGCCTTCGTCGCGCGCTCAATTTCCGTCGAGTACCTGAAGCCGGCGCACCTGGACGACAGGTTGAGCCTTGTCTCGGAAATCGAGTCTGTCGGCCGGGCGCAAGTCGTTTTTGCCCAGCGCGTGTTGCGCGAAGAGAATGAAGAACTGCTGCTGACTTCGCGGATGAGAATAGCCTGCGTCGAATCGGCGCGCATGAGACCGGCAGCGATGCCGAAAGAAATATACGAAGCCTTCAAGGCCCTGACCGGAAACAGACCATGAACCTCACCCAGGATCTTTCCATTCTCGAGCTGGTCATCAATGCAAGCCTCGTCGTCAAGCTCATCCTGGCGCTGCTGGTCAGCGTTTCCTTCATGTCCTGGTATTACATTTTTCGCAAGTGGTTCGCGCTGCGCGACGCCCGCGCCCGCACCGACCAGTTTGAACGCGACTTCTGGAGCGGCGGCGACTTGAACAGCCTGTATCAGAGCGCGGTCAATAACCGCCATGGCACGGGCGCGCTGGAGCGCATCTTCGAGGCCGGCTATCGCGAGTTCAACAAGCTCCGGGGGCAGAAGACGATCGACCCGGCCACGGCGGTAGACAGCGCCCGCCGCGCCATGCGCGCCACCTATCAGCGCGAGACCGACATGCTGGAATCCCATCTGGCCTTCCTCGCCTCGGTCGGATCGGTCAGCCCCTACGTCGGCCTGTTCGGCACGGTGTGGGGCATCATGCATGCCTTCCGCGGCCTGGCCAATGTCAGCTCGGCGACGCTGGCGCAGGTCGCCCCGGGCATCGCCGAGGCGCTGGTGGCCACCGCCATCGGCCTGTTCGCCGCGATTCCTGCGGTGGTCGCCTACAACCGCTACGCCCACGACGTCGATCGCATCTCCGTGCGCTTCGAGAGCTTCATGGAAGAGTTCTCGAACATCCTGCAAAGGCAGTTGAGATGACGCCATCGGCGAAGGGCCGCCCCGAGCCGGTAGCAGCCAACGATTTGGAGGCCGCGCAAAGCACGGCCGAACAGTCGTCACCCCTTTTCTCGGAAAAGGGGTCGGGGGATAAGCCGTCATGAGGCAGCGGAGGTTGATGAACCAGATCAATGTCGTTCCCTACATCGACGTGATGCTGGTGCTTCTGGTCATCTTCATGGTCACCGCGCCCATGATACAGACCGGTAGCGTCGCGCTGCCCAGCGTTGGCAAGAGCTCAAGCCCGCCGGTGGCGCCTCTCGAGGTGATCGTCAGGGCGGACGCCTCGCTCGCCCTCAATGACCGCTCCAAGGGTCTCGGCGAACAGGCGATCAGCAAGAGCGACCTGGCTGCCCGCCTCAAGGAAGCCCAGCTGAAGAACCCGCAGCAGGCGGTGCTCATTGCCGGCGACAAGAGCGTCAGGTACGAAGCCGTGTTGAACGTCATGGATGAACTGCAGCGGCAGCAGGTAGCGAAGATCGGCCTGCTGGTGTCGCCCGGTAACAAATGAGTTTCGCCGATCCACTGCCCCCGCCCGGCAAGCGCGCCGCCGTGGTTCTGGCGCTGACGGTGCATCTTTTGCTCGCCGCCTTCCTGTTCTACGGCATCCGCTGGCAGACCAAGATGCCCGCGGCGATAGAGGTCGAACTGGTGAGCGCATCTCCCCAGCCGGCCGCCCCCGCGCCGCCGCTTGTGGAACCTCCTCCGCAGCAAGCTGAACCTCTTCCCGAGCCCAAGCCTGAACCGAAAGCCGAACCCAAGGCCGAGGTCAAGCCGCCGCCTTTGCCACCCAAGCCCGAGATCGCTGTCAAGGGAAAGCCGGTAAAAGTGGCGCCGCCCAAGCCCCAGTACGATCCGTTCCAGAAACAACTCGAAGAAGAGATCAAGCAGACCGACGTTCGCAAGAAGTTCGCCGATGACGAGAAGCTGCTCAAGAAGCTGGATAAAGAGAAGGCGGATCTGGCTGCTGCCGCTGCGCTTTCAAGGGCGCAAAGGGCCTGGCAGGACAACATTGCCGCCAAGATAAAGGGCAACATTGTCAGACCCGCGAACGCCACAGGCAATCCGGAAGCGATATTCGAAGTGAGCCTGCTGCCCGATGGTTCTTTGGTTGGAGAGCCGAAGCTCAGGAAATCCACGGGCACCCCGGCGCTCGATGCGGCCATCGAAAGAGCGATCAAGAAATCCGATCCCTTGCCCAAGCCCGCCGATCCCACGGTATTCCAGCGCGTGCTGACATTGAAGTTCAGGCCGCTCGAAGATCAATAAGCCACGGTATAATCAATCGACAATGAGAAACCCCTTCTTTCGCCTTGCCGGCCTCGCAGCCTCGCTGCTGTGCTTTGCCGCAGTCGCCCACGCCCAACTCTCCATCGAAATCACCGGCGCAGGCGCCAACCGCTTGCCGCTCGCGGTGGCCAACTTTGCCGGCGAACGCATCGTCTCCCAGGCCTTGACCGCAGTGGTGCGCGCAGACCTGGAACGCAGCGGCCTGTTCCGTCTGGTCGATGCCGGCGCCGAGCCCTTGGCCGAAACTGCGGCAGTCAGTTATCCGAACTGGAAGGGTCGCGGCGCCGACGCTCTTGTCGCCGGCAGCGTCACGGCCGGCGCCGACAGCCGTTACGAGACGCGCTTCCGCCTCTTCGACGTGCAGAAGCAGGCGATGCTCGGCGGTCAGGCCTTCGTGGCAAGCTCCGGGCAGTTGCGCGCCACGGCGCACCGCATCAGCGATTTCATTTATGAAAAACTCACCGGCGAGCCGGGGATTTTCTCGACGCGCATCGCCTACGTGGTGAAAAGCACCGGCCGTTACGAACTGCAGATCTCCGACGCCGATGGCGAGAATGCACAAACAGCGCTCGCTTCCCGCGAGCCCATCATCTCGCCGACCTGGGCGCCCGATGGCACGCGTCTGGCCTATGTCTCCTTCGAGGCGAAGAAGCCCGTCGTCTATGTGCATTCCCTCGCCACGGGACGTCGCCATGTCGCCGCCAACTTCAAGGGCTCGAATTCGGCGCCGGCCTGGTCGCCCGACGGCAAGAAACTGGCCGTGGTGCTCTCCAAGGATGGCGGCTCCCAGATCTATCTGGTCAATGCCGACGGCAGCGGCATCCTCCGCCTCGCCAGTTCTGCCGGCATAGACACCGAGCCGAGATTTTCCCCCGACGGTCAGTCGATTTACTTCACCTCGGATCGCGGCGGCAGTCCGCAGATCTACCGTATCCCCGCCGCCGGCGGAAGTGCTGAGCGCGTCACTTTCGAGGGCAGTTACAACGTTTCGCCGCGGCTTTCCCCGGACGGCAAAAGCATGGCCTTCATCGCGAGAAACGATGGCCGCTTCCAGGTGGCTTTGCTCGACCTCGCGACCAAGCAGACGCAGATGCTCACCGACTCTTCCAAGGACGAGTCGCCCAGCTTCTCGCCCAATGGCCGCATGATTATCTACGCCACCGAGATCGGCGGCCGCGGTGTGCTCGCCGCTGTCTCCAGTGACGGCCGCGTCAAACAGAAACTCTCTGTGCAGGCAGCGGATATTCGCGAGCCGGCCTGGGGTCCTTTCGTAAAATAAAATATCTAAAACATGTGGAGACCGACTATGCGTAAGATTTTCCCCCTTGCTGTTGCCGCCCTGTTCCTGGCCGCCTGCAGTTCCCAGCCCCCCGCCCCTGAACAAGCCGGGGCCGGCGTCGAGGACCGAACACCGGGTGCAGTCAAGGTGGAACCGGTGCAGGTGAAATCGGTCACGCCGGAACAGATCGACCCCACCAGCCTGGCGGCGCTCAAGGATCCGAAGAACATTCTCTCCAAGCGCAGCGTCTTCTTCGATTACGACCAGTACTCCATCAAGAACGAGTTCAAGCCCCTGCTTGAGGCGCACGCCCGCTTCCTGGCGGCCAATCCGAAGATCAGGATGCTGATTCAGGGTAATGCCGACGAGCGCGGCAGCCGCGAATACAACGTCGCCCTCGGCCAGAAGCGCGCCGACGCGGTGAAGAAGGCGCTGGTGATTCTGGGCGCCAAGGATGAGCAACTCGAATCGGTCAGCCTGGGCGAAGAGAAGCCGCGCAATCCTGGACACGACGAGGCAGCCTGGGCCGAGAACCGCCGCGACGACATGCTGTACACAGGGGAGTTCTGAGCGATGTACCGACTCTGGCCGCTTCTGGCCGCAACCGCCATCGCCGCGGCATTGGCAGCGCATCCTGCGCGCGCTGGCATGTTCGACGACGACGAGGCCCGGGCCCGCATCGAGAAGTTGCGCGGCGAGGTCGTCGAGCAGGGCAAGAAGGCTGAAGCCCGGCTTGAAACTGCCACCAGCGGCCAGCTCGAACTGGCCAACCAGATCGAGTCGCTGAAGGCCGAGATTGCCAAGCTGCGCGGCCAGATCGAGGTGCAGAACTACGACATCGAGGCGACGCAGAAGCGGCAGAAGGATTTTTACGTCGACCTCGACACCCGTTTGCGCGCTATCGAGGCGGCTGCTGCGGCCGCCAAGGCCGAACCCAAAGCCGCCGCTGCTCCAGTTGCCCCTGCGCTAGACCCTGCTGTCGAGACGCGCGATTACGAGGCTGCGCTGACCCTGTTCAAGGGCGTCAAGTACAAGGAAGCGCTCGCAGCCTTCCAGGACTTCATCAAGAACTTCGGCAACAGCACGCTTCTCCCGAGCGCCCACTACTGGGCCGCTTCGGCCTATTACCAGTTGCGCGACTACACCAAGGCCGCCGATATGTTCGCCAAGTTGCAGGCGGGCTGGCCCAAAGACAACAAGGCTCCGGATGCCATGCTCGGCCAGGCCAACAGCCAGCAGCAAAGCGGCGATGCCAAGGGCGCCAAAAAAACCTTCGAGTCCCTGATCGAGAAATATCCGGCCAGCAGCGCTGCCCAGGAGGCAAAGCTGAGGCTGAAGAAGAAATAATGCCGGCTGATGCCAAGGAAGCGATGCTGAAGATCAGCGAGATTTTCCATTCGCTCCAGGGCGAGTCGAGCCGCGTCGGTCTTCCCACCGTCTTCGTCCGCCTCACCGGCTGCCCCTTGCGCTGCACCTGGTGCGATACCGAGTATGCCTTTTCCGGCGGCAGCAACATGAGCGTCGCGGAGGTCCTCACCCATGTCGCGCAATATGCCTGCCATGCCGTCTGCGTCACAGGCGGCGAGCCGCTCGCTCAGAGGGGCTGCCTGGAGCTCATGAAGGAATTATGCGATGCCGGCCACTCGGTGTCTCTTGAGACCAGCGGCGCGCTCGATCTCGCCGGCATCGATCGCCGCGTCGCCAAGATCATGGATCTCAAGGCGCCCGCCTCGGGCGAGTCCGAAAAAAACCGCTGGGAGAATCTGGCGCAGCTCACCCCGAACGACGAGATCAAGTTCGTTCTCGCCTCAGAGGCAGACTACGATTGGGCAAAATCTGTGCTGCAAGAGCGCAAATTGGACGCCCTCTGCCAGGTGCTGTTCTCACCGGTCGTGGGGCACCTCGATGCGGCGCAACTGGCAGGCTGGATACTGCGCGACAGGCTGCCGGTGCGTTTCCAGTTGCAACTGCACAAAGTTCTCTGGGGCGCTGTGCGGGGGAAATGAGATGAGCAATGCCGTCATTCTGCTTTCCGGCGGGCTCGACTCCGCCACCATCCTGGCGCTCGCCAATAGCCGTGGTTTTGCCTGCCATTGCCTGTCGCTCGACTACGGTCAGCGACATCGCGTCGAACTCGAGGCGGCAGCGCGAGTCGCCTCAAGCCTGGGCGCTGCCAATCACCGCACGCTGAAGCTTGACCTGACCCAGTTCGGCGGCTCCGCCTTGACCGACCTCGCCATAGACGTGCCCACCGGCGGCGTTGCGCCCGGCATTCCCGTTACCTACGTGCCTGCGCGCAATACCATCATGCTCTCGCTGGCGCTGGCCTGGGCCGAGGTGCTCGATGCCACGGATATTTTCGTCGGCGTCAATGCCGTCGATTACTCCGGCTATCCTGACTGCCGGCCGGAATACATACACGCCTTCGAGACCATGGCCAACCTCGCCACCAAGGCGGCGGTCGAAGGAAGGAGGCTTACTGTCCATGCGCCGCTAATCGAACTCTCGAAGTCCGAGATCATCCGCATGGGCGGCGCGTTGGGCGTGGACTACTCGCTCACCATCTCCTGCTATCTTGCTGACGCCCAGGGCCGCGCCTGCGGCGCATGCGACTCCTGCCGGCTGCGCCGCGCCGGTTTCGAGGCGGCTGGCGTCGATGACCCTACGTCTTACCTGGGGCAATACCCGGTTTGACATAGTTGCGCCGAGTTTCTATAATTTGCGCCTTTCGCTGGGTCGTTAGCTCAGTTGGTAGAGCAGCGGACTTTTAATCCGTTTGTCGTGGGTTCGACCCCCGCACGACCCACCAATACTCCCGAAAAAAACAACAAGACAGACGTGACGGTCACCCTCATTTAGCATATTTCTTCGTAACACAGTCGTATCACACTTG
>CAIYYX010000235.1 GCA_903930535.1 uncultured Sterolibacterium sp. | reverse complement strand
TTGACAAACACGATCTCATACGCAATGCCGAGCTTGTCCAGCGCCGGATACAGCCGGTCGAACAATGCCTGCAAGCCCTGCTCTTCGTTATAGACGGGGATGACGACGGAAAGTTGGGGGGTACTCATGGGGCGGCATTCTACCGCATGGGAAGGGGTTAGCGGAATTGGGGATGCGGAATTAGCGGCGTAGGCTAGCAGTGAGCCACACGAGCCTCAGCATGTTCAGGCATATCAAACGTTGGGGTTCGTACCTCACCCCAGCCTACGTGCTGGGCTTGTAGGCTTCCAGCTCTTTCAGCAGATCGGCGGCGCTCTTGAACTTTTCAACCTTGCCAACCTTAACCTCATCCAGAGACACACGAACACGGGCGTAGTACGCCTCCTGTTCCGCCGCAATGCCGCGACGCTTAACCTTTTTGGCAGGGATAGCATTCATATCAAAACTCCTTTGGGTGCTTAATCAAGTATCGAAACCATAGCCAATCAAGCGAAAAATGGCAAACTGAATCTGCGTAGCGGATGTCTTTCGATGGTGATCCGCCACAAGTTTAACCCGCTCGGCGGAATCACTATGTGCACCGTTATAGGGTCGGTTCTGCTTGTACGCGTTCAGCTTTTTTTGACCAACTTCTTTTGAGGAAAGAAATTCAACATCTCGCTAGGGGCGACTTCAAGAGTCTCTGCCAAGATGCAGATATTGATTAACGCAAGATTGCGTTGCCCCCTTTCGATGCCACCAAGGTAAGACCTCGCTAAGCCACTCTCCAATGCAAGTTTCTCTTGCGACCAGCCACGAGCTTTCCTCAACTCGACCAGATGCTGCCCGAACAATTCAAGAGGGTGGTAATCCATTGCGCCAACTTTGTAGTAAGAATAGCGCAAGGATAGGTAATTGACCTATATGCTGCGACGCTCTATAGTTGCACTCACTATGAGTGACATTACGTCGCAATAGTGCTCATTATTGGTTGGTAATACACGAAACCCAAAAAGAGTAACTAAAGAATCAAGGGGAATCACATGGTATTTTGCAGATGCTGTGGTAAAGCAATACACGAGACCGCCTCAGCATGTCCACATTGCGGAGGTATGCAGCACCCCTGCTCCCTCCCCGATCAAACAAGCAACTACCTGATCTTGGTTCCCATTGCGTCGCTGGTTCTTGGAATTATTAGCATGCTTGCCTTTCTTGATGATTCCACGTGGGACAAAAAACGATTATTCGGGCTTACCACTTTCTCGGTGAATGGCCTTTTTCTGGGCATCATCAGTCTCGTTAAACTAAAAACTGGTAAAGGCATCGCTATAGCTGGCGTTGTCTTGTCATCAATAGCACTTTTTGCGTGTATCGGCTTGTTGTTCGAGTAAACGAAAGGGGAAAATTATGGGAATGGTATTTTGCCGTGGTTGCGGAAAGGAAATTCATGAGTCAGCGTCAACGTGCCCTCAGTGTGGCGCGCTCCAGAGCATAAAAAATACAACGACTGACACAATTCCTGACGGTATCAAGGGTTGGTCTTGGGGTGCATTTTTGCTCAACTGGATTTGGGCAGTTGGCAATAGAACCTGGATTGGCTTGCTTGCTCTTGTACCTTATGCCGGTTTCATTATGGCCATTGTCCTTGGATTTAAAGGACGGGAGTGGGCCTGGAAAAATAAACAGTGGGATTCCGTTGAGCATTTCAACAAAGTTCAGAAGAAGTGGTCTTTCTGGGGGGTGATGATTATTATTATCGTTGCAGTTATCGGAATTCTTGCTGCGATTGCAATCCCGGCGTATCAGGATTATCAACGCCGAGCTAATGTCGCGACAAGTCAATCTGATAGCAAATCAGTAGAATCGGCAACTTCTGCACCCACTCAACAGAGCCAAAATACATCACGCAGTTCTGGCCTATATGAGTGGAAATCCGGCTGGGGTCAAGGAACAACTGAATATTCTGCACGGAATGGCAATGGTAACCAACTATACATTGCATGCCCTGACAGTGAAGGGGCTGTTTCTGCTATCGCAACTATTGGCGGCATATCCTTCTCATCAGAGAATGAAAAGTTTGATGTAATTGTTGATG
>CAIYYX010000234.1 GCA_903930535.1 uncultured Sterolibacterium sp. | reverse complement strand
TGGCATGAACTGGAAACCCGCATTGCCAGGCCCAAATTTGATCGCTACTTCGGTGAATCAGGCCGCCTGCGACATCTGGTTCAGATCGCACAATCAATCCAGCGCTTCGAAATTTCTTCTTCGATATCGGTCAGTCGAGACAAAACCGACGACAAGTTCATTGAGCTCGCCATCGATTCAGGTGCGTCCATCCTCATTTCCGGCGACCCTGATTTGAAGGATGTGAAAGCCTACAAGGGAGTCGAAATACTCTCGCCCGCTCAATTTTTTGAGCGCTTCAATCCTTGATCAGTCAATCAACATGAGGTCTCCTCCGGTCAATCCCACTGATATCGCCATCTGACGCTTGTACATCTGATTGTTGATTAGCCAGACAAACTTAGGCTTTTAAAGCCAAACAACATGCTGGATCTAGTGCGCGTCTAAGCGCAAGGTACACATGGCCACTATTTTGCCAAGCTCAAGTGGATGCGAATAGCATCCTCCACCGCCTGCATGTCGGCTTTGCCCACTGAGCCGAGCTGACTTTTAAGTCGCGCCTTGTCCGCAGCCATGATTTGGTCTGCCATGGCTTTACTGCTTTGGCCATCGACGGATACAACCGCCTCGCCGGGGTACAGTCGGTCGGTGTTGCTGGTCAACGGTACAACGACCACGCGGGTCAAGTTTCTATTGGCCGCGTCGTTGCTCACAATCACAGCAGGCCGTGTTTTGCGGATTTCGGAACCGACAGAGGGGTCAAACTCAACCCACCACACATCACCGCGCTTCACTGTGCATGTCCTTGGCGAGTGCGTTACACCACTCTTGCGCCTGCGTCTCACGGGCAGCATCTGCAGCCATGGCACGATAGCCCTCATCTAGCGAAGTGTCCAGGACGTGCGGGCGCAACAAGTCCTCAATGAACTGGCTCATGCGGCGCTTTCCGATGGTGCGATAGAGGCCGTCATAGACGACCTCATCCAAGGTGATGGTCATTCGCTTGTGCATGGAGATATCCTTTTATGCGTTATACGCACAACGCATTATAGGCCTCGTAGTTGAGCCTATACGGTACAAGGTAGCCGCGTAAGTGAACGCTGTGTTTGTTGCCGGGGTTCTCAGTCTATGAAAGCGGCAGCATGGGTAATCCCCCCAATTTCCACTGAACCTAAAAGTAGAACAGTTATGCAGCCCAGAATGCAGTTCAACAAGGGCGGTTAACGGGCTCCTGGTAAGCGTAATAAGTGCATTCCCAATGAAGTCCACCAGAGCACTTTTTTCAGGGCTGATTTCTGGGTAACTTTCTGGGGAACTTCTTGGGTAACATTGAGGGGAATGAGGGGGAACGAAAAAAGCCGTTTCTAATGAAATCAAGGACTTACGTCCCCCTTGACCCCCTCCATTCCCCTCAAAAGGCGCCTCTTTTTGCTTCGAGTCCAATTGCGCCTACCAATAATGGTATTTAAATCAAGCACTTAGCGGAAACGCTCGGTGCTTTTTTTATATCTGTACGGATCTTCGATGCGGTCAGCGATCCAAAAACGCCTGCGCTGCGGCGACCGTGGCCGAAGGGTCTTCTTCATGACCCACATGCCCTAACTTGTCAAACATCACGACCTGGCTGTTCGCGATATCGCGGTGGAACCTTTCGGCGTTCTCCGGGGGTATGAGTCGGTCAAGGCCGCCCCAGATGACCAAGGTCGGCTGCTGTAT
>CAIYYX010000233.1 GCA_903930535.1 uncultured Sterolibacterium sp. | reverse complement strand
GCTTCAGTTCTTGAGCAGGGCGAGCGGGGCGAGCGAGATGGCGGGGATGAAGGTGATGAGCAACAAGGCGATGAGATAGACGCCTATGAAGGGCAGCACACCCCGATAGATCTGCGGCAGCGGCACGCGGAACAGGGCGTGGGCGGCGAACAGGTTGAGACCGAAGGGCGGGGTGAACATGCCGATGGCGAGATTGACCGTCATGATGATGCCGAAGTGTATCGGGTCTATTCCTGCCGCCTGCACGACGGGCAGGAACAGCGGCGTCAGAATCAGGATGGCGGCGGGGGGTTCGAGAAAGCTGCCGACGACAAGAAGGAGGGCGTTGAAGGCGAGCAGCATCACCCAGGTCGACATGTGCAGCCCCTCGATGAAGGCCACCAGGCGCTGCGGGAAGCCGCTGGTGGTGATCAGCCAGGAATAAGCACCGGCGGCGGCGACGATGACCATCAACTGGGCGACCAGATACATCGAGCTCTGGGTGATTTTCCAGAGGTCATTCCAGCTCACCTCGCGATAGATGTAGCGCGACACCAGTGCGGCATACACCACGGAGACGCCGGCGGCCTCGGTCGGCGTGAACACGCCGCCATAGATGCCGCCGAGGATCACCGCCGGTGCGCCCAGCGACCAGCTGGCATCCTTCGTCGATTCGAGAATGTTCTGCCAGCGTGCCTTCGAGGTCAGCGGCACGAGCTTCAGCTTGGCATGGACCAGGACATAGATCGAGGCCAAGAGGCCGATCAGGAGACCGGGAAAGACGCCGGCCAAGAACAGCGCCGGCACCGACTGCTGCGCCGAGATGCCGTAGATGATCATCGGGATGGAGGGCGGAATGATGACGGCGATGGCGCCGGAGGAGGCGATGATGCCCACGGCGAAGGTCTGCCCATAGCCGCCGTCGCGCAGGGAGGGGAAGAGCAGGCGGCCGATGGCGGCGACGCAGCCCACGGCCGAACCCGACATGGCGCCGAAGAGCTCGGCGGAGGCGATGGTGGTCAAGGCCAGAGAGCCGCGGATGCCGCCGATCAGGGACATCGCCCAGGCGATCATGCGCTTGGCCAGCCCGCCTTGCCCCATGATGTCGCCGGCGAGCACGAACAGGGGCACGGCCAGGAGCGGAAAGCTGTCCAGGCTGCCGAAGATCACCGTCTGCAAGGCCGAGAGCGGCAGATCGGGCGTGGCGGCGATGCCAATGACCGCCGTCAGGAGCAGAATCACATAGATCGGAATGCCCAGCGCCAGAAGCAGAACGGGCAGGACGAAGTAAAGAAGAAAGGTCATCGGTGGGGTGTCACTCGGAGGCAGCTTGGGCGTCAGCTGCCTGCTCCGCGGTCTTGCCGGAGAGTTCGCGGGCTATGAGGGCGATCACCGACAGGGCGAAGCCGAGCGGAATCACCCCCTGCGGCAGGGCCATGGGAATCTCCGCCGCCTGGCTGCGCTGGTCGAACTCAAGGAGCTGCTGGATGATGGGAACGGACGCATAGACCAGGAGTGCGGCCACGCCCAGGCTGACCAGGTCGGCCAGGGCCTCGAGTACCCGGCGCACAGCGACGGGCAGGGCGCGAGCGAGAATGTCCATGCGGATGTTGGCGCCGTCCCAGGTCACCGCCGGAGACGAGAGGAATATCGCCACTATCATCAGGAAGAGCATGACCTCCTCGCCCCAACTGAAGGGGGAATTGAGGACATAGCGCGCCACCACGTTGGCGGCATTGATGACCACGATGGCCACCAGCATCATCGCGGAAATCACCCGCAGCACTC
>CAIYYX010000232.1 GCA_903930535.1 uncultured Sterolibacterium sp. | reverse complement strand
TTCCTTCGACGGCGCTTCCTGCAACCGGGCGGTGGCCGGTTCGGCCTGGCCTGGCGCGCCCTGGGCGTCGCCGGCGCCCGCGTCCTGAGCTGTTTGGTCCGGCAAACCTCGACTGTCGTTGGCGAACGTTTTCGGGGAATCTGCGGTAGCGGCCTGCCCACTGCGGGCAGGGAGTTCGGGCGCATCGACGAGCACCGCGGGTTCCTTCCCCGTCGGTGCCGCGGCTTGCTCTATCGATTTGGACGCGCCCCCCGGGGCATCGACAGGCTCGGCCTGGCCGGGCGGCGCAGCGGAAACAGCCATGGCCTTGGCGCCGACGCCGATCGAGCGAACTGCGACGGATACGGGAGCCAATCCAGTTGAACGCAGGGGCGCGCTGGCCGGTGCGGGCACCTCTGCCGGCGGCTCAGGGGCGACGCCCTCGCTTACCGATAGCTGAGGCTTGCCTTGAGCGGCTGCGGGAGTCAATCCGGGTAAGCGCAGGGGCGCGTCGGCCGGTCCGGGCACCTCCACCGGCGGCTCAGTGGCGACACCCTCGATTGCCGATACTTGAGCCTTGCCTGGATCGGATGCCGGCGTCATGGCGAAACGCCCGGTGGCGACGCCTTGCATTGTCGCGCCATCTGGCTGACGGGGCAGTCCGGGTGCGCCCGTTTTCATTGCCGCCCCGGGCAAAGGGACGTTCAGCCATCGTCCTGCAGCCGGTGCGAATTCCGGGCGGGAAGCAGTCCACATTGCATCTGTCGCGGCAGACGCAATCAGTTGGGGCGGAGGCGTGCGAACGGGTTCCGCAGCGATCACGGTGGGCGCTTGCGTCAGGCCGCCTAAAGTGATTGCCAAGGACAGGTCGATCGCGCCAAAAGGGTCTGCCGGATCCGACGCGGGGGCCGCAGATTCGGCCGGCGCATCCTTCTGGCCCATGATGAGTTTCAGCAAGGACTCGTCTATGCCTTCGGCCCGCGCAAAGGCGATCAGACTCTGCTCGTCCGGAGCCGGATCGCTGGACGTGATGATCTTGACGCGAGGCCCGAGCGCATATTTTTGAAGTTCCGCGCCAGGCGGCATTTTCTTGCCGGTCGCAGTGGCAATATCCTGGCCGTTTCCGGAGCGGCGAACGTCGCGCAGGACAGATTCAAACCCCATCCCGACGCTGTTTGCAGTATCCAAAGACGCTTGGCTATCGGTCCTGGACTTCGCGGCAGGCGATTGATTTATTGATTGAAGATTGTTCATAAAGTTGGCGGGCTTGGCCGGTCAGGGGTGGTTATGAAATTGCTGTGCATGCCCTCCTAAAGCAATAAACGTGACAGCTCTCTGAAACGCGCCGTAGCCCGGTCGCTGGGCGCGGATCGGCCCTAGGCACCGGACGCCGAACTTGCCGCCTATCCTCAATGCGCACGACTGCAAGAATGTGGCACAGAGATTGCGTAAGTACCTTGGACGCCGATGAGCGACGAAAACAAACTTAAATATATTCAAATACATGCAATCTATAACTGTCAAAAATATGCCAGCAACAGCGCTTTCTGTAGCCTCGACTTTGCGTCACGGTTTCCTGAACAGCAAACTGGCGGACCTGAGTATTCCAGCGCTGGTTCTGATGATTATGGCAATGCTCGTGATCCCGTTGCCGGCCCTGGTTCTCGATGTGCTGTTCACTTTCAATCTGCTGGCGGGGATGGTCATCATCATGGTGGCCATCAGGACCACCAGGCCACTGGAATTTTCCTCGTTTCCGGCGGTGCTGCTGCTGACCACCACCTTGCGCCTTGCCCTGAATGTGGCATCCACGCGCGTCGTTCTGGTCGAAGGGCACAAGGGGCCGGAATCGGCCGGCAAGG
>CAIYYX010000231.1 GCA_903930535.1 uncultured Sterolibacterium sp. | reverse complement strand
TGTCGGCGGCGGGCTATGCCGCCGAAGTGGCCGAAGATGCCGTCGAAGGCGGCAAGGCGCTGCTCGCCCGTCGTCCTGCGCTTATTTTGTGCGACATCAACATGCCGTTCTTGAGCGGGCTGGATTTGATGTCTCTGCTGCAATCGGATGCGAGTTCGGCATCGATCCCGGTGATTGTTATTTCCGGGGGCACCGATAATGAAACCATTGCCAGAGCCGTGAAACTCGGTGCGGCCGATTTTCTCCCCAAACCCATCACCCGCGAGCAATTGCTCGAGTCGATAGATGCGTGCCTGCAGGCCGGCGGACGCAGGGCGGCCATTCCGAATTACCGTTTCCCGCCAGTTGTCTAAGGCGGCAGGCGCAGCAATGCCGCCACGGCCAAGCCGCCTATCAACAATTAGATCAATTCGGAATCCGCCAAATGATCCATCCCACTTCCTTTGCAGCATCTCGCTTCCAGGCTCCTGCCAATCGATCCTCCAAACCGCGCGGCAAATCAATTATCCAGCGTGACGTTGGCGGCCTTGATAATCTTCGCGTACTTGGCAACATCCGACTTGATCCTGGCGTTGACCTGCTCGGGGGTAGAGACGAACGCCTCGCTGCCTTGCTTGACCAGGAAGTCCTGGGTGTCAGGCATGGCCAAAATCAACGCCATCTCCTTCGACATCTTGGCGATAACTTCCTTGGGAGTGCCGGCCGGCGCCACGATGCCGAACCAGCCTGTCAGTTCCATGCCCGGCAGGCCAGCCTCGGCAAAGGTGGGCACCTGCGGCATGGCCGCCGAACGCGTTTCACCCGTGATGGCGATCGCCTTGAGCTTGCCGCTCTTGACCTGAGGGATGACGGAAATCGGAACCTGGAAAGAGACCTGGACCTGGCCGCCGATGAGGTTGGAGACTAGCGGTCCGGATCCTTTGTAGGGGATGTGCTGCATCTTGGTTCCCGCCAATATATTGAACAGTTCGCCCGACAGATGCGTATTGGTCCCGACACCCGAGGAAGCAAAGTTGAGTTGGTCCGGCTTGGCCTTGGCCAGCGCGATGAACTCCTGCAGATTATTGGCCGGCACCGATAAATTGAGCACGAGAACATGCCGGGACAGAGAGATTGAAGCCACTCCGTCGAAATCCTTGAGGGTGTCGTACGGGAGGCGGGGCAGCAGGCTGGGCGTACTCAAAAAAGCGGCCGATATCAGCAGGACCGTGTAGCCGTCGGGCTGGGCTTTGGCGACTGCATCGTTACCGATGACGGTGTTGCCGCCGGGGCGGTTGTCGACGATCACGGGCTGTCCCCATTTTTCCGAAAGCTTCTGCGCCGCCAGACGGGCCATCGGGTCGGTACTGCCTCCCGGCGGATAGGGGACGATCAAACGTATCGCCTTGCTGGGATAGGCCTGCTGAGCGGCGGCGGGACCGGCGAGCCCCGCCAGCACGCCTAGCGCCACCAAACACGTCATTGCGTTGAAAGTTTTCATCTGGCTCCTCCTCCGGTTCAAGGTTAGACATCCACTGCGCGCGGGTCAAGCCCGCCGCCGGCTTTGGTAAAGCCTACATGATCTGCCGCTGGCGTACCTGTAGCCACCCATCGTGACCCAGACAGATTACCTACCCGCAGCCCGCGTATGGCGGCGCGGACTTCTCTGTGAATGCAAACATAGAGGGCTGCCCGGCAGATCGCTCCCGCGTGATCATGCATGGCGCACAGGCCACCGCCCGGGGCAGGGTAAGATAGCAGAATCCGGCAAACGGTATCGGTTGAATCGGCTATGGCGAAAAACACCAGGGCACAATCGCTCGAACATCTCAACGACAAGATACGCGAGTTCGCACGGCTAAGAGAATGGGATCAGTTCCATTCGCCGAAGAACCTGTGCATGGCGCTGTCGGTCGAATGCGCAGAGCTCATGGAGCACTTTCAATGGCTGACAGAGGAGCAGAGCAGGCACTTGCCGCACGCCACCAAAGCCGAGGCGGCGACCGAGATCGCAGACGTGCTTATCTATCTCATCCGCTTGTCCCAGGTTCTCGATGTTGATTTGCTCGCGTCCGTGCAGGCAAAACTCATTGCCAATGCGGAAAAGTATCCGGTCGAGAAGGCGCGGGGCAGCGCGCAAAAGTACACCAAATTCAAGTAAAAACAATGTAAGGAAACACTGAACAAGTCATCGGTCAA
The DNA here is from genome assembly GCA_903930535.1 of uncultured Sterolibacterium sp. Lineage (GTDB taxonomy): Bacteria > Pseudomonadota > Gammaproteobacteria > Burkholderiales > Rhodocyclaceae > CAIYYX01. The sequence goes on along the minus strand of CAIYYX010000231.1, from coordinate 1,007 downwards.
TGGAAATTGCCAGCGTGTTTCCTCTGAAATGTGGGATATACGCCCCGAAGGAAGTCGCCTTGGGGAACAAGAGGGCATCGCTCCCTTGTTCAGTACTTCCGTGATTGCGCCGAAAGGACCACGGCGATAGGGGATGCGCCGCATCTTTGGCGCCGCGCACCGTGTATGCATTTGTGAGAAGTTAACGTTTTCGAATTCAGCCAGGAGGTGTATATGAGCCAGGAAATCGCCGAGCGTCTTGCGGAATTTGCCGTCAACACGAAAATCGCCGATATATCGCTTGGCGCCATAAGCTTTGCAAAACAGTTGGCTCTCAAGACGGTCGCGGGCATGCTGGCAGGTTCAGCCATGCCATCCGGAAAGAGGATCGCCGATTTCGTAAAGTCCGACCCGGACGGCTTGGAAATCGGAGTCATCGGGTGTGACTTCAAGGCCTCCCTGTGGAAAGCCGTCTTTGCCGACGCGTTCTTTGCCCATCAATCGGAGCTGGAGGATGACCGGCTCAATACCGGCACCTGCTGGGACATAACGACTTTTCCGATGCTGTTCCCCCTCGCCGACAAGCTTGAACTCTCCGGGGCCGAGATGCTGGAAGCCTCGGTAGTCGGTCTGGAGGTAATGGCACGCACCTGCCAGTTCTACCCGCAGGGGCACATGGGTCTTTCGATTGTGCCCTCCTCCATCGGGCCCGCAGCGCTCGCCGCCCGGGTTTTGAAATTGAATGTTTCGCAAACCGCATCGGCCTTTGGACTGGCAATGTCCGGGGTCGCAACTTGTTACGTCAACTTCGGCACCGACGCGCACTATTTCGAGACGTCTTTGCAGACTGTCCATGGTCTGATAGCGGCTCAAACAGCCACGCTCGGTCTGAGCAGCAACCCCGACATCGTCCAGTACCTTACCAACCTGCTCGGGAAGGATAAGGTGAACATCGATGATCTCGTCGGCAATCTGGGAAAGATCTGGCAGTTCCAGGAGATCTGGCTAAAGAAATATCCCTGCTGCCT
>CAIYYX010000230.1 GCA_903930535.1 uncultured Sterolibacterium sp. | reverse complement strand
TCGAACCAACGACCCCCACCATGTCAAGGTGGTGCTCTAACCAGCTGAGCTACGCGCCTAAAGGACGCGAATTGTAACTGAAACCCGCTCCATGTTCAAAGGCTTTTGCTTGTCAGTGTTGCGCGGCACCGGCGAGCCCGCCACGCCGGTAACCGACACCGACCCTCAACGCCGTCACGACGGCCAGGAACTGCAGCAAGGCGATGCCATAGAAGGCCATGGAGTAATGGCCGGCGTCGAGGAGAGGTGCGAACAGGAGCGGCGCCAGGGAAAACCCGGCGTCCATGCCCGAATAGACGAAGCCATACACCCGGCCCATGGCATTCTCGCCTATGCCTTGTATCGCAGCGCGGCGCACCAGAAGATCGCGCGAGGGTCCGGCAAGACCAACGCCGAAGCCCATCACCGCCATGATCAGCGGTACTGTCCAGCCTGGCACGGTGCCCATCGCCAGCAACAGGGCGACGCAGGCTGCAGCTCCCAAGGCCGTGGCGATGATGCGATCATGAGTGCCTCTGGCGGCAAGAAAACCGCCCGTCACCATGCCGCCGGCGCTGCCCAGCATGTAGGCGGTGAGGCTGCTGGAGCTGATATGCAGGGAGAGGCCATAGACTTCATGGAGCATGACCGGCGCGAAATTCTGCAGCACCCCGAGCGCCATGGCGGAAACCAGATAGAAGGCCAGACACAGCCACACCATACGGGAATTGAGAAAGCCGAAAGAGCGGCCTTCCTGATTCGCAACAGCGGGCTTGGCGCGTACTGCTCTCTCCAGCGGATCGTCTAGCCTTCGCCTCTGCAACAGCAGCAGCGCCAGGGCGAGCACGCCAAGACAGGCAGCCAGCTCTGCCGCCACGCGCCAGCCGGCAAAGCTCGCCATGCCCACCATCAGCACGGGACCTGCCGCCCACCCCAGACTGCCCGACAGGCCATGAACGGAAAATGCATGTCCCAAGCGCTGCGGCGAAACGCGGCGGTTCAGGAGCGTGAAATCCGCGGCATGGAAGACGGAATTGCCGACGCCGGCCATGATGGCTGCCGCCATCAGCATGGCATAGCCGGTCGCGGCTGACAGCAGGAACGCAGACAGGATCAGGACGCCTATGCCGGAACACAGCACCTTCCAGGGTCCGAAACGGTCCACGAGAAACCCGGCCAGGGACTGGCCGCCACCCGAGATGACGAAAAACGCCGTCATCACGGCCGACACCTCGGTGTAGTTCAGCCCGAACTCCCGCATCAGCCAGGGAAAGAGCGGCGGTATGAGCAGCTGAAAGAAGTGGGAGGTGCCGTGCGCGAAACCGACCAGTCCGATGACTGCGGCATCATCGCGCAGGTTTGCCGTGTCCGAGGTCGATGTCATCATGCCGGATAAACTTTGGGGAGGGCAGATGATACTCGAAATCGCCGCAGCGATTTCGAGCACTCTGGTCGTGAAGGCTCAAACGCCGGCAATGGCCTGCCTGATCTGCTCCAGGGTGGAGGCATCGTCAATGGTGGTGAGATCCCCGGGGTCGCGGCCCTCGGCCAATGCCTGGATGGAGCGGCGCAGCATCTTGCCCGAGCGTGTCTTGGGCAGCCCGGAGATGAAATGCACCCGCGCCGGACGGGCGATGCCGCCCAGGAGACTATCGACCTTGGCCATGACTTCCTTCTCCAGCTTCTGCCGCAGCTCGGGGCTGGCTACGAGTGCGGCATCCTTGACCACGGCGAAGGCCATGGGCACTTGTCCCTTGAGTTGGTCCGCGACGCCGACCACGGCGACTTCGGCGATGGCCGGATGGGCTTGCACCGCTTCCTCGATCTCGCGCGTGCCGAGGCGGTGGCCGGCGACATTGATGACGTCGTCGGTGCGTCCGAGGATGAAATAGTAGCCGTCCTTGTCGCGTATTCCCCAGTCGAAGGAGGAATAGACCTGGGGCTCCTTGAACAGGGTGAAATAGGTGCTGACGAAGCGCTTGTCGTCCTCCCACAGGGTGGCCAGGCAGCCTGGCGGCAAGGGCGGCAGCACGGCGACCACGGCCTTCTCGTCGGCACCGGCCTCACTGCCGTCCTCGCGGAAGAGCTTGAGGTTGTAGCCATAGACGGGGAAGGATGGCGAACCATACTTGATCGCTGTCTTCTCGACGCCCGGTGCGGAGGAGAGCATGGGCCAGCCGGTCTCAGTCTGCCAGTAGTGGTCGATGACGGGGATGGCAAGCTCAGTGGAAATCCACTCATGGGTGGTCTGGTCGAGCGGCTCGCCGGCGAGAAACAGATGGCGCAGCTTGGAGAGGTCGTATTGGTGGAGAAAGCTCGCGTCATGCTTCTTCAGTACCCGGATCGCGGTGGGCGCAGAGAACATCACGCTGACGCCATAGTCCTGCACGATTTTCCACCAGATGCCGGGATCGGGACGGATGGGCGTTCCTTCATACATGACCGTCGTCATGCCGGCGATCAGCGGCCCGTAGATGATGTAGGAATGGCCGACCACCCAGCCGATGTCGGAGGTGGTGAACATGGTCTCGCCCGCATCGCCACAGTAGATATGCTTCATGCTCGCCGCCAGGGCCACGGCATAGCCGCCGACGTCGCGCTGCACGCCCTTTGGCTTGCCCGTCGTGCCGGACGTGTAGAGGATGTAGGAGGGTTCGTTGGATTCCAGCCAGGTCACGGGGACCTCTGCATCAAGATGCTTGGCGCGTAGCGTGCCGTAATCGGTATCGCGTCCATCGACCCTGGGGAAGCCCAAGTCGAGACCCCGGTCCACGATCAGCACCTTGGCCGGCGGAAACTCTGCCAAGGAACAGGCTTCATCGACGAGATGCTTGTAGGGGACGGCGCGACCGCCGCGCATGCCGGCGTCGGCGGTGACCATCAGCACCGGCTTGGCATCGTCGATGCGCGTGGCCAGGGAGCCGGCCGCGAAGCCGCCGAAGACCACCGAGTGGATGGCGCCGATGCGCGCGCAGGCGAGGATGGCGAAGGCCGCCTCGGCAATCATGGGCATGTAGATGAGCACACGGTCGCCGCGACCGACGCCAAGGTCCTGCATGATGGCAGCCATGCGCATCACTTCGCGCTTCAATTCCGCGAAAGTGTAAATCTTCTCTTCGTTGGTCTCGGTGGAGAGGTAGATCAGCGCGCGCGCGTCGGGCCTCGTTTCGGCATGACGATCCACCGCGTTGTAACAGAGATTGGTCTGGCCGCCGACGAACCATTTGGCAAAGGGCGGTCGCGAGAAATCGAGAATCTTTTCCGGCTGCCTGTGCCAGCTTATGAGCTTCGCCTCTTCGGCCCAGAAGGCCTCAGGCTGTTCTATGGAGCGCCGGTAAAACTCTTGATAAGGGGTCATGGCATTTCCTCGATGATTTCAGGGATTGAAATTCAATGATGGACTTTCAGTCTTTCGGTCTTTCACTCATGCACTCTTCGCTCCAGCTCTTCAAGCGGCATGCCGAGCCGGTATTCCTGCTCCAGCATGCGCAACAGAGGCATGATGCGCCTCGCCAGCGGGGCCAGATGATCATGCACGGCAGTCATATCGGCCATGTCACCCGTGGCCAGCCTTGCCAGGGCGCCGTCTACGCCGCGCATAGCCGCCGGCTGCTTCTCCGTGCCGGCGATGAGTCGGTTGCCGCCGTCGGCAACCGCCTGCTGCATGCGTTTGGCGGCGAGGGCGAGCAGGTCTTCGGCATTGGCAATATTGTCTGCGCTGCGATTGGCAACCCCTAAGCTGACCGTGACCTGCAGGGACTTGCCCTGGTATTTCATGCTGGCGGCTGCCACCGCCTCGCGCAGGCGCTGCGCGAAAGAGCACGCGGCCTTGAGCCCTGTCCCCAGGCTGACGATGGCGAAATTCTGCGAGGTATAGCTGGCGATCACATCCTCAGATCGCATGGAGCCCGACAGCAGCCTGGCGAAATGCCTCAGGAGTTCGATGCCGAACTTCTCGCCGTGCTCTGCGATGTGTTCAGTGAAACGATCTATGCCGATGACCAGCGCAGCGACATCGAGGTGGTGGCGTGCAGCATAAGCCATGGAGTGGGCGCATTGGCGCGCGAGCATGGCGCGTGTGGGCAGGCCTGTTTGCGCGTCGACCGCCGTGTTCTCCCGGCTCTCGAGCAGCAGGTGGCTGGTGCGGGCGAGCTTGACCAGGGTGTCCAGGCGCGCCAGAAGTTCGGCCGTGCCAATGCCCTTGGTAATGAAATCCGTGGCGCCGTTCTTCTTCGCCTGCGCGCGCGACTCCTCACCCTCGTCGCCGGAAATCATGATCACCGGCATCTGGCTGATGCGGACGACGTTCGAGCCGCGGATGCGGGCGAGGAGGCCATAGCCGTCCAGTCTGGGCATGGAGAGATCCGAGATCAGCACGGCAATCTCCGGATCTGCCAGCAGCGCCTCCCAGCCGGCCTCGCCGTCGGCCTCCTCGCGGGTATCGAAACTGCCGCGAAGGTGCTTGACGAGGGTCGCGCGCACCATGCGCGAATCATCGACGATGAGGATGCGCGGAAGGTCGGCCATGGGGGAGGACGCTCAGTCGACCTCAGTTGGCAATATCGACGACGATGCGGCCGGTGATGCGCGCCTTAAGGAAATCATCAAACACCGAAGGCAGGTCGGTGAAGGCGATGGTGCGCGTCGCCGCATCGAGATGCAGAGGCTTCATGTCGCCTGCCAGGCGGCGCCAGACTTCGCTGCGGAGAGGCATCGGACAATTGACCGAATCGATGCCGAGAAGGCTGACACCGCGCAGGATGAAGGGCATGACCGTAGTGTTGAGACTGGTGCTGGCGGCCAGACCGATGCTGGCCAGGGCGCCGCCGATCTGCATGGTGCTGGCAAGCCAGCTGAGCACATCGCCGCCCAGATTGTCCACCGCGCCAGCCCAGGTTGCGCGGTCGAGCGGCTTGATCTTGGCGAGATCGAGCGAGGATCTCAGCATGACCTCGCTGGCGCCGATACGCTTCAGATAATCGTTCTCGGTCTCCTTGCCAGTGAGCGCGACCACCTTGTAACCCAGCCGGGAGAGAATGCCGATGGCGACGCTGCCCACACCGCCGGTGGCGCCGGTGACGATGACCGGTCCGTTCGCAGGTGCGAGGCCGTTGGCCTCCATGCGCACCACCGCCAGCGCCGCGGTAAAGCCTGCGGTGCCGAAGGCCATGGCCTCCTTGAAGGTCATGCCCGCCGGCAGCTTCACCACCCAATCGGCAGGCATGCGCGCCACTTCCGCATAGCCGCCATGATGGGCGACACCGACATCGTAGCTGGTGCAGAGCACGGCGTCGCCCTTGTTGAAGCGGGGGTCCTGGCTCGCCGTGACGGTACCCGCAAGGTCGATGCCGCCGATGCAGGGATAGCGGCGGATGATGCGGCCCGCACCCGTGGCGGCCAGCGCATCCTTGTAATTGACGCTGGAATAGGCAACCCTGATGGTCACCTCGCCGGGGTCGAGTTGGTCTTCGTTCATCTCGGTGAAGCGGCTGACGACCTTGCCGTCTTCCTGGTTGATGAGATAGGCCTTGAAACTCACGGGAATCTCCTTTGTTGGACAGCTTCACATGATTATACTCAGTCGCGTACCCTGTAGCGGTCTTGCTCACGCCGGCGGCTGCGGGCTGACCAAGTCCGTCATCGCGATTGCCACGCCCTGCGGGCCTCGCAATGACGCAGCACCTCCCCGCCCCGTCATTGCGAACGCAGTGAAGCAATCTGACGCAGCGGACTCGTCATTGCGAGGAGTGGAACGACGAAGCAATCCTCTTCGCCCGACCAGGATTGCCACGGCCCGGCGGGCCTCGCAATGACGCAGCACCTCCCCGTCCCGTCATTGCGAGGAGTGGAACGACGAAGCAATCCTCTTCGCCCGACCAGGATTGCCACGGCCCGGCGGGCCTCGCAATGACGCAGCTCCTCCCGTCCCGTCATTGCGAGGAGTGGAACGACGAAGCAATCCTCTTCGCCCGACCAGGATTGCCACGGCCTGCGGGCCTCGCACTGACGGTAGCGTGGCGATCACGATGACGGACTTGGTCAGGCATTCCTTAGGGTATACTCCGGTTCCATGGCAAACCCCAAGATCATCCAGGCCGCGGTTGCATTGGCTGCCTGCCTGTCCATGTCTGCACTCGCCGATGAGCGCGTACAGCAGGACCCACCCCCCTCCTTTCTGGCACGCGCCACCTCGGGCGCCAGCACGCTGGTGATGAGCGCGCTCGAACTCGTCGGCATACGCTATCGTCGCGGCGGCACTTCGCCCGAGACGGGCTTTGATTGCAGCGGCTTCGTCGATCATGTGTTCCGGGAAGGGCTGGGCATGATTCTGCCGCACAACGCCAGCGCGATGAGCAAGAGCGGCGAGAAGGTCGCCAAGGAAGAGCTGCAGCCGGGCGATCTGGTGTTCTTCAACACCATGCGCCACGCCTTCTCCCATGTCGGCATCTACCTGGGCGAAAACCGCTTCGTCCATGCCCCGGCCAGCGGCGGCGAGGTGCGCGTCGAGGACATGACCGTCCCCTACTGGGCCAAGCGCTTCAATGGCGCGAGGCGCATGACGGTCGATTAGCGCAGTTTCATCAGCTTCGTCTTGATTTCCGCCAGCATCGCTGTGGCTGCCTTCTCTCCTTCCAGCACCGCCAGATGCCTGTCCTGGAAATCGACCGCGCGGAGATCGGGAGTGTTGGGGCGGATAACGACGTCGGCCGCGGGCAACTCATAGCGGCTGATCGCCTGACCCATGATGGAAAAGGTCTGCAGCAGGACGTCTATCGTCGTCTGCGTCTTGCCGTATTGCGGCCTGGCGGAAATATCGACGGCGATGATGAAGTCCGCTCCCAGACTTTTCGCTACTTTCACGGGCACGGGACTGACCAGGCCGCCATCGACATATTCCCTGCCGCTGATGACCACGGGCTGGAACACGCCCGGAACACTGCTCGAAGCCCGCACCGCCATGCCGGTATTGCCGGTGCGGAATACGACCGCCTCGCCGCTTTGCAAGTCGGTGGCGACCGCCGCAAAGAGCTTCCCGAGTTTTTCCATGGGACGCTGGGCTATGGCGCGATTGACGTAGTTCTGCAGCGCCTCCCCCTTGAGGATGCCGCGGTCGGGCAGCGACCAGTCCGAGAACTGGCCCTCCTCCATTTCCAGCACCAGCTTTTGCAGGGCGAAACCGCTGTTTCCCGCGGCATAGAGCGCGCCGACCACCGCGCCAGCGCTGGTGCCCACGACGATGTCCGGAACAATGCCCTGCGCCTCCAGCACCTTGATCACCCCGACATGGGCGAAGCCGCGCGCCGCGCCGCCGCCCAGGACCAGGGCGATTTTCACCTGCGGCCTCGGTAAGATGACGGTAGTCACAGGCGGCGAAGCGCAGGAAGCGAGGAGCAAGGAGGAAAACGCTGCGAGAAGGAGCCGAAGATATGTCATGATCTGGATCATTTTATCTGAGCCGCGGCTGCGCTAGAATTTTCCTGCATGAAACCGAGTATTCCACCGAGTATTCCATGATCCCCTGGCTGCAGCAGGCGCCACGATTCCCCCCGGTTGATACGGCGCTGACCAACCCCAACGGTTTGATCGCCGCCGGCGGCGATCTGTCGCCCGAACGCCTGCTCGCCGCCTACCGCTTGGGCATATTTCCCTGGTATGCCGAGGGGGAACCCATTCTGTGGTGGAGCCCTGACCCGCGCATGGTGCTCATCCCGGGGGAACTGAAGATCTCGCGCTCCTTGGCCAGAGTGCTCAAGGCAGGCCGTTACGAGGTGCGCGCTGACAGCGCCTTCGCCCGGGTCATGGCAGGCTGCGCAGCGCCGCGCGGGGACAGGGGCGGCACCTGGATCAGTCCGGAAATGCAGTCCGCCTATCTGCGTCTCCATGAGCAAGGCTATGCCCACAGCGTCGAGACCTGGATGAGCGGAGAACTCATGGGAGGCCTCTATGGCATTGCCATAGGCCGCGCCTTTTACGGCGAGTCGATGTTTGCCCGGGCCACGGACGCCTCGAAGATCGCCCTGGCGCATCTTTGCCGTCATCTTGAGCAGCAGGGTTTTGCCGTGATAGATTGTCAGATGAAAACCGCTCACCTGGCCTCGCTCGGCGCCCGCGAAATCCCGCGCAGCGAGTTCATCGCCGGCCTCTCCCGCTGGACGCTCGAAGGCGAGGCTGCGAGCCGCTGGCAGTGCGATGCCCTGCGCAAGTTGTATGAAACATCATGACGGATCTCAACGACCTGCCCCTGATGCTGCTGCAGTACTACACCACGGCGCCCTATGGTTGTTCCTATCTGCCCAACCGCATCGCGCGCTCCCAGGTAGCCACGCCCAGCCATCTCATCGACAACGATACCTATAGCAATCTGGTGCGCGCCGGTTTCCGCCGCAGCGGCGTGTTCACCTACCGCCCCTATTGCGATGCCTGCAACGAGTGCGTGCCGGTACGCATCCCGGTCTCACTCCACCTGGCCAACCGCAGCCAGCGCCGGGCGCTGGTCCGCCATGCCGATCTCGTCGCAAGGCAAGTCCCGCTCGCCTTTCTTGAAGAGCATTACGCGCTTTATCAGCGCTACCAGGCCGAGCGCCATACCGGCGGCGGCATGGACCGCGACAACCGCGACCAGTATGCGCACTTCCTGCTGCAAACCCATGTGGATAGCCGCCTGATAGAGTTCCGCGAGAACGGGATCCTGCGCATGGTCAGCATCGTAGACATGCTCCCGGATGGCATTTCCTCCGTCTATACCTTTTACGATCCGGAACTTGCCCAGGCCAGTCTCGGCACCTATGCCATCCTGTGGCAACTCGAACTCTGCCGCGAACTCACCCTGCCCTATCTTTATCTCGGCTATTGGATTCGCGGCAGCCGCAAGATGGCTTACAAGGCCAATTTCCTTCCCCTCGAGGGATTACTACACGGCGAGTGGCACACGCTCGCAATCAAATGATCAAACGCATCCGCGCCGAGCAGCTCAAGAAAGGCATGTTCATCCATGACTTCAACTGCAGTTGGGTGGACCATCCCTTCCTGCACAACTCGATGCTGGTCGAGGATGAAAGCACCATTGCGCGAGTGTCCGAATACGGCATCCGCGAACTCTTCATCGACACCGGCCGCGGCCTGGATGTCGAGGATGCCAAGACGGAGGACGAGTTCAACGCAGAGATGCATGACAAGTTTTCCGAGTTCGCGGCGACGCAGGGGAAGAATCACTATCCTCCCGTGCCATTGAAAAATGAAATCGTCGTCGCCAGACAGGTGCATAGCGAAGCTCATCTTATTGCCCACAATGTCCTGCTGGATGTCCAGAGGGGAGAACCCATCAAACTGGCAAAGGTGGAGCCCGTGATAGAGCGCATCGCGGATTCCGTTTTCCGCAACAAGGATGCCATGATCAGCCTCTCGCGCATCAAGCAGAAGGACAACTACACCTTCGAGCATTCCGTCAGCGTCAGCGTCTTGCTGATTTCATTTTGTCTGGCCATGGAATACGAGAGGAGCGTGATTATCGAAGTCGGTATGGGCGGCCTGCTCCATGATGTCGGCAAAATGATGATTCCTGATCACGTCCTCAACAAACCCGGGCCTCTCACCAGACCGGAATTCGCACTGATGCAGGCTCATCCCGCCATAGGCAGGGAGATTCTGCGGCAGACGCCCGGCGTTTCGGAGACGGCGATCATCATTGCCGGCGAGCACCACGAGCGCTATGACGGCAGCGGTTATTCAGAAAGACTCAAGGAAAACGAGATTTCCCAATTCGGGCAAATGGCTTCCATCGTCGACGTCTATGACGCCCTGACTTCCAATCGCATCTACCACAAGGCCATCGAGCCGACCGCCGCGCTGAAGAAACTGTTCGAATGGAAAACGAGCCACTTCAACGAGGATCTGGTGCAGCAATTCATCCGCGCCATCGGCATCTATCCCGTCGGCTCGCTGGTCAGTCTGAAAAGCGGCCTGCTCGGCGTCGTCATCGATCCAGACAACAAAAACCTGCTGCATCCGACCGTGCGCGTAGTCTATGACATGAAGCGCAACCACAAGATTACGCCGCACGATATCGATCTTTCCGTCAAGCCCGACGCGGAGGATGCGGATCGTGTCCTCGGCCATGAGTCGCCCGAGAAGTGGGGCATCGATCCTTACAGCTATCTCTAGGGAAGGTTTGATCAAGTCCGTCATCGCGAGCCCCAAAGGGGCGTTGCGATGACAAACCATGCGGTCATCGCGCGCCAGGAGGCCGTGGCAATCGCAATGACGCAGTTGTACTTGATCCGCGTTTCCCTAGAGCTTGACGGTAATCGTCGTCCCTTTTCCGGGTGTCGCCGAGAGCATGAGTTTTCCGCCGATGGCCTCGGCTCGCTCCCGCATCGACAGCAGTCCCAGCCCAGGCATACTTTCGCCGTTGGCCAATGCTGCCGGGTCGAAGCCGCTGCCGTCATCAGAAATCGACAGCGTGGTATGTTCACCTTCGCTGCTCAACTCTATCGCGACCGATTGCGCATCCGCGTGCTTCTGGCAATTGGTCAGCGCCTCCAGTGCGATGCGGTAGAGCGCGATCTCTATCTCGGGGGTGAAGCGCAAGTCTTCGTCATTGCCGAGGACCTCGACAGAGATGCCGGTGCGGTTCATGAAGTTGCGCCCGTAATCCTGCAAGGCGTGGAGAATGCCGCCATAATCGAGCACCGCGGGATGGAGGTCGGCGCTGATGTCGCGTGCGCTCACCATGGTGTCCTTGACCAGGGCGACAGTATCTGACAACCGAACGGAGGCTCTTGCCCCGGCTTCCTTCGGCAGTTCCGTCTCGATGAGGCCGAGGTTGAGATTGATGGCGGTGAGATTCGACGACACCTTGTCGTGAAGCTCTCTCGCCAGCCTGCGCTTTTCCGATTCCTGGACATTCATGTAGCGCCGGGTCATCACCCGCAACTCCTGCGTGCGCTCGGCGACACGCTGCTCAAGCGCCTCGTTCATCAAGCGCAGTTGCTCTTCCAGATGCAATCGGCTCTCAACCAGGCGGTTGAAGTTGCCCACCATATTGCCGATCTCGTCCTTCCTCCTGACCGCTATCTGGGCTAGCGGGATTTCCTCTTCGGTCATGGCTTTCATGGTGCTCGCCGCCTCATCGAGGGGAGAGAGCATCCTCTTCAGGGCCAGGAACAGGATGAGCACAACCACCAGGGAAATCCACAATGCTGCGAGATAAATCTGTTGCTTGAGTTTCGTGACCGGCGCGAAGGCTTCATCGGTTCTCAGGCCCACGACAAGAAGCCAGCCCGTGCTCTCTATCTTTTGGGCCACGCTCAAAACCTCTATGCCTTGAGAGTTCAGAGTGACCCCGGCAGCGAAAAAATCCTCCTCCACGCGCCTGTCCAGCAGGGCATTTGCACCCCTTGCCGGAAGCGGCTTCAATATCCGGCTCTGGTCGGTGGCAGAGACGATCAGCCTGTGCTTGGGCGAAATGACAAGGATGAAACCGGATTCCCCTATTCTTGTCTTTTCCAGTCGCCCGAAAAGATCATCGTTCGAGAGCGGAATCCCGCCGCCGAGCTGGCCTATGATGGCTCCCTGAGCGTCCTTCAGCGGCACGGAGATCATCACCAGAGGCTGATTGGTGAAGCGTCCGGTGAGGGGCCGGCTGATGACAGGTTTGCCCCCGGCCATGACCTCGAGAAAATAGTCCCGGTCTCCCACGAAGCCGCCTTTGCGCCCGGGGAAAGCCGGAAAATCGGCCATGACCCTCCCCATCCTGTCTGTGGCAAAAATGCCTGAGGGGAATATCACGGTGGAAAGGTAGCGCTCTTCGATGAAACGTTGGACCGCGGGCGGATGATCCAGCAAGCCGGGAGAGGCCGCCGCGGCAATCCTTACGAGCACATCGGTGCGCATGCGGATCTCGTGATCGAGATCGTTGGCGGCGTAGGCGACCGTCGCCGACAATTGATCCGCGATGGTTTTCTTGATGTCGGCTTGCACAACCGCAGCCAACTGCGCCGCAAGTCCCCAGATGCAGGCGATGAGAACGCAGGAGACCAGGAGCAGGACTCTGGCTTTGAGGCTCATCGGCCTCATCGCGGCGAATTTCTTCAGCATTCAAGAAGCATATCCTGTATGGGCAGGACGGGATAGCAAAAAATGGCCTTGACAGCCGGTCCGCTTGAGCCTGAGCTACAATCCCGGCATGCTGCCCTACTTTCTCGCCCGCCCCCTGCTGTTCTCCCTCGATGCCGAAACCGCGCATGAACTGACCGTCGCAGGACTGCGCCACTTTTCCTGTCTGCTCCCGGACTTGGCCACGGCATCCGGCCCGCCGATTCAGTTGATGGGGCTGGCTTTCCCCAATCGCGTCGGACTGGCCGCGGGCCTGGACAAGAACGGCGAGGCCATAGACGGCCTGGCGAAACTCGGCTTCGGCTTTCTCGAGATCGGCACGGTCACACCGCGGCCGCAGTCGGGCAACCCCAGGCCGCGGATGTTCCGCCTGCCGGCAAAGCAGGCCATCATCAATCGTTTGGGCTTCAATAACCACGGCCTCGCCGCATTGCTGGAAAACGTCAAGGCGGCCAGATACAAGGGCATACTCGGCATCAACATCGGCAAGAACTTCGATACCCCGATGGAACGTGCCGCCGACGACTATCTCGCCTGCCTGGACAAGGTTTATGTTCATGCAAGCTATGTCACGGTGAATATCTCCTCCCCCAACACCGTGAACCTGCGCCAATTGCAGGGCGAATCCGAGCTCGATGCCCTGCTTGGCGTCCTGAAATCCAGACAAGAGGAACTCGCACAGCGGCACGGACGCTATGTGCCCTTGGCGCTGAAAATCGCGCCCGACCTCGAACCCGGCCAGATCGAAGGCATCGCTGCCGCCTTGCGCCATCACCGCATCGACGCCGTCATCGCCACCAATACCACCGTGAGCCGCCCGGGGGTGGCAGGAGAGCCGCACGCCTCCGAGAGCGGCGGCCTCTCGGGAGCGCCGCTGTTCGAACTCTCCACCGCCGTCGTCGCCGCGCTGGCCAAGTCCCTGGCCGGGGAAGTGCCCATCATCGCTGCGGGCGGCATCACCGACGGAGCCCGTGCCCGGGCAAAGATTTCGGCGGGCGCAAAGCTGGTGCAGATTTACAGCGGCCTCATCTATCGCGGCCCGGAACTCATCCGCGAATGCGTAGATGCCACGAAAACGCCTTGAAGACGCCTTGAAAAAATCCCCGCCATGATCATAGGCTGCCCGAAGGAAATCAAGAACCACGAATACCGCGTCGGTCTGACGCCCGCGGGCGTCCATAGCCTGGTCCTGGCCGGCCACGAGGTGCGGGTGGAAAAGGCGGCAGGCTTACGCGTGGGCTTCTCAGACGCAGCCTATGCCGATGCCGGGGCGGAAATCGTCGCCTCCGCCAGAGAGGTCTATTCGGCTGAACTCATCGTCAAGGTGAAGGAGTTGCAGCCCACAGAGTACCCGCTGACGAAACCGGGGCAACTGCTCTACTGCTACCACCACCTCGCCCCGGATCCCGAACTCCTCCAGCATATGCTGGACTCGGGCGTCTCCTGCGTCGCCTATGAGACCGTCACCGACGCTCAAGGCGATCTGCCGCTACTCGCGCCCATGTCGCGCATCGCCGGCCGCCTGGCCCCCCAGGTCGGTTCCTGGGCGCTGCAGATGGCCAATGGCGGCGGCGGCATACTCCTGGGCGGTGTGCCAGGCGTACTGCCGGCGAGAGTGGTGATCATCGGCGCGGGCAGCGTCGGCGCCAATGCGGCCGAAATCGCCGTGGGCATGGGCGCGGAGGTGACGCTGATCGACCGCGGCGTGGGGAAACTGGAAAAAATCGACGCCATCTACCGCGGCCGCATCAAGACCGCGGTGAACAACCCCCTGACTCTGGCCACCGCAGTGGCGGACGCCGACCTCGTCGTCGGCGCCGTGCTGATACCGGGCCAGTTGGCGCCGAAACTGATCTCGCGCGAACTCCTGAAAAGCATGCGCCCGGGCAGCGTGATCGTCGATGTCGGCATCGATCAGGGCGGGATCTCGGAAGCCTCGCAGCCGACCTCCCATTCAGATCCGATCTTCGTCGCCGAAGGCGTGGTGCATTACTGCGTGCCCAACATGCCCTCGGCGGTGGCGCGCACGGCGACGCTGGCGCTGACCCAGGCGACCCTGCCCTACGCCCTGGCACTGGCCAATCTCGGCTTGAAAGAAGCCTCGGCGCGAGATGCCGGACTGCTCAATGGCTTGCAGGTTCATCAAGGTCGAGTCACCCACGAAGGTCTGGCCCGGGATGTCGGGCGGGAATACACCAGCCCCATCAATCTGTCCCACGGGGACGCCCTCCGGTCGTAGGTCGGCCTTTAGGCCGACAATAGACGTGTCGGCCTAAAGGCCGACCTACTATCAGGGTTGTCTGATAGGGCGCTGCGGGCGATAATTCGCCATTGTCAGGCCCACTTTATGACCAGCTACCTTTTCATCCTGCTCGGCGCCGTTCTCGTCAATAACGTCGTCCTGGTCCGCATCCTCGGCCTGTGCCCCTTCATGGGCGTCTCGAAGAAACTGGAGACGGCCTTCGGCATGGGGGCGGCCACCACCTTCGTGCTGACCCTGGGCTGCGGCACCAGCTACATCATAGACAGCCTTCTCCTCGCCCCTTACGGCCTCGAATACCTGCGCACCCTGTCCTTCATCGTCACCATTGCGGCCATCGTCCAACTCACCGAACTCATCGTCCAGAAGACCAGCCCGCTCCTGCACCAGGTTCTCGGCATCTACCTGCCGCTGATCACGACAAACTGCGCCGTGCTGGGCATTCCGCTCCTGAACATCTCTCTCGCCCACAATTTTCTCGAGTCCCTGCTCTTCGGCTTCGGCAGTTCCCTGGGCTTCTCCCTGGCGCTGATACTCTTCGCCGGCATACGCGAGCGACTTGAAGGCGCGGACATTCCGCTCCATTTCCGCGGCAATGCCATCAGCCTGGTCACCGGCGGACTGATGAGCCTGGCCTTCATGGGTTTCGCCGGCTTGGACAGGTGATGCCGCCGCGCCGCAGGGCCGCCCCAAGGTGCGGCCAGCCAATCGCAGGGAAGCCGCGTGAGCGGCTGAACATGCGTCACCCCTTTCCCCGGGAAAGGGGCTGGGGGATAGGCCGACCGCGCCGCAGGGCCGCCCCAAGGTGCGGCCAGCCAATCGCAGGGAAGCCGTGTGAGCGGCTGAACATGCGTCACC
>CAIYYX010000229.1 GCA_903930535.1 uncultured Sterolibacterium sp. | reverse complement strand
CGGAAAATGCTAGTGCCCGTAGTTGTCCAAGGGACAACCCAGGGCACTTGTGCCGCGAAGCGGCCTTGTGCCCGCTACCTCTTCGGGTAGTGCCGCGAAGCGGCCTTGTGCCCGCTACCTCTTCGGTTAGTGCCGCGAAGCGGCCTTGTGCCCGCTACCTCTTCGGGTAGTTCCGCGAAGCGGCCTTGTACCTGCGAAGCAGGTGCCAGGTAAAAACGCGCCTAAGCGCCATTAAGAAGCCCCGCAATCTGTCCTAAAAATCTCTGCCACTTCCCCTTGGTATGGTAGCGTTATGCCTTTTCTATAAGAACTGTGGCACGCCAAGCCAAAAGGGGAACCATGTCACTGCTGAATCTTTCCATCGCCACGACGGATTACGACCATTTCCGCGATATCCGCTCAGGAGTGGTCAAACCCGAGGGCATTGATCTTAATTGGCTCAATCTCGGCCATCATGAGTGTTTCGCCCGCTTCACCGCCAACCGCGAATTTGACTTGGCCGAGTTGTCGTTCGCCAAATTTGCCACCCAGGTGACGCGCGCAGACAGCGACATCATAGGACTGCCGGTGATCTGCTCGCGTCTGTTCCGCTTCAGTTCCTTCTACGTGAACAAGAAGAGCAAGATCAGGACGGTAGAGGACCTGGCCGGCAAAAAAATCGGCTCGCCCGAATGGGCGCACTCGGCGGCGGTCTACATGCGCGGCTGGATGCACAACGAAATGGGCGTGAAGCTCACGGATGTACACTGGTATCAGGCGGGCGCCAACTCGGCCGGGCGCGAGGAAAAGGTCGAGATCAGCCTGCCCGAAGGGGTGAGGCTCACGCGCGTGGCCGACAAGTCTCTGAGCCAGTTATTGGCCGCAGGCGAGATCGACTGCGCCATCATCGCGCGGCCGCCCACCTGCTTTCTCGAAGGCCATCCGGATGTGACGCGCCTGTTCCCGAACTACCAGGAGATGGAAGAGGAATACTTCCAGAGGACACGGGTATGGCCGATCATGCACATCATCGCGATGAAAAAAAGCATTCTGGAGAACCACCCCTGGGTGGCACGCAATCTCTTTAATGCCTTTCTGGAATCGAAGCGCCGCAGCATAGAGCGCCTGCTCGACCCCGCCGTGTCGCGCTATCCACTGCCATGGCTGGCCACCTACGCGCGCAAGATGCGCGACATGTTCGATAACGACCCCTTTCCCTACGGCATCGAGGAAAACCGTCCGACCTGGGAGCAGATGGCGCTCTATACCCACCAGCAAGGCATCGCCCATCGCCAGTTCAAGCCCGAGGAAATCTTTCCCGCGGGCATCATGACCAAGGTGATCATCTGATAGTGGACAATTCCCCCCAGTCCGCCGGCCCGGTCACAGATGCTCTGCTAGCAGACCTGGCCGCCGCCAGCCGCATACTCGCATCCCAGGGGGTGATGGATGCCTTCGGCCATGTCTCGATGCGCCACCCGGCAGAACCCGGCCGCTACCTTCTGGCGTGCGCGAAAGCCCCGGCCTTGGTGACACCGCAGGACATCATCGAATACGACCTCGGCAGCCGACCCTGCAACGCCGAAGGCCGCAACAGTTTTCTTGAACGCTTCATCCACGGGGAGATCTACAAAGCGCGCCCCGATGTCATGTCAGTCGTGCACAGTCACTCGCCTTCGGTGGTCCCCTTCGGACTGGTAGATGTGCCCATGCAGGCCATGTTCCACAATGCCGCTTTCGTCGCCGCCGGCGTTCCAGTGTTCGACATCAGCAGGAAATTCGGGGCCACGGATATGCTTGTCGGCGACGGCGACAAGGGCGTGGCCCTGGCGCGAGTGATGGGCGGGAAAGACATCGTGTTCATGCGCGCGCACGGCAGCGTGGCCTGCGGCCCCTCGCTGCAGACGGCAGTATTCCGCGCCGTCTACCTCGAGGTCAATGCCCGCATCCAGCACTGGACCACCGCGCTCGGCAGAGGTATGCCCATGGCCGCGCTCGACGCCGAAGAAGGCCTCCTGGCCGATGCCGTCAACCAGGGCGCCGGCATGCGCGCCTGGGACCTCTGGCGCTCGCAGGTCAGGGCAGATGTCAATTGGTGAAGTTTTGAGGACAGAAAATGAGTGAAGAATCCCTGAAGCAACAACTGGTGGACTGCATCCGCATGTTGGAGCACGCCGACATCATCGACTACAACGGGCATGTCAGCATCCGCATCAATGCGGATCAGATGCTGATCAATATCGGCTCCTGCCAGCGCAGCCGGCTTAACGTCGAGGATGTGTGCAAGATCGACATGGAGGGCAATGTGCTGGAGGGCAGTGGCAAGCCGCCGCTGGAGTTCCACCTGCACGCCGGCATCTACCGGGCGCGCCCGGATGTGGGAGCGGTCGTGCATGCGCATCCAAAATGGTCCACCTTCCTGACCATGGTCGGCCAGGAGTACCTGCCGGTGTTCGCCCAGGGTTCCCTGGTCTTTCCGCTGCCGGTTCTCGATTCGCCCAACTCCATCAACAACAAGACTATGGCCGATCGGCTCGCCGCCACCCTGGGTGATCGACCGGCAGCGATGATGAAATCCCACGGCGCGGTCACCGTCGGCAAGAACATCATCGAGGCCTTCGTGCTCGCCAACTACATGGAAGAGAATGCCTATCGCCAGTACATGGCGATGCAGATCGGGAAGCCTTATCAGTTCAGCGAGAAGGAGATCTCTATGTGCCGCGAGAAGCTCTGGTCTGAGAGCCTGTTCACGCGCGCCTGGGACCACTTCCGCGCAAAACTGCCGTCATTGCGAACAGAGTGACGCTATGCTTGCGATGACGACCCACTTTATCCTTGCCTGACATCAGAGACTCTTCTCCACCAGCGTCCGCAGTTCGTCTGTCACCGCGGGCTCGATGCCGAACCATGCCTTCCAGGCAAGCGGCCCCTGGTGCAGCAACATGCCCAGGCCGTTGACGGTGCGATTGCCGCGTTGCCGGGCGGCAGCCAAAAATGGCGTCTCCAGCGGGATGTAGACGATGTCGGTCGCCACAGCGCCCACCGGCAGTTTGTCCAGACTGAGGTCGAGCGCAGGCTGTCCGACCATGCCCAGGCTGGTGGTATTGACGACGAGGGCAGCGCCTGCCATCAGATCGCTGCGCTCTTCCCACGGGTAGGCTTTTATCGCTGCGCCGAACTCGTCGGCAATCCCCTTGGCCCGCTCGAAGCCGCGGTTGACCAGACGGATTTCCTTGGCGCCTTCCTGCATCAGGCCGTAGCAAATCGCGCGTGCGCCGCCGCCGGCTCCTATCACCACTGCCGGGCCGGCATCCGCCCGCCACTCCGGCTGCCCCTGTTTCAGGTTGCGAATGAAGCCGAAAGCATCATTGTTGCTGCCGATCAATGCGCCATCTGGCCGGACCACGACACAACTGATGGCTCCGATCCGGCGCGCCGCGTCATCCACCGCATCGACGATTTTCATCGCTTCCTGCTTGTGCGGTATGGTCAGATTGCAGCCGGAGAAACCCAGCGGATAGAGCGCCCGCAGGGCCGCGGCAAGCCCTTCCGGGCGGATCGCCAGCGGCACATAAGTTCCCGCCAGGCCCTGCTGCCTGAACCAATAGTTGTGAATCATCGGCGAGCGCGAGTGCATGACAGGCCAGCCCATGACGCCGGCGAGCAGAAAACGATCAGGATGTGCCATGGTGGAAAGTTCCGGGGGAGATTGAATGCCGGCTGACGGTGCCCGTATCGCGAAGTGTACCAGCCATCAGCGCCGGGATGGGCTCAATCCAGCCTTATCCCGGCCTGTTTCACGACCTTTCCCCATCTGTTCATTTCCACCTTGATGAACTCGGCGAATTGTTCCGGAGTGCTGACAAGCGGTTCGACGCCCTGACTGATCAACTGTTCGCGCGTCTCGGGCGACTGCAGCATGCGGGCGATTTCCAGGTTCCATTTTTGCACCACGTCCGGAGGCGTTCCCGCGGGAGCGAGAATCCCTGCCCAAGTCGCGACATCGAAACCGGGTACGCCGGATTCTGCTACCGTGGGCAGATTCGGCGCCAGTGGCGACGCCTGAGCCCCCGCGGCCGCCAACGCCCGCAGTTTTCCCGCCTTCACCTGAGGCATGGTCAGGAACGCGCTCTCGAAGGTGAGCGAGGTTTCTCCGGCGACGACGCTCATCACCGAGGGGCCGCTGCCCTTGTAGGGGACATGCACGATGTCCACGCCAGCCATGGACTTGAACAGTTCGCCGGCCAACTGCTGCGTACTGCCGTTGCCGATCGACGAGAAGTCGACCCGCCCAGGCTTGGCTTTCAGGTAATCGATCAACTCCCTGACGGAATGAACCGGCAGCCCCGGATTCACCACCAGCAACATGGGAAAGCTGCACACCAGGCCGACGGGTACGAAGTCCTTCACCGGATCGAAGGGCAGTTTGCCGTACGCCGACGGATTCACCGCAAAGGTCGTGGCCACGAGAATCATCGTGTAGCCGTCCGGGGCCGCCTTGGCCACGAACTGGGTGCCGATCAGGGTGCCTGCACCCGGCTTGTTTTCCACTACCACAGGCTGACCCCAGGCCTCGAGGAGCCTCTGGGCTAGTCTTCTGGCAATCGGATCCACCGCCCCTCCGGGCGGGTAAGGAACAATGATGTGAATGGGCCGATTGGGATACGGCAGCGATTGGGCCCATGCCGTCGACAGCCACAAGAGCGCTCCAACACCCGCCATGATTAACGCCATGACACGTCCGTGCATACGCAAGTCCCCCTTTGCCAGATTCAGATCGATTGTACTGTTGTTAAGAACCTGCCGCACGCTTCGAATCGCCGGGCTGAAAAGCAAACGTCCTACATTGCTGTAAGCGCCTGCGAGACAACGTCAGGCCAAATCGGACGTTCTGCTTTGCTCCCGAAAGCAGGCCTTCATTTTCCCATTTGTGCGATATGATGGATTAATTGGCCGTCGTGGAGCGTGACTATCCGTCAAGCACGGATGGTCTTTGGCGCCCGCTTGCTTTCAACGTTTGGCAAGTTGGGGCTGGTTATGAGGGGTGTGGTCAAGCTGCGGCATCCGGCGTTTTCTCGGGTGCGTATCAGCAAGTGTTGCCGGAGTTCGAAAGGACGACCGGCATCGCCGTGAGCACCACTTATCGCGATAACGAAGTTGTACTTGATCAGCATTTCCCTTGGCGCTTGATTCAACTCATCGCTTCCGAACGCGCCACGGCGGCAATCGGAGCACTTGGCTGCAAACTGAGTACACTGACAAGATTATTCAATATCAAGCACCGCAAGGGGATCCCGCTCAATGGGATCATGCGAGGAAGAGATCGACAATGGCTTCCATCATCATTCGCTGCGATGGCAGATCCGCCCAAGAAGTTTTATTGGAGAAGGGGCTTACGCTTATCGGACAGAAGGAAGACGCTGACATCAATATCGAGGATCCTGATGATATTGATGAGCGCGCTTTCATTCTCCAGGTCGGAGACGATTTCATCCTCAATGACATGGGTCCAGCAGGCGGCACGCTGGTCAACGGACAACCGGTCAGGAAAAGAATCTTAAAGGACCGTGACCTGATTGTTGTTGGCCACTTCAGAATGACTTTCCAGGACAAACGGGAAAGCGACAAGCTCATTGGGCTAGATGACGAGGCAGCCGATTCCGGCAGAACTTCACAACTTGTGCCCTACGCCGTTCTTGCTGCGGCTGTGGTTGTGATGCTTTTCGCGGGCTACCAGTCACACGTTGCCAGGCAGGCTGCGGAAGCGCAAGCTGAGCTGGCCAATATGGCCAAAGAGGTGAAGAGGAGCGAAAGGGAGGAAAAGATATATCAGAATGCTCGTGCCATTGAGTCGGCGATAAAACATTGAGTTTTCTCGGCAGCCCGCGAAGGTCAGTTCGCCATCACATTCACCTGAAAACATCATGACTACAACCCGCACCGCAGTCATTACCGGAGCCGCCAGCGGCATTGGACTCGCACTGGCGCGACGGGCAGCCGTCGACGGAATGAATCTTGTCCTTGCTGATATCGACGCGGTCACGCTGGCGACAGCGGCAGCTTCGCTCAACATCAATCCGGATCGGCTGTTGCTGCTAAAAACCGACGTGCGCAAGGCCGAGCAGATCAAGGCCTTGGCCGATGCCGCCTACGACCGGTTTGGCGCAGTGCATCTTCTCTGCAACAACGCCGGCGTCGCCTTGGGCCGCGTGGTCTGGGAACACACGATACAGGACTGGGAGTGGGTGCTCGGCGTCAATCTCTGGAGCGTCATCTATGGCGTGTCCGAGTTCCTGCCGCGCATGCAGGCAGCCGGCGAAACTGCGCACATCGTGAATACGGCGTCGGCTGCCGGTCTCGTCTCCACACCCGGGATGGCGGCATACAACGTCAGCAAGCACGGCGTGGCAACCCTGTCCGAAACGCTTTACCACGAACTGAAAGCAACGAACTCGCCTGTTGGCGTCTCGATCCTGTGCCCGGCCTGGGTGCCCACGGGCATCGGCCGGTCGGAACGAAATCGTCCGGCAGACTCGGGCGCCGCCATGGAGCCAGGCGAGTTCTCTGCAGCCATCGAGAAAGGAATGGGCAAGGCGATTGCCTCCGCACGACTCTCTGCGGACGACATGGCAAACGCAACCTTTGACGCCGTTGGCGAGAAGCGCTTTTACATCATCCCGCACCGCGGCATGATCAGCAGCATCGAGACGCGATTCAAGGACATCAGCGAGTTGCGCAATCCCACCCCCCTTTCCTGATAGGCCGTTACGGAGCAACTCCATGAAAGCCCTCCTCTGCCGCGAATTTGGCCCAATCTCCAATTTGGCCATCGCTGATGTTGTGGAACCCAACCCCGGCCCGCAACAGGTGGTGATCGAAGTTCATTCTGCAGCCCTGAATTTCCCTGATGCGCTGATTGTTCAAGGCCTGTACCAGATCAAGCCGCCCCTGCCCTTTTCCCCCGGCGCCGAATTGGCGGGCATCGTCAAGACTGTCGGCAGCGAGGTCAAACACCTGCGACCTGGCGACAGGGTGCTGGCCGTTACCGGTCATGGGGGACTGGCACAGGCCTGCCTCGCAGATGCCGACCAGTGCATGCATCTGCCCGATACACTCGATTTTGATACGGGTGCCGCCCTTGTACTGACCTACGGAACATCCTTCCACGCACTGCGGCATTGCGCGAACCTTCAGGCCGGCGAAACCTTGCTCGTGCTAGGTGCCAGCGGCGGCGTCGGCATTGCCGCGATCGAACTCGCCAAGGCCATGGGTGCGAGGGTCATTGCCGCAGCCTCGACGACAGAGAAGCTGGCGGTATGCAAGGAGGTGGGCGCCGACGAACTGATCAACTACGAAACCGAAAAGCTCAAGGAGCGGGTCATGGCACTCACCCACAATCTTGGCGCCGACGTCGTCTATGACGCGGTAGGAGGCAAGCATAGCGAGACGGCACTGCGTTCGACCGGTTGGCGTGGTCGCTTTCTCGTGGTGGGCTTTGCCAGCGGCGAGATTCCGCGCATTCCGTTAAACCTCGCCTTGCTCTCAGAGCGGCAAATTCTCGGTGTGTTCTGGCACACGGCAGCGCTTCGCGACCCCAAGAGTCACTTGGCCAATATGCAGATATTGCAGGCGTGGCTGGCCGAGGGAAAGATCCGACCGCGGATCACCGAGCGCCTCCCCCTCGATAAGGCGGCGGATGCCATCGCACGCATCGCACAGCGCAAAACCATCGGCAAAATCGTGATCAATCCCTAGCGCTCTCATTCGGAATGAAGCAGCCATGAGAGATCCAGGCCGGCGGCGGCTGCCCACAAGCCCCACAGCGCTCATGCAGTCACGTTCAAAATCCAGGAAGGTCAAAACCATCGGCCTTAGCTTATTCCACCACGGTGTTTGTCCCAGCTGCCGGAGCCACCGCAGAGCTCTAGCGACTGGCGTTGGCTAATAATAATTCAACTGGATCACTCAGAGATGCCGAGGCACTATCCAAGGTTTGTCGCTACTGGACAATCCAGCGATCCAGCAATACTGCTTTGGCATGCTCGCCGCCCATAGTTGTGTTGATGATCTTCACTGCCTTCTCAGCAAAGCTTTCCATAAATGCGGGTGTGCTCGCGCTTGCGAACTCCTGACCTAGCATCGCTTTGATCAGTTCAAAGCGAATGCCAGGCATGTGTGCGGTCATCCTTTCCTTTCCAGCCGGATCGTTGAGTCTCACTTGCGACACAAACTGGATATAGTGCTCTTCGCTCAAATTGATCGTGATCGGCTCCATCATCACAAGGTCACCGCTGTCACTGTTTCCGCCTGCGCCACCTTCACTCGCAAACGCAACTGTGGATGCCGCTATCAAGATCAATGCCAGTCCTTTCATCTTAACCTCCAATCGCCTACCAATCAGGGCGGCAGATATTTGCGGCATTTATGCAAATCTGATTCGCATAACTGTTTCCGTACTTGGCAAAAAGCTGATCGATGCTAAGCAGGCAAATAATTCAACATCGCAATGTCGTTCGTATTGTTGTGATGAAGATAGTGAAGTTCAAAGCGCTTGATATGGTCAATATGCTCAACCAATCTCTCCGTTTTGCCCATCCTGTCAAAGAACAGGAGCAACTCCTTTAAAAGATCCGCGTGAAGTTGATTGTGACGGTCAGCAAATTCGGTCGAACTGAAGCCGCGCATTGCCTCACGCTCAGTCTCAAAGTGATTTAGACATGACCACATCAACGCGGCAAAGGTCTGGCGAATTTGGCCTGCGCAATCTTCTCGGTCACAGCCGACTTGAGCGTCACACTCATCATTCGGTGAAGAAAAACAAGGGTTACTAGACAGCGATTGAAATATCCCGCTTATTGATTCATGCTGCTCACGGATGGTTTTTGCGGTCATCGCAACTCCAAGAAAAATTTCGCTCTCTATGTGTTTGTGAGTCGTGCCACTGTTCGGATGCTCGAACGACGATTTGAATTTGTAAATCTGGCAGAACATCATGCTTAATATAATGTCGGCGCCAAAAAGGGAACCCATGAGAATAAATGAAACCCATGTTTCAATTTTTCATATGGATTAAGACCGTCTTGCGAACGAGTATTACGGGGAAAAGGGATTCAACATCTCAGTGTCGGCAGTGTCATCATGACTACGTCAGCAATCAGAGCTATACCAATCACGCAAAAAAAAGCCCCCAGCAAGCTGAGGGCTAAATCCAGTTACAAAGGAGGAGGAGCAACTGGAGGAGACAGCCCAAATCTTATAGAGATTGCTGCGCCGCAACAAGAGATATATTCTCTTGTGATGAAATACTTGTGACATTCCATGCTTGAAAGAATTTTCAGGCCTGACCTACGTCGAGTTGGTCATCAACATGAAGGTCGGAAACGAATTTGGCAACGCATTTGGCCTTAACGGTCATCTACCGCTATGCGCTTGCCTACAGGGTCCTACCGGCTCTGCCAAGCTTTAGCTAGTTTCCATGGCAATGAAAACCGTGCTGGTTGTAGCGCCGATTCCGCCTGGAATTCACAGCCGCTCGATTAGCTCCGAGGTAGTCTGCACATCGCCAAAATAGAGATAAAAGTTTCCGAGGGTCGCGGCCTGCTCGATATCGCTCGCGGTAGCGCAACCATCGGACACCATCACCGCGCGATAATTGAGCATCATCGCGTCACGCGCCGTCGATTCGCAGCATACGTTTGTGGCCACGCCGGTGATGATCAGCGTGTCTATGTCGTTGTCGCGCAGCATATTCTCGATATTCGACGAACCTTGAATAAACGCGCTGAAGCGGCGCTTGACGATGCGCTCGTCTTCCGAGTGGACATCAAGGGATGGCCATAGCTGGAAACCGTGGTGATCACGCTGCATCGGCTCCCAGCGCTGTTTCACATTGTCGGCCGTATGCATTTCCTTGACGACCGACCAGCTGTTGAGGGATTCCCACGGCGCAAGGTTCTGCAGCCATACCACCTTCCCCCCCGCTTCGCGTACTGCAGAGGCAAGGCGGTTGATATTGGGTACGAGTTCCTGCGCTGCCGGACAAGCCGCCAGGTAAGGCGCGGTCATGAAATAGTTTTGCATGTCGACGACCACTAGAGCCGTCTTCGAACCATCGAACTTATCGCAAAGATGAGCTCGTCCCTGACGAGCGACGACACGTTTCACATATTCCTGAGGCATCTGAAATGAGTGCATTGTTTTTCCTTGAGAAAGTGAGCATGCTGATGCTCCGTCTGACAACGAACACTACCGGCCTCGCGTCACCAGGGCTTCGACGAAGTAGATCACAACGTACAGCGCCACCGAGATCAGTGCCAGGATGGTGATGGCGGTCATGACGATATTGAGCTTGAAAATCTGGCTGCCGTATTGGATCAGGTAACCTAGCCCGAGGTTCGCCGACTGGAACTCACCGACCACCACGCCCGTCAGCGACAGACCGACATTGACCTTCAGGGCGGCGAACAATGAGGGGACACTGCCTGGAAAAACGACTTTGCGAAATATTTGTCCCCGCGTGGCGCCAAATGTCAGTGCCAGTTTGATCTTGTTCGGGTCAATGCCCTGATACCCGGTGTAGATAATCATCGTAGTGATAAAGAGCGAGATCGCAAGCGACATGCCGTAGACGGAAAGCGTTGCCCCAAGCCAGAGGTAGAAGATCGGCACGAACGCCGTCTTGGGCATCGCGTTGGCGACGACGAAGTAGGGATCGAGGATCTTGTACAGTGTATCGGAACGCCACAATACGGCCGCCAGCGCCACGCCAAGAACCGTAGCGAGCGAGAATCCGACCACCGTTGCAAACACTGACGACCATGCGTGTGTCAGGATGCTGGCCTGTTGCTGTGACTCCCGGAGCAGCTCAATGAAAGTGGGCCAGATCGCCGACGGGTAACTCGTGAACAGCGGATTGACAATGTGCAGCCGTGGCAGCGCCTCCCACAGTAAAGTGAACACGACCAGAATGCCTATCTGCGAACCGCGCACAGTGATTCGCGTCCAGCGCTCACGGCGCAGGTAATCGAGATACTGTGGGCTGGCGTCGGAAAGGGTTGCTAAACTAGCCTTCGACATGAACCTCAAGCTCCTGCCATAGTCGGTTGAAATAACCGTTGAATTCCGGTGCATTACGGGTGGCAAAGGGGGCCGGCCGGACGCCGCCGATGCTTGCGAATTCGATGCGGTGATCCGACTTTACCCGGCCCGGCCGACGCGACAGCACAATAACGCGGTCAGTCATGCTTACCGCCTCGCCGATGTCGTGCGTCACCAGTATGGTGGTCTTGCCTTCGCGGCGGAGGATGTCGGCAACTTCGTCAGCGAGCGCAATGCGTGTCTGAGAGTCGAGCGCGGAAAAAGGCTCGTCCAGCAGGACGATATCCGGCTCGGTACAAAGCGTACGCACAAGCGCTACGCGCTGCCGCATGCCGCCTGACAACTGCCGCGGAAGGTGCTTTAAGAACTTACCCAAACCGTAGCGCGTTAGGAGTTGAACGGCCCTGTCCTTTGCCTTGCCCAAGTCCGTGCCTTGGATTTCCGCGCCAAGAATTGCGTTGTCGAGTATTGTGCGCCATTCGAAAAGGTAGTCCTGCTGCAGCATGTAACCGATCTTTGGGTTAGGCCCGCGAACCTGCTTGCCATCTACCACTACCTCGCCTTCGGTGGGCATGAGAACACCGGAAATGAGCGACAGCAGCGTACTCTTGCCGCAGCCGCTTTGACCGATGATGCTGACGAACTCGCCCGCCGGAATTTCGAGTGTGATGTCCGACAGCGCTTCGGTCTCGCCTTTGGCAGTGAAATAGCGCAGGCCGACATTCCGCATCGCCACTTTGACCGGAGTAGCGGTAGGTGCTGTGGTGCGCGCGTTCGCCACTGCCGCGATGGGGGCACTCACCTCGCTCGTCTTCGCTTACTTGGCCTTGCGGGCGAAATCCATGTTCGCGATATCCTCGAATTTGACCCGCTTGGCATTGTCGAGCACCTTACCGTGCACCAGGACGTCCTGGAATTTGTTCATCGCCTGGGGGTCGATCACTGGCGTAGATTTCCAGATCTTCAGTGTGCGATAGCGCTGCGCGGCCGAAGCAAGGATTTTCTCATCGACGCCTGGGAAAAATTCCTGCAGGGTCTTGCCCAAGTCACTGGCCGAAGCGGTGGCAGACCATTGCTCGGCCTTGTAGATGGCATTGGACCACTTCTGGATGATGTCGGGATTTTCTCGGATGTATTTGTCGGTGGCCACAAAGACTGTGTAGTCTACGGGACCGATCTCCTTGCCAATCGAAGTGACCGCGAAAGCCGTGCCGTCACGTTCCATCGTCGATACATCGGGTTCCTGGAAAATTCCAAATTGATTCTGGCCGGAGATCCATGAACCGACGCGCGCCGGGACCGCAATATTATTGGCGATGTGGACGTCGCGCTGCGGATCAAGCCCGTGCATGCGCAACACCTCGTCTAGGAACAGCGTCGGCGTGCTGCCCTCCCGCCAGCCCAGGATGTCCTTGCCCTTCAACATTTTCCAGTCGAAGTTGACTATCTTCTGGCGCGACATCAGGATGAAGCCGTCGGTGGCCGTGAGCCCCGCGAAGATCTTGAGCTTGTCCGGCGACTCGCTGTTATGCACATAGACAGCCACTTCGGGACCGACGAGCGCAATGTCAGCTGCATTGGACAAGAGAGCTGCAACCGACTTGTCGCCGCCCTGGGCCGTTGTCATGGTGACGCTGAGCCCTTCGGCCTTGAAAAAACCACGTGAGATCGCCACGTAGGCCGGTGCATAAAAAAGCGAGCGAACTACTTCCGAATAACGTACGTTCTTGACCTGTGCCTGGGCTATCGGCGAAGAGACAATCAATAGCCCGGCTATGAAAGCGAGCGAGGATTTGAAAATGATCTTGAACAGCGCCTGCATCAGACGTCCCTCCGGGTGGAATACTGACAACAATAAAACGGACTTCCATTTACCCGGAAGCGTGTATTTTTATACTATCCGCGTTTTGGTGGACGGCGTCAAGCGACTGCGACTGCGACCTTAAAGGTGGCGGAACAGATGTCTGATCTGTGGCAGGAAACTGATCCACAAAACTACTGAAATAGCAGCCAGCAGCGGCTCATGGCCGACCAGAGCCACTGCCGCTCTCAAAGACCTTGCCGCGAAGCCGCACAATCAAATCGCTTTTCGCAGATCAACTCGCGTGCGCAATTCCTTGCCAAGTTTGCAATGTCCAGTCCATTTCGCTGCTAGCTGAACTATTTCAGCGCGTGCGGGGTTGCGACCAGTGCGTGCTGAACGTCCCCTGCGGCGGCGGTAGCTGTAATGCTCTCTCCCGTTTACCTGCTGCGTTTCAAATAAGCGGCGAACCAGCCAAATCACAACAAGAACGGAACGGCCCAGCATTGAGGAAATCTGGTTACAAGGTGGGTACAAAATGTCAGAAGGCCCACAAACTAAAACGGCCTCCATCTCTGGAAGCCGCATGCTTGTTGGTGGTGATGGGGGGACTTGAACCCTCGACCTATGGATTATGAATCCATCGCTCTAACCAGCTGAGCTACATCACCATTTGCCGAACGGACAGAAAGCCTACTCGGCAAGGGGCGGAATTATCCGGCCTGGCGCCAAGTCTTGTCAAGTCGGGCTCTTCCCGCGACAATGCCTGCATGGATTTCGATATCGTCATCGTCGGCGGCGGCCTGGCCGGACTGTCCCTGGCCGTCGCCCTGCGCGGCATCCCGCTGTCGGTTGCCGTCGTGGAAGGGCGACCGCCGGAGGCGCCGGCAGACTGGGATACCCGCATCTACGCCGTCAGCCCAGCCAATGCGCGCTTTCTCGACGAAATCGGCGCCTGGCGTCACTTCGACCTGACGCGCGTTGCGCCGGTGCGGACGATGGAGATTCATGGCGACGCCGGCGGCAGGCTGGACTTTTCCGCTTACGACAGCGGCGTCCCCGAGTTGGCCTGGATCGTCGAATCCGCCCTGATGCAGGGCGAACTGTGGGAGTCCGCCAAGCGCCAGAGCAATATCACTCTGTTCTGTCCGGCCCGGCCGCAGGCTCTGGCATTCACCGCCGATGGTGCGAATCTGACGCTGGCCGATGGACGGACACTGGCTGCCAAGCTCATCATCGCCGCGGACGGCGCCGATTCCTGGACACGCGAGGCCGCGGGAATCGCTGTGGAATTCAAGCCCTACGGCGAGATGGGCGTGGTCGCCAATTTCGCCTGCGAGAGGCCGCATCGCGACACCGCATACCAGTGGTTTCGCGCCGACGGCGTTCTCGCCTGGCTGCCTCTGCCCGGAAACAGGATCTCCATGGTCTGGTCGACGCCGGAAGATTTTGCGGCCGATTTGCTGTCGTTATCGCCCGAGGAACTCTGTCTGCGCGTCGCCGAGGCCGGCGGCTGGCGGCTGGGAGATCTCTCCCCGGTGACGCCGCCTGCAGGCTTTCCGCTGCGCCTGATGCGTGCACCGCGCAGTGTCGCTCCGCGCCTGGCACTGATCGGCGATGCCGCCCACACCATCCATCCGCTTTCCGGCCACGGCATCAACCTGGGCTTCCAGGACAGCCGCGTACTGGCTGAACTGCTCAGGGACTGCCCGGATTATGTGGATTGCGGTGATGAACGGTGGCTGCGCCGTTACCAGCGGGCGCGCCTTGAGGAGGTTGTCGCGTTACAATCTGCAACTGATGGCTTGCAAAAGCTGTTCCGTCCCCGCAGTGCTGTGCTTTCGACCCTGCGCAATGCCGGACTGAACCTTACCAATTCGCTGCCTGTCATAAGAGATTTTTTGGTGCGTTACGCGCTGGGCTAAACCAAATTTCACCATCGGAGACTTCATGATCAAAACAATTCTCGCCTGCGGTCTCGCCGCTCTCTTCCTGGCAGGCGGACTGGCACGCGCCGACGAAGCCGATATCAGGAAAGCGATCTCCTCCCTGTACGGCGCCAACGTCAAGGTCGATGGCGTGCACAAGGCCGACGCGATGGGTCTCTACGAGGTGCAGATCGGCACCGACATCCTCTATTCCGACGAGAAGGGGAGGTATCTTCTCCAGGGCGACATCGTCGATGTGAAGTCCAAGAAGAACATCACCGAAGCGCGCAAGGCCAAACTCTCGCAGATCAAGTTCTCCGACCTGCCGCTCGAACTCGCACTGAAGACTGTGCGCGGCAACGGCCGCCGCATCTTCGCCACCTTCGAGGATCCCAATTGCGGCTATTGCAAGAAGCTGGCGAAGGACATGGTCAACATGACCGACGTCACCATTTACATTTTCATGATTCCCATCCTCTCCGCCGACTCCGCCGAAAAGACCAAGGCGATCGCGTGCGCGGCCGATCCTGCCAAGGCCTGGAACGACTGGATGGTGAAGGGTGCCGCGCCCGCTGCAGCAAACTGCGCGACCAAGACCGACAAGGTGATGGCGCTCGCAGAAAAGCTCGGCGTGCATGGTACGCCGACCATCTTCCTGACTAACGGCGAGCGCATTCCCGGCGCCGTACCAGCGGCGCAACTCGAAGACGCATTGAATCGCGTCGCCGCTGCCGGTAAAGCCGGGTAGTGCAGCCCTCGCGCCATGGCCTCAGAGCATACGGCAACGGCTCGGCTGACCCTGGCGCTGGCGGCCTCTGTCGTATTTCACGGGGCGCTGCTTGCTCCTTTGGCATCATCGCGGCTGAGGTCGGGCAGCCAACAACCGACTGCTGCATTTGACGTCATCCTGACGTCCCCCTCCGCGGAGCGAGAAGTCCCTGTCGCTTCGACCCGGAAGGTGGCGCTGGAAGCCCTTGCGGCCTCGGTGATGACACCCGCCAAGCCCATCCTCCCGACCAAGGCCCAACCGGGCGAGGGCGGCTTGGACAGCCCGCCGCAACCCCTGGTCGATATCGCGCCGGACTATCCCGAAGGCGCTTTTGCGCTTGGCCTCTCAGGCAAGGTGGAAGTGGAGGTGTGGGTGGATGAAAAGGGGCGTGTCGAAAACGCAAGAGTCGTCGAGACGACCATGGCCGACGCCTTCAACAGCTCCGCGCTCAAGGCGGTGCACGACATGCGTTTCACTCCCGGGATGAGCGGCGGCTTGCCGGTGAAGAGTTCCATACGAGCCGTGATCGTCTATGATCTGAGGTAGGTTGGCCTTTCGCTGGAGACACCGAAACGGGTTCAGGTCGACGACCATCGCTGTCGGCCTAAAGGCCGACCTACAGAAGCGCTCTTAGTTTGAAGCGCATCACCTTGCCCGAGCCCGTTCTCGGAATCACCTCTACGACATGGATGGCATGGGGCACCTTGTAGCCGGATAGCTGGGTACGGCAATGGTCGATCAAAGCCTGATGATCGATAGAGACTCCCGAATGCGGCACGACGAAAATGACCGGAACCTCTCCGAGGTGCTCGTGCGGAATGCCCACTGCGGCGCAATCGAGAACGCCGGAAAAACCCGAAACGGCTTCCTCGATCTCGCCCGGCGCAATATTTTGCCCGCCACGAATGATGAGTTCCTTGAGGCGTCCGGTGATCGTGAGGTAACCGTTCTTGTCGCTCTTCGCCAGGTCGCCGGTGTGATACCAGCCGTCGCGAATGGCGCTCGCCGTCTCAGCAGGTTTGTTGTGATAGCCCTTCATCAGCAGTGGGCCGCGCACGATGAGTTCCCCCTCGACTCCGGGCTCGAGGTCGCGGCCGCTGACCGGATCGACGATACGGGTCGTCACGCCGGGAACAGGCAGGCCGCAAGAGCCCATGATGCGCGTCCCCACGGGCCAGTTCAGGGTGACCATGGTCGAGGTCTCGGTGATGCCGTAGCCGTCCAGGAGCTTGACGCCGAAATGCTCCTCGAAACTGCGGTTAAGCGAAGCCGTCATGATCGCGCCGGCAGAGATGCACAGCCGCAAGCCTTTGATGGTTCCATCCTGCTTTGCGGTCTCAAGCAGGTAATGGAACATCGTCGGCACGCCGGGCATGACGGTGAACCGGCCTGTCGCCAGGAGTCGCGCCGCTTCGCTGGAGGAATACTTCTCCATGATGTATTCGGATGCGCCCACCGCCAGGACGGAGAGCACCGAGAGGTTAAGCGCATAGGAATGGAATAGCGGCA
Organism: uncultured Sterolibacterium sp.; assembly: GCA_903930535.1. Lineage (GTDB taxonomy): Bacteria > Pseudomonadota > Gammaproteobacteria > Burkholderiales > Rhodocyclaceae > CAIYYX01. The sequence continues at coordinate 22,496 of CAIYYX010000229.1, read as the reverse complement.
GGGGGGAGAGAACCGTGTCTGCCTCGCAAAGGCCGGCAATCGGCGCCCAGCAGGCGGCCGTCACCCAGAGCATGCCATGCACCGACAGCAGCACGCCCTTCGCCCGCCCCGTCGTGCCCGATGTGTAAATGATGTAGGCCGTCTCATCGATAGCTTCCGGGTCGCGCGGCAGCGACTTGGGAAGGGTATCGATTAGATCGGCGTATCTCGTCCCGGCCTCTTGAGTCGTGCCGCGACTCACCAGAATCGTCGCAAGCCCCGCGGCGTGGCCTGCGCGCTCATCGGTGGTGATCACCAACTGCGTTTCGGAGTCAGTGAGCCGATAGGAAATTTCGGCCGCGGCGGCATCGTAAGCGATGGGCACGCAAACCGCTCCGGCCCGGGTGATGGCCAGACAGGACTCGATCCAGGCAACCGAGTTGGGCAGAAGGATGGCGACACGGGTCCCGACGCCAATACCCATGTCCTGAAGGTGGCCAGCGAGGTTTGCCGTGGTCAGTGCCAGCCTGCCGTAGGTCGTGGAGGTATTGGCATCCGAGAAGGCGATCTTGTCGGGCCGCTTCGCTGCATGGCGCTTGAGGAGTTCACCGACAGGCGCAATCAGATCGGTTTGGATCACTCGATTCTCCTTTGTTCAGACCATGCTGAAGCCGCCATTGACGCTCATCACCTGGCCGGTGATCCAGCGCGCGCCCTCAGAAGCGAGGAAGGCGACCATGGGCGCAACATCGTCAGGCTTGCCGATGCGGCGCAGCGGATATTGGCGACCTATCTTCTCGCTGTTGGCTTTCAGCCATTCCGGATCGTTGTGTTCTGTTTCTATGAGACCCAGGGTCAAGGCATTGACTGTGATGTTGTTCCTGCCGAACTCCTTCGCCAGCGACTTGGTCAGCGCCAGCGCACCGGCTCTGGACGAAGCCGTCACGGCGAGTCCGGATTCGCCAACGCGCGCCGAGTCGCCGGCCAGGCTGATGATACGACCACCGTTTTGCGCCACCATGTGCGGGATGACGGCGTGGCAGGTGTGGATGACACCGAAGAGGCCGACGTCGATCTGACGTTTCCACTCCTCCGGCTTGCTCTCGAGGAAGCGCTGGCGCAGAACCAGGCCGGCGTTGTTCACCAGGATGTCGATGCTGCCGAAGTCTTTCTTGATCTGATCAGTCATCATTGAGACCGCATCGTAGTTCGCGATGTCCGCCTGATAGACGCGGGCCTTGCCGCCCGCCGCCGCGATCTCGCGGACGATGGCCTCTGCCCTGTCGCTCGATTTGTTGCAGTTCAACGCGACGGTGACGCCTTCGGCGGCCAGGGTCATGGCGATCTCTCGCCCGACGTCGCGGGCAGCTCCGGTCACCAGCGCCACTTTCCCTTTCAATCCGTAATCCATTATTTCTCCTTGTTCTTGATGAGTTGGAAAATGCGTTCAGGCGTCACCGGCAATTCGTCGATGAGTATATTCAGGTGATTCAAGGCATCGGCCACGGCATTGGCAATGGCGGCAGGCGCGCCTATGGTGCCGCCCTCGCCCATGCCGCGGAAGCCGCCGACGGTCGAGGGCGACTCGGTATCAAGATGCGAGACACCTATGGAAGGAATCTCGACCGCGGTCGGCACGAGATAATCGACCAGGCTCGCCGTCAGGAGTTGCCCCATTTCGTCGTAGACCATCTCCTCGAACAGCGCCGCACCAATCCCCTGCGCCACGGCGCCATGCACCTGGCCTGCGACGATGAGCGGATTGATGATTCTGCCGCAATCCTCGGCCACTTGATAGCGCTGCACCTTGATCACATAAGTTTCCGGGTCGATCTCGACCTGGGTGACATGAGTGGAGCAAGTCGTCGTACCGAAAAAGGGGTCGTACAGCTTGGTTTCCTCGAGGCTCTCCCGCGCCTCCGCCGGAATCCGGCCGACTTCGGAATAGACGGCCTTGGCCAGTTCGCGGAAACTGATCTTCTTGTCGCTGCCGGGAACGAAGGCAAATCCGTCTGCGACCATCACCTCGGCGGCAGTAACCCCCAGCAAATGGGCAGACATGCGCTCCACCTTCTCGCGCAAGGCCCGTGCCGCAAGCGTCGCCGCCCCGCCCGCCAGGACGGCGCTGCGGCTGGCATAGGTGCCGGTGCCGTGCGGCACGGCGGCGCTGTCGCCATGGATGATGGTGACAGCGGCGAGCCTCGCCCCGAGTTCTTCTGCGACCACCTGCGCCAGCGTCGTCTCCAGTCCCTGGCCGTGCGATGCCACGCCGAAGGCTGCCGTCACCGCGCCCGTGGAGTCGATCTTCAGCGTCGCCGTTTCCGTTCCGGTATTGATGGGCATTCCGGGCGAAGCCGAGATGCGGCTGCCGATGCCTGTCAATTCCGCATAGGAGGCAATGCCAATCCCCACCCAGCGGCCTGCCGCACGGGCGACCGCCTGCGCGGCCCTCTGCCCTTCGTAGTCGAAAGCGGCGCAGGCGCTCGTGAGGCACTCGGTGAAACCGGAGCGATCCCAGACGATGCCCGATGCCGTCTTGTAGGGGAATTCCTCTTGCGACACGAAATTCAAGAGGCGAATCTCCCTGGGATCGAGACCCAGTTTTTGCGCCGCCATGTCCATCAGCCGCTCCATGACGAAGGTCGAGGTCGGCCGTCCGACGCCACGATAGGGGCCGGTCGGCGGCTTCGAGGTCGCCACTGCCCGCACACGGCCGCGATAGTGGGCGACACGGTAGGGGCCGGGGAGAAAGCTCACGACCTGGACAGGTTCGAGACCAGCCGTCCACGGATAGATGGAATAGGCGCCGATGTCACCGACCACTTCTGCGGTCAGGGCGAGAATGCGTCCTTGCTCGTCCAGCCCCAGTTCGGCCTCGACGATTTCGTCGAAGCCCTGGGAGGTCGAGGAAAGATCCTCGAGACGGTCACCTGTCCATTTCACGGGACGGCCCAGTTTTCTCGCCAGAATGCACACCAGGATTTCTTCCTGATAGACAGAGGCCTTGCCGCCGAAGCCGCCGCCGACATCCGGGGCGACGACGCGCACGGTGGGAAGGTCCAGGATGTCTGTCAGCACATCGCGAATGATTCCCGGAATCTGGCTGGTCGTATGGAGCTGCAGGGATTTCCTTCCCTGATCGTACTCGGCGAGGTAAGTCCTCGTCTCTATCGCCATGGGCGTCTTGCGATGGAAACGGAAACGTCTGTTCACCCGGATAGCCGCAGCGGCCATCGCGAGATCGACATCGCCGCGCAGAAATTCCCTCCTGACGATGACATTGGTGCCGGCGTCCTCGTGCAGCAGCGGCGCATCTGGCGCAGCCGCCTGCTCGGGATCGACGACATTGGGCAAGGTGTCGAATTCGATAGCGATGCCTTCGAGCGCGTCTTCCGCCAGGTATCTCGACTCCGCCACGATGGCGACCACGGGTTCGCCGACATAGCGCACCTTGTCGCGGGCCAGGGGATAGATGGGCGTTGCGTGATAGTCGCGCATCTTCGAAGTCGCGACGACCGGCTTGACCAGTCCTTCCAGGTCTCTGGCCGTCAATACGGCGACTACACCCGGCATTTTCAAGGCTTCCGAGCAGTCTATGCTGAGGATGGTCGCATGCGACTGGTCGCTTCTGCGAAAGGCGACATGCAGCGTACCGGCAGGCGTTTTGTCGTCCACATAGCTGCCATGGCCCGTCAACAGGCGCGGATCTTCCAGGCGCTTGGCGGCGGTGCCGATGATTTTGGGTCTTGTCTGCATTTTTTCCGGCCTTCAGTCGTAGGCGACAGCCCCGGTCCGTAAGGTCGCCCACTGCGCCAGATCGTGGCCGTAAATCACCGTTGCACCAGCGGCCGCCATGCGGGCGATTTCCGCCATGGACTGCGTCGCCAGATCGACGTTCCAGGTGTTCTTCGGGCAACACTCGCGCTCGAGATGGAGACGCAAGGCCGCGGCATCCGAGGCTAAGACGAAGGCGCCGGTGCGCTCCAGGGTGACAACCGCGCTAATCATCCCGGGCGTGTGTCCCGGCACGGGAACGAGCAGAATTTTCCCGTCGCCGAAAACATCGTGCTCGCCGTCTATCGTCTGCATGGGCATGGGCTGTTTCCAATCGACGGCCAGGAATCCCATGTTCTCGGCATTCACTGCCTGCGCCGCCTCCAACTCCTTCTGGTGGCAGACCACGACGGCCTTGGTGAAATACTCGTTGCAACCGCAATGGTCGGGATGGAAATGCGAGTTCACGACGACGTCGATATCGTCGACCGTCAGTCCCAGCCGCTGCAATTCTGTCACGACATTCTCGGAAGGGTCGCCTATGGCCGTCATCGCCTTCGCCATGCCGCCCCAGCGAGCCTCGGGAGCGACATGCACGGAAGGATGGCAGCCGGTATCGAAGAGCACATTGCCCTGGCTGTGGCGCAAGAGGAAGCAAGACACGGGAAGGTCTATGGTCTCGCCTCTCTCGGCTTCAGGAAGATAGATGCTCTTCCTCATCCTCAGACGTCCGCCAGACAGAATATGCATTTTCATTTCTCGCTCTCCTCGCGCTGTCCGACTGCCGTGCGCACCGCCTGCACGATATGCTCGTAGCCTGTGCAGCGGCACAGATTTCCCGACAGCCCTTCGCGGATTTCCTCATCGGTGGCCAGCGGATATTTCTTCAAGAGGTCGGTCGAGGTCATCAGCATGCCCGGCGTGCAGAAACCGCATTGCAGTCCATGGTGGCTGCGGAAAGATTCCTGCAAGGGGTTGAGACTATCGACCGAGCCCAGCCTCGCCAGACTTTCTACGGTCTCGATCTTGCAGCCATCGGCCTGGACGGCGAACATCAGACAGGAACGCACGCTGTCCCCGTCCACGATGATGGTGCAGGCGCCGCAGACGCCATGTTCGCAGCCCGCATGGGTGCCCGTGAGATGAAGATCCTGACGGAGAAAATCAACCAGCAAAAGCCGCGGCTCGACCGTCTTCTCATACACCACGCCATTGACAGTGAGTTTGATGTTCATGACGGCACTCATGGCTGCTCTCCCAATGCGCGCTTCCAGGCGGCAATCACTGCGCGGCGGGCCAGCACGCCGACGAGATGGCGACGATAATCGGCTGAGGCATGCAGATCCGTGTTGGGTTCGCAGGCATCGCGAACGGCTGTCACCAGTTCATCGAGCAGACTGGCATCGATTGCGCGCCCCTTGATCAGCGCCTCGGCCCTTGCCGCGCGCAGAGGCGTTTCCGCCACACCCATCATCGCTATGCTTGCAGAACTCACCTTTCCCTTCTCCACCGCCAGCAGCACGCCGACAGCCGCCAGGGCGAAGTCTCCGGCGCGGCGCGAAACTTCCTCGAAGGCCCAGCCCGTCGCAGGCGCCAGAGCAGGCAGTTCCACTTCGACGATGATTTCGGATTCGAGAAGACGAGTGGTCAGGGCTGCGACGAAAAGATCGGCGGCGGCTATCGTTCTTCCGCCTTCGGGCGAGGCGGTCCTGATTCTGGCGTCCAGGAGTACGGCCATGAGCGGCAGTTCTGCCGCCGGGTCGGCATGAGAGAGGCTGCCACCGATGGTGCCGCGGTTGCGGATGGCAAGATGAGCGACATGGCTCATCGCCTCGGAGAGCACCGGGAAAAGCCTTTTCACCAGGGGCGAGGTCTCGAGGGTATGGTGCTTGGTCAGCGCGCCTATTCTCAAGCCGCCGCCGGGTGTTTCTTCGAGGAATTTGAGTTCCGCTATGCCCATGATGTCGATCAGGAGCAAAGGCTTCAGCAGTCTGAAGTTGAGCATGGGCACCAGACTCTGGCCGCCTGCGATGATCTTGCCCTCGCCTGCCTGAGCACTCAGCGCAGCCACGGCCTCGGCGATGCTGGCAGCACGCAGGTACTCGAACTGTGCCGGCTTCATGAACTCATTGGCCCTTGAACAGGGGCAGTCTTTTTTCCACGAAGGCATTGCGCCCCTCGCGGTAGTCGTCACTTGCCGAAGCGCGCGCAATCACTTCGTCGGCCGCAGCATCGAGCAGCGCGCCCATGCCGCCGGCGAGGCCGTTCAACAGCACCTTGGTCCCGGCAATCGTCAGGGGGGCGTTCTCAGCCATGACGGCGGCGAACTCGGAAGCCGCGACTTTCGGTTCTTCGGCAACGCGATCGACGAAGCCGATGCGATATCCCTCTTCCGCGGAAAATCGTTCCGCGGAAAACAGGATTCTCTTGGCATTGGCCAGGCCCACCAGGTTGAGGAGTTTTCTCGTCGCGCCGACGCCATAGACGATGGACAGACGCGCGGCGGGAATGGCGAAGGAGGCCGATGTGTCCGCATAGCGGAAGTCGCAGGACATGGCGAGATGGCAGGCTCCGCCCATGCAGAAGCCGCGAATCACGGCGATGGTGGGCTTCGGACTGGCGACAATGGCATCGCAACATGCATCTACCGCGACTTCATACTCAATGCCCTGGTCCACCGTCGCTCTGACCTTTTCGAACTCGGTGATGTCGGCCCCGGCGCTGAAGTGCTCGCCTGCGCCGGTAAGCAGGATGGCTCTCACTTCCGGGTCGCTTTCCAGCTTCGCGAAAATTTCCGGGATAGCCCGCCACATCGCCAGCGACATGGCATTCCTGCGTTCCGGGCGGTTCAACGTCACCACGGCCAGGCGGTCCCTTATTTCTATATCGATATCGCTCACTGATGTGCCTTACCAAAATGCCACTGTGTAGGTCGGGCTTCAGCCCGACATTGGTTATTTCCTCTGGTCGTCGGGCTGAAGCCCGACCTACATTAACGCGCTTGCAGGACGCTCACCGCCGCTCTCACTTCGGCCGGCAGGGGCACGGGCTTATTGCTGTCCCGGTCCACATAGACATGGACGAAATGGCCATGGGCCGACTCCAGGTCTGCGTCATTGCGGAAGACTCCCAACTCGTACTGGATGCTGCTCGTCCCGATATGGGCGACGCGCATGCCCACGGTCACCCTGTCCGGGAAGGCCAGGGAACTGAAATAGCTGCAGCGGTTTTCCACGACCAGGCCCACTACAGGACTGTTCTCCAGATCGAGCAGTCCGCTCTCTATGAGCAGCTTGTTCACCGCGGTATCGAAGAACGAGTAATAGACGACGTTGTTCACATGCCGGTAGGCATCGTTATCCATCCAGCGCGTCGTGATCTCGCAGAAATGCGTATAGGCCGAGCGCGCTTCGGGAACAGAACGTCCACTCATAGCGCCTCTCCGTAGATCGCCAGAGCATCCTCATAGCCAATTTCGCGCGGGTTGTTGATCAGCAGACGGGTCTGGCGCATGGCATCCTCGGCGAGTTTCGGCAGGTCGGCGGCGGTGATCCCCACCTCGGAAAGTCTTGTAGGCAGACCGAGTTCGGCTGGAAGCTGGCGTAAGCGGGCGACGAAGGCATGGGCTTTTTGCGCTTCGCTGCCGGTCACACCGGGCAGCAGGATTGCTGCGAGTTCGGCATAGAGCGGTTCCGCCGCTGGTCGGCTGAAGCCCAGGACCTGCGGCAATACCAGCGAATTCGACAATCCGTGGGGAACGTGGAAGCGGGCGCCGACGGGATAAGCGAGCGCATGCACTCCGGCAACAGGCGCATTGGCAAAGGACATGCCGGCCAGCATGGCGCCTAGCAGCATGTGCTGCCTGGCCTCGCGGTTAGCTCCATTCTTGCAGACCTCGTGAATATTCTCGGCGAGAAGTCTCAACGCCTCGCGGGCGAGACAATCGGAAATGGGGTTCTTCAGCCGCTTGCTCGTATAGGCCTCGATCGCATGGACCATGGCGTCTATGCCCGTGGCGGCGGTCGTCGGCGTGGGCAGGCCGAGCGTCAGGTCGGCGTCGAGCACGGCCCAGTCGGGAAGCAGCACGGGGGCGACGACGCCCTTCTTCTCGTTCTCCCCCCGTGGTCACTATGGAAATGGGCGTGACCTCCGAACCTGTTCCGGCAGTCGTCGGAACCAGTATCAGGGGCAGTCGCGGCCCCTTGGCCAGGCCGACGCCATAGACATCGGGAAGCTTCTCATGGCCGGTGGCGAGCAGCGCCACCAACTTGGCGACATCCAGGGAACTTCCCCCGCCCAGGCCGACGACGCCATCGACCTTGTTTGCCAGTGCCCAGTCGACGGCGGCATCGATGACATGAACGGGCGGGTCGGCCTCGACATCGAAATAAATGCTGACCGCAACCCCCGCTGCCGTGAATCCCTTGAGGGCCGTGGCGAGCAGGCCGGCTTTTTCGACGCCCTTGTCCGTCACCAGCATGATTGAGCGGCAGCCCAGACCCTTCGCCAGTTCCCCGATTCGGGCAGAACTGCCGGGCTCGACCAGCACCGAGTGGGTGGTGTGAAACTCCAGTCTTTGCACGATTGCCCTTTCCTTTCAAACTGTCCATTGCAATAATGGACCGACCTGGTAGCCGCTGTCAATAGCCACTGTAAGCGGCGTCTGACTGACTTGCATTATTAGAGTGACAACGCTATGCTTTGCCGCAAGACGCATCGGAGCATGGCTATGGATATGACCGGGGAACAAAAGATTGCCGTGGCACAAAGCGAAGTCTGGCGAGCCCTCAATGACCCCGAGGTGATCAAGGCCTGTGTGCCCGGATGCGAATCCATAGAGAAGAAGTCCGATGACGAGTACCACCTCACGGTCACGGCCTGCGTCGGCCCCATCAAGGCGAAGTTCAAGGGAAAGATGAAATTCTCCGACGTCGATCCGCCCAATTCCTACAAGCTCAGCTTCGAGGGTCAAGGCGGTGCCGCCGGCTTCGGCAAGGGAAGCGCCTCGGTGCGACTCTCTGCCGACGGGACGGGAACGCTTCTGGAGTATAGCGCCAACGCATCGGTCGGCGGAAAACTGGCACAGATCGGATCGCGGATGATAGACACCGCTTCGCGCAAGATTGCCGACGAATTCTTTGCCAACTTCAACGCCAGGGTGGCACCCGAGTCTGCAACCGTGGAAGAAAAGACCGCACCCGTCCGTACTACGAAATTCCCCCCATGGATCTGGGTGGCGACGTCGGCCGTCATCGCTGCGGCCGCCTATTTTCTCTCCCGCTGATGGCCATGCCCGCGCTCGAAAGTGCGGCGAAACCGCTGGAGCGAAACTGCTCGGTGGGGCGGACAGTCAATATCATCGGCGACGGCTGGAGCTTCATGATTCTCCGCGAGGGCTACTTCGGCGTCCGCCGATTCAAGCACTTCCAGTCGATGCTCGGGCTACCGCGGGGAACGCTTTCGGCACGCCTGTCTGCGCTCACGGAACAGGGCCTGCTGCGAAAAGTCCAGTATTCCGAGCGCCCGCCGCGGTCCGAGTACCGCCTCACCATGATGGGTTTCGACCTCTATCCGGTGATGCTCTCCTTGCTCGCCTTCGGCGATAAATGGCTTGCCGGAGGAGAGCCGCCGCCCCTGAAAATGTTCCATATTCCCTGCGGCAGCGAGTGCCACCCCTTCGTCGCCTGCTCCTCATGCGGCGAAGAGATTCTCGCAAGACGGCTCAAGTATCGCGACGGCCCGGGGGCCGGGTGGGCGCCCATGGCCGTCCCGAAAAAGAGCCGCCGCCAGGTGGACCCGACCGTTCTGGAGAGGCGGCGGCCGAGTTCGGTCGCCCGTGCGCTGCAGGTGATCGGCGACCGATGGAGTTTCATGGTCGTGCGCGAAGCCTTCTTCGGCGTCCGCCGCTTCGACGACTGGCAGTCGCGGTTAGGGATAGCCCCCAACATTCTCGCCGACAGGCTGAGAAGATTCGTGAATGTCGGCATCTTCGACCGCGTCCGCTACCAGAGTCTGCCCGAACGTTTCGAATACCGCCTCACCGACATGGGAAGAGACCTGATAGGTCCGTTTTCGGCCATGCTGCGCTGGGGCGATCAATGGCTCTCGGGCAACACGCCGCCGCTGCTTCATACCCATCTGGAGTGCGGCCAGGACTTCACTCCGAGAGTGGTCTGCGATCATTGCCGCGAGCCCATCACCGCCGCCGCGATGCGCTACCAGATGGCCTATCCGGAACCCGCACTCGACTGAGAAGACAGGTTTGCTGCGGCAAACGCTATGGGTTATGGTGTCCCCTGTTCTTGGAGGATTCATGAGCGAAGATAATCGGGAAAAGTTGCGCGAGTTGGCCACCATCGGCCTGGTTTCCGGGGGCCACTTCTGGAGCCATTTTTTCATGCTCGCCATCCCCTCGGCCCTGCCTCTCATCCGCGGCGAATTCGCCGCGAGCAATTTCTCCCTCGGCATGGTGATTGCGGCCAGTGCGCTGATGGGGGCGAGCTGGCAGTTTCCCATGGGCGTGCTCACGGATCGCTACGGCGCGCGCGCCTTCCTGGTCATCGGGCTGGCGATCGAATCGCTGGCGCTGGTCTTTCAGTCTTACGCGCCAACGGTTCCGGTGATGATAGGCATCGCCTTCGTCGCAGGCATCGCCGACAGCGTTTTCCATCCCGCCGACTACACCATACTCACGGCCAAGATCCGTCCGTCCTGGCTCGGCCGCGCCTATGCCGTGCACACCTTCACCGGTTTTCTCGGTTTCGCCCTGGCGCCCACCGTAATGACTTTTCTGCTTGCGCACGGCGACTGGCGTCATGCCCTGGCCGTGGTGGGCTTCGCCGGCCTGGCCACCGCCTTGCTGCTTTTCGCCTGCGGCAAGCTGCTCAAGGGCACGACCTACCCTTATACCAAGCGTGCGAATGGTGCCCTGCCCGACAAGAACATGATGCAGTTCCTGCTCTCGCCACCGCTGTTGACGATGTTCATTTTCTACATCGTGGCGACCCTGGGCTCGAACGGGCTGCAGATTTTTTCCAATTCCGCACTCATCGATCTCTACCATGTCGACCTCATTCTCGCCAACACCGCCCTCGCCGTTTTCCTCTGGGGCACGGCCATCGGCGTTCTGGGCGGCGGCTTTATCGCCGACAAGACACATCGCCTCGATGCCGTGGCGGCCGTGTGCTACGTCCTGGCCGCAGCGCTCCTCGTCGCGATAGGCATGTCTGCTCTGTCTTACGCGGCCACGGTGGGCGCCATGTTCTTCACCGGCTTCATGTTGGGTGCGGTGATGCCCTCGCGCGACCTGATGGTGCGCACCGTGACCCCGCCCGGTTCGATAGGCAAGGCCTTCGGCTATGTTTCATCGGGCTTTAGCGTCGGCGGGTCTATCGCGCCGCTCATCTACGGCACGCTGCTCGACATGAAACTGCCGCAGCTCGTCTTCTTCACCGCCGCCAGCATGACGCTGGCCACCATTGTCATCGCCCTCCTCGCCTCGTATTTCTCGCGCCGCGCAGGGACTGCGGACACGGCGATGCAGCCCGCGAACTAGGTACGCGGCATTGCGTGGGCCATTAGGCGTATGGAGGCCTGCGCCGGCACAGCCTTGGAATGCTGCCCGGGCAAGGCGCTAGGGAATGTCTGAAAAGTCCGCCATCGCGAGCCCCAGAGGGGCGTTGCGATCTCCCCGAGAAATCAGTCAATGACTGCGAATGCCTGGATCTCGACCAACTGCTCGGGTTCGCCCAACTCCAGTACCGCCAGATTGGTCGTCGTGGGCTTGTAGTTGTAGGGCTTGAAGTATTCGTTGACGGCGAGGCTCGCTTTGCCGATATCGCCCGTCCTCGGCCGTGCGCGGAAAATGAACAGATGCACGATGTCCTTCATTGAACCGCCGGCAGCCTCAACGGTTTGCTTGATGCCATCCATGGCTTGGCGGACCTGTGTCTCCAGATCATTGACCATGTACTTCAGCAGTTGATCGCGTTTGTGCGGATGATCGTGATATACGGGTAGCGCCGTTCCACCCGCCAGCCACAGGATTTTCCCGCTCTTGATCTTGATGGCCGGAACGAATGGCATGAATACCGTCTTATCGTAGTCGGGGTGATGGATAACTTCCAGGTGCTTACTTGGAGTTGTGTCCACGGCCGGAGCGCTCTGTGGCTTTTCCATTGTCGTTTCTCCTGTGATGGCTGCTAATCTAGCGTGGAGCATCTTACCGGAAATCTGTCGCTGCAAATGAAGGACTATGGACAACGGCGGTGGCCTGCGTTCCGGATGTCGTGCACCGAACAGGGTCGTGATTGCCACGGCCCTGCGGGCCTCGCGATGACAGAAGCGCGGCGGTCGCAATGACGAAGTTATACTTGATCAGCGTTTCCCAGGTCTTTCATTCATATCAGGACAAGCCATGTCACACTCTGTTGCCTCCGCCTACTCCATCGAAGACCTGCGTCTTGCCGCGAAAGGACGCTTGCCTCGGGCCGTCTTCGATTTCTTCGATGGCGGCGCGGAAGACGAGATCACGCTGCGCGAAAACGCGGAGGTATTCAAGCGCTGCCGCCTTCTGCCCAGAGTGCTGAGCGATGTCTCGACCATAGACACGGCCGCAGATATTATTGGAGAGGCTGCCAAGCTGCCCCTCGCCATTGCCCCTCTGGGTGCGGTCGACTTCGGCCGGGCGGGAGGCGACATCGCCATCGCACGCGCCGCGGCAGCCGCAGGCATTCCCTACACGCTGTCGACCGCGGCGACGACGTCGATAGAGCGGATTGCCGACGCCGCGCCCGGCAGGCTTTGGTTCCAGGCCTATATCCTGCGCAACCAGCCCTTCCTAGATGCCTTGATCGAGCGCGCGCGCATCGCGGAGTATGAGGCCCTGGTCGTCACCGTAGACCTTCCCGTGGGAGGGAAGCGGGAGCGGGATTTGAAGAACGACTTTTCCATCCCCTTCGGCTTCACCCGCAAGAACGTGCTCGATTTCGCGCGCCACCCCAGGTGGCTGTCAGGCATTCTCAGGCACGGCATGCCGGTCATGGAAAACGTCAAAGGTCTCGACGAAGCGGCGACCAGCACGGCGGCAATCGCCTCTTCCGTGGGTCGCAACTACGATGCCGCCTTCAACTGGGACGGGCTGCAAAGAATGCGCGACCGCTGGCCGCGCAAGATGCTGGTCAAGGGCATTCTTCACCCTGGCGATGCAGCCCGTATCGCGGACATGGGATGCGATGCGGTGATCGTGTCGAATCATGGTGGCAGGCAACTCGATGGCACGGTGGCCACGCTCGACGCCTTGCCCGCCGTGGTCAAGGCAGTGGAAGGACGGCTCCAGGTGCTGCTCGATGGCGGCGTGCGGCGCGGCGGCGATATCCTCAAGGCCATCGCCCTGGGAGCCAACGGCGTCATGCTCGGCCGCGCCCCGCTCTACGGCGCGGCAGCCGCCGGGGAAGCGGGCGCAGCGCGCGCACTGACCATTCTCAAGGATGAATTCATCCGCTCGATGCAGCTTTGCGGTGTGCGTTCGATTTCTGAAATCGATGTGAAGCTGATATTCGGGAACGCATAGTCGGGCTGGAGCCCAACCTACGCTGCATCGCCCCAGTCTCCCAACGTGTGAATCCGGTCGGCCGGGAGGACGTCCCATATGAACATCTGCTGTTCCTGAATGCCCCAGGCATTGTCCAGCAGACCGGGCGCGACCTTGATCAGGCCGGCTCGGGTTTCCGGGTCGGCAATCGCCGCGCGCAAAGCCTGGTCGTCCACCCATACCGGAACCCCGGACACCATGCGCAGGTAGATACGCCCAGTTTCATGATCGGCGAAGCTGACCTCGCGCAGCCGCCGCACGCATTGCACGAGAAAATCGGTATTGGCTTGCGCCGCCATGGCCTGCTCTCCAGCATCGGTATACAGCTCTTCGGGCCTGCCCGCATCGATATTCACCTTGCGAAAGCGCACGGTGTCGAGCATGCTTTTGACGTCGAGGACGAACATTTCGCCGTTCCAGCCGAAGGCGATGGTGCGCGGTCGTTCCCCGAGGGCAACGCTGTTGTCGAGGAATTCGTAATGCACGGGCTTTTCATCCTGCTGGGCCCAATTCAGGAAAAGCTGCGGCATTCCGGAGTAGGCCTCGACGCTGTGGGCGAGGAGATCGTCCACCGACTTGAAGCGGCCAAACTCAAGTCCGCGTTTCCAGGCCCGTTCCACGATTTCCTGGGGCGGCGTAATCATGAAGAAGAAATAAATGTTCTGTCCGAACCGGGTCAGCAATTTGTTTCCCACCTTCTCGGAATGGGGCGAGAAACTGCCGAAGCGAAACCGGTCAATCAGAAGATGCGTCATCCTCCCCTGCTCGGCCTTGCGCGCCATGTAGTGATCGAGCTTCTGATCGATGATGGCCAGTTCTGCGCTGGTCAGCGGCCCGCCGTAGCGGTAGTCCTTGCCCAGGGATGAGTATTCCAGGAGTTGCTTGCGCCAGATGTCCGGGCTGACCAGCGCAAACTCGTTCCAGTCCACGCCTATTCGTCTTGCCAATGCCTTTTGCAGCGGCCGCAGGGTGCTCTTGCCCGATGCCGAAGGGCCCTTTGTGTTCATGACCACCGGGGCTTCCTGGGCGCGCAAGCGCCTGTAGCCTTCGCATCTGGCCGCCTCCAGGATATAGGGCTCGATCAGCCGGCCGATTTCTTCGCTGCCATAATCGTTGCAGGCCAGATCGGTCGCGAGAGAACCGATCAGCTCGGATGTTCCCCATGAGTGGCCGTGCCTGCCGTACAAGGCACGGACAACCCTCGCCAATGCCTGGCAAGCGGCCCTGGAGATATCGCTCCCCGGGGTATTCGCCTTCGCTTCCCAGTCGTCGGCGAGTTGCTGGAAATCACGACTTTCGGCCGCCGGCTTTTTGCGGCTGCGGAGCAGCCCGAAAAACGATTTCCCTGCGCCTGTTCGTGGCGGAGCAAAGGCGGAAACCAGCTCGGCAGCTATCGCCTTCGCCAGTTGGTCTCTGAGACCATCGTAGGCGGCAGTGATCTTGTCCATGTCCGGCTCGATATAGCGGGCCAGAATCATTCTGGTCATGGAGCGGAAATTGATGCCCAGATCACCGTACTTCGATCCATCTGAAACCGAAAAGTCGGCGGTAGCCCGGATCAGGAGTTCATGCAGCACCAGGCGCTCGGCCCTAAAGGTCACCAGTTCGCTGAGTTCCAGACCCGTGAGATCCCGCAGTTCGATAGCCCGCTCGACGCTGGTGAAAACATTTTCCGGGTTGAAGAGGGTGGAAAGAGGAAGAACTCGGCGCGGAATATTCGACTCTATCCCGGGATTCCATGGACCCAGTGCGGCGGCATCTGGAACAGGCACGTCAAGCATGGATTCTGAATGACTGATACCGGAGCGGGCGCTGCCCGCTCCGGTATGCCAGCTAGACCAGGCCGGCGCCGCGCGCCCACTTGTACTTCGCGCCGAGCACTGCAACCGGAATTTCGGTCGAGTAGGCATAGGCGGGAATGCCGTGCTCGTAGAGGTATTGCGCCGCCTCCTCGACCTGGACGTCGCCGGCCAGGGAGACCACCATGGGCTTCTCTATGCCCTTGGCCAACATTTCATCACGCGCCTCGACGATGATTCTGGCGAAGACCATCGGCGGCGTGACGATGGTATGCCAGTAGCCGAGAATCAGCGAGTGGATGCGGTCATCCGACAGCCCCAGCAAGACCGTGTTCTTGTAGGTCTGCGGCGGCTCGCCGCCGGTGATGTCGACCGGATTGCCGGCCGCGCCGAAAGGCGGGATGAACTTGCGGAAGGCGGCATCGAGATCGGCCGGCATGGGCATCAGGTGCAGGTTGTTGTCCACGCAGGAGTCGGACAAGAGCACGCCTGAGCCGCCGGCGCCGGTGATGATGACCACATTCTCGCCCTTCGGTGTCGGCAGAATCGGCACCCCACGCGCGAAGTCGAGGAGATCGCGCAAGCTGCGGGCGCGGATCACGCCGATCTGGTTCAAAACGTCTTCGTAGATCTTGTCGTTGCCGGCCAGGGCACCCGTGTGCGAACTGGCAGCCTTGGCGCCGGCTGAAGTGCGACCGGCCTTCAGCATGATGACGGGCTTCTTCTTCGAGACGCGGCGCGCGACTTCGGCGAAGGCGCGGCCGTCCTTCAGGTCTTCGCAGTGCTGGGCGATGACCTTTGTGTTCGGATCCTGTTCGAAGAAAATCAAGAGATCGTCCTCGTCGATGTCCGACTTGTTGCCAAGGCCAACGATGGCGGATACGCCCATCTTCGCGGAACGGGAGAAGCCGATGATGGCCATGCCGATGCCGCCCGACTGCGAGGACAAGGCGGCGGAGCCCTTGACGTCGTAGGAGGTGCAGAAGGTGGCGCAGAGATTCGCCGGGGTGTAGTAGAAGCCGTAGATGTTCGGCCCCATCAGGCGGATGTTGTACTTTCGGCCGATGGCGACGAGTTCTTCCTGCAAGGCGTGTTCGCCGGTTTCGGCGAAGCCCGAGGGAATCAGGATGGCGCCGGCGATCTTCTTCTCGCCGCACTCGACCAGCGCACCGGCGACGAACTTGGCCGGAATCGCAAACACCGCGGTGTCGATCTCGCCCGGAACGTCCTTGACGCTCTTGTAGGCCTTGTAGCCCAGGATTTCATCGGCCTTTGGATGGATCGGGTAGATGTTGCCCTTGTAGCCGCCGTTGATCAGGTTCTTCATGACCGAATTGCCGATCTTGCCGTCCTCGGCGGAGGCACCGATCACGGCGACCGATTTGGGCTGCATGATGCGCTTCATGCTGGCCAGGACCTCCGCTTCCGGCGGACGGTAACGCGGCACCTTGGGAGCGAAATCGACCACGATGCGCACGTCTGCGGCGATGGCGCTGTCTTTGGTGGCAAACACCGGGTTCAGGTCCATCTCGGAGATTTCCGGAAAGTCGCTGACCAGTTCGGAAACGCCGACGATGAGCTTGGCCAACGCCTCGCGGTCGACCGGGTCCGAGCCGCGTACGCCCTTGAGCATTTCCGCGGCCTGGATTCCGTCCAGCATGGACAGGGCATCTTCACGGGTGGCCGGGGCGAGGCGGAAGGTGATGTCCTTCAGGACCTCGACCAGCACACCCCCTAAGCCGAAGGCGACCAGCTTGCCGAAGCTGTTGTCTGTGACGGCGCCGATGATGACTTCCTGGCCGCCCTTCAACATCTGCTGCACCTGGACGCCGAGGATTTGCGCGTTCACCTTGTACTTCCTGGCATTGGCAATGATGGTGTCGAAACCCTGACCGGCTTCTTCAGCGCTCTTCACGCCGACCAGCACACCGCCGGCTTCGGTCTTGTGCAGGATGTCCGGGGAGACGATTTTCATCACCACCGGGAAACCCATGGCGGCGGCGAGCTTCTGCGCCTCCGCGGCGTTGGCGGCAACGCCTTCCTGCGGCACACTGATGCCGTAGGCGTCGCAGACCAGTTTGCCTTCCGGCGCAGTGAGCGAGTCTCTTCCGGCAGCCTTCACCGCGTCGAGAATTTTCCGGACTTTTGCCTTGTCTTTGGTCATTTGCTTATCCTTAAATAAACGGCGCTCCGCCCGGGGCGCCGTGGAACATCGGATTTCAGATCACCTTCTCGGCGCGCAATATCGCGACTTGATCCTTGCTGTAGCCCAGTTCAGCCAGGACTTCGTCCGTATGCTCGCCCAGGAGAGGCGAGCGCGTCACTTCGGTGGGACTGTCGGACATCTTGATTGGATTGCCGACTGAAAGATACTTGCCGCGCGTCGGGTGATCGACCTCGACGATGGTGCCTGTCGCGCGCAAGGACGGTTCGTGGGCGATCTCTTTCATCGAGAGGATGGGACCGCAGGGGATGTCGAACTCGTTCAGGATGTCCATCGCCTCGAACTTGGTCTTGGTCTTGGTCCACTCCTCTATCGTTCCGAAGATCGCCATGAGCTTGGGCAGACGCGCCGGCGGCTTGGCGTAGTCCGGATCGGTAATCCAGCCTTCCTTGCCGATCACCTTGCAGATCGCCCCCCAGACCGGCGCCTGCATGATGAAGTAGATGTAGGCATTGGGGTCGGTCTCCCAACCCTTGCACTTCAGGATCCAGCCTGGCTGGCCGCCGCCCGAGGCATTGCCGGCGCGCGGCACGGAATCGCCGAAATTGCCGTCGGGATATTGCGGGTATTCCTTCATCACGCCGGTGCGCTCCAGGCGCTGCTGATCGCGCAGCTTGACGCGGCAAAGATTGAGCACGCCGTCCTGCATCGCGGTGAGCACCTTCTGCCCGCGTCCCGTGGTGTTGCGTTGGTAGAGTGCGGCGACGATGCCCAGGGCAAGATGCAATCCCGTGCCGCTGTCGCCGATCTGCGCGCCGGTGACCAACGGCGGGCCGTCATCGAAGCCCGTCGTCGATGCCGAGCCGCCGGCGCATTGCGCGACGTTCTCATACACCTTGCAGTCCTCGTAGGGGCCCGGGCCGAAACCCTTGACCGAGGCGACGACCATGCGCGGGTTGAGTTCCTGGATGCGCTCCCAGGTGAAGCCCATGCGATCGAGGGCGCCGGGGGCGAAATTCTCCACCAGCACGTCGCAGGTCTTGACCATGGTCTCCAGAACTTCCTTGCCCTTCTGGGTTTTGGTGTCGAGGGTGATCGAACGCTTGTTGTGGTTCAGCATGGTGAAATAGAGGCTGTCCACATCGGGAATGTCGCGCAATTGTCCGCGCGTGATGTCGCCCTCGCCGGCTCGCTCGACCTTGATCACGTCGGCGCCCATCCAGGCGAGAAGCTGGGTGCAGGTCGGACCCGACTGCACGTGGGTGAAATCGAGAATGCGAACGCCGTCTAATGCTTTGCTCATGAATGTTCCCTTATCTGTACGTGGTATGCGTCTTACTTCTTCTTCGCGGTGGGATTCAGGCTGGTGATGCGGCCGCTTTCGGTGCCGGCGGTCTCGTCGATGACGGCGTTGATCAAGGTCGGCTTGCCCGAGCGAATCGCCTCGTCCATTGCACGCCGCAGTTCGGCCGGGGTCGTGGCATTGACGCCGACGCCGCCGAAGGCTTCCATCAGCTTGTCGTAGCGCGCGTTCTTGACGAATACCGTCGGCGCGACATCGGTTCCGCCACCGCGATTGACGTCCGTGCCGCCATAAACACCATTGTTGTTCAGGATGACCACGCAGACCGGCAGGTTGTAGCGGCAAATGGTTTCAACTTCCATGCCGGAAAAGCCGAAGGCGCTATCGCCTTCAATGGCGATAACAGGCTTTTTGGTAACCACGGCGGCGGCGATGGCAAATCCCATGCCGATGCCCATGATGCCCCAGGTGCCCACATCCAGACGCTTCCTCGGCTGGTACATATCTACGATGCTGCGGGTGAAGTCGAGCGCGTTGGCGCCTTCATTGACCAGGATGGCGTCCGGATGCGCCTTGACCATGTCGCGGACCACGGCCAGGGCACTGTGGAAGTTCATCGGCGAGGGATCCTTGGCCAAGGTCTCGGCCATCTTGGCGATGTTCTTGTTCTTGCGCTCGGCGACCGCAGCGGTCCACTCGGCCGGCGCCTTGGCCCAGTTCGCCCCCATGCCTGCCAGGAGCGCCGACACGCAGGAACCGATGTCGCCGATCAGGGGCGCGGCGATGGGCACGTTGCTGTCGATTTCCGTCGGCGAAATGTCGATCTGGATGAAGCTCTTCTCCGCCCAGTCCTTCGAACTCTTGCCGCCCCACGTCTTGCCCTTGCCTTGCGACAGCAGCCAGTTCAGTCGTGCGCCCACCAGCATCACGACGTCGGCCTCGGGCAGCACATAGGAACGCGCAGCAGATGCCGATTGTTCGTGGGTGTCGGGCAAGAGGCCCTTGGCCATGGACATCGGCAGGTAGGGGATGCCGGACTTTTCGATGAGGGCGCGAATGTCGGCATCGGCCTGGGCGTATGCCGCGCCCTTGCCCAGAAGGATCAGCGGACGCTTTGCGCCCTGCAACAGATCGAGTGCGCGTTTGACTGCGTCTGGCGCCGGGATCTGGCGCGGCGCCGGATCGACGACCTTTATCAAGGATCGTTTGCCTGCTTCCGCTTCCATGGTCTGCGCGAACAATTTGGCGGGAAGGTCGAGATAGACCCCGCCCGGACGGCCTGACAGGGCAGAACGGATAGCGCGCGCGATGCCCACACCGATGTCTTCGGCATGGAGCACACGGAAAGCTGCCTTGCACAGCGGCTTGGCGATGGCCAGTTGATCCATTTCCTCGTAATCGCCCTGCTGCAGATCGACAATCTCGCGTTCCGAGGAGCCGCTGATCAGGATCATGGGAAAGCAATTGACGGTGGCATTGGTCAGCGCCAACAGGCCGTTCAGGAAGCCGGGCGCCGACACGGTCAGGCAGATGCCGGGCTTCTGGGTCAGGAACCCGGCGATCGCAGCGGCGTTGCCGGCATTCTGCTCGTGACGGAAGGAGATGACCCGCATGCCTTCGGCTTGCGCCATACGCGTGAGATCCGTGATGGGAATGCCGGGCAGACCGAAGATGGTATCGATGCCGTTGAGTTTCAGGCCATCGATCACCAGATGAAATCCGTCAATCGTTTTCACGGCATCTTCCGCTGTCGCCGGCGCTGCTGGGGTTGCTGAAGACATGTCCTGCTCCTGTTATTTCGCTCGTCAAACGGGTTGAAAAACAAACTGCCCGCCGGTCTGGCGGGCAGTTTGGCCTGAAGCGGGGGTTAAGCTCCCCGTGTTTTCAATGCATGCTTGATGCGCATCGGCTTCAGGACAAATAGAGCCAGCACCGAGGCCAGAGCCGCCATGCCGGCGGCGAGATAGAACACCATCAGCCAACTGCCGGTGGCCGCGCTGATGACGCTGGTGATTGGCACGACCAGGGACGCCGTTCCCTTTGCGGTATAAAGCAGTCCGGCATTGGTGGCGGCGAACTTGGGGCCAAAGGAATCGGTGCAGGTTGCCGGGAACAGGCTGTAGATCTCGCCCCAGGCAAAGAACACGACGCCGGTCAGGATGACGAACAGCCAGGGATCCGCGCCATACAGCGCCAACAGGACGATGCCCACCGCTTCCATGGCAAACACGATGCACATGGTGTTCTCCCGGCCGATGTGGTCGGAGATCCAGCCGCAGATCGGCCGGGTCACGCCATTGAGAATGCGGTCTACGGTCAGGGCGAACTGCAGCGCCGGCAGGGCCATTCCGAACAACATCACATTCTTGCCGTTCAGGCCGAAGTCCTTGGCGATGGGTCCGAGCTGTGCGGTAGCCATGAGGCCGCCTGCCGCCATCAGCACGAACATCAGATAGAGCACCCAGAATACCGGGGCCTTCATCACTTCCACGGGCGTGGCATTGTATGCGGATGCCTTGGTGCTTACTTTTCCCGCTTCCAGAACCTCGAGCGGCGGTGCCAGCAGGCACAGGCCGGCGATCACGACGATCAGGCCCTGGCCCCAGCCGAAGTGGAAGAAGGCGGCCTGGAATCCGGCGCTATCTATCATGTTCGCGATCGGGATCACGGTCAGTGCCGCACCGGCGCCGAAACCCATGGCGGTGACGCCCGCAGCCAGGCCACGGCGGCCGGGAAACCACTTCAGGGCATTGCCCACGCAAGTGCCGTAGACAGCACCGGCACCGATACCGCCGATGGCCGCGGCGGTATAGAGCAGGGGCAGGGTGTCAGCCACCGAGTTCATCATCCAGGCGATGCCGCACAGGATTCCGCCTCCCACGGTGACTATTCTCGGACCGTATTTATCGACGAGCCAACCTTCGACAGGAACCAGCCATGTCTCGGTCAGAACAAAAATCGTGAAGGCGACCTGGATCGCAGACTTGCCCCAGTGGTACTTTGCGTCGAGCGGATTGACGAACAAGGTCCAGCCATACTGCAAGTTCGCGATCGCCGCCATGCAGATCACGCCCAATACGAGCTGGATCCATGAATTTGCAAAAACAGATTTATTTGTGCCCGTTGTTTCCACTGTGTCTCCTCCTCAAGTTACCAGTTCGCCTTGCCCGAAGGGCTCGGTCTGGACTGCCTAATAATTGTTCTTATTGATTGGTTAAACCAATTGCGACCATTGGTTTTTAAATACTACCAATATTCCCGTCTAGCGACAACTGCCCTTATCAGTATCCCAGGAGATTGTCTCTGACATTGCGCAGGTGTGTCGCCAGGGTCTTGCGCGCCAGATCGGGGTCGCGCTCCAGGATTGCCTTGACCAGTGCCTTGTGCTCGCGCCGCGTCGCCTGTCTGCGCTCTGGCGTCAGGCTGCGCTGCTTCAATTTGCCCCATTCCGCCTGCTGGCGCAGCGCATGGATCATGTCGAAGAAGCGGATGACCAGGGTGTTGTGGGTGGCGGCAGCGATGGCTTGGTGCAGGGCGCCGTCCCACAACTCGAACTCCTGGACGGTGCGAGCCGCTTCCGACTTTTCCAGGCAAAACTCGAAGCGTGCGAAATCGGCCGGGGTGGCGTTGGTGACCGCCAGTTCGGCCAGACCCGGCTCGAAGAGCAATCTCGCCTCCATGATCTGAGCCGGGCTGACATGCGCTTCATCCAGCGGAGGCAACTGCCGGGGACGGCGCAGCGAGGGATCGGCGACGAAGGTGCCGCTGCCCACGGCGCGCGTGATGTAGCCTTCCGTCTCCAATCCCGCCAGGATCTTGCGGGCGGCGCTGCGCGGTACGCTGTAGCGCGCCGCCAGATCGCGCTCTGTAGGAAGTTTCTGCCCT
>CAIYYX010000228.1 GCA_903930535.1 uncultured Sterolibacterium sp. | reverse complement strand
TCGAACCACCGACACAAGGATTTTCAGTCCTCTGCTCTACCGACTGAGCTACTTGGCCTATCCAGCCTCACCGCCAAAGCGGCAAGGCGTAAAACGCATCTGCACATCACAACCTGGCGTAGACGCCATGCTGAATCACGCGCTGAACAAATTAAAGGCCGCGGCGGGGTGCTACTGCTGCCGCGACTCTACTTGAGGCGATATTTTACCTCATACTGCGCTTTCCATCGCACATAAAAAAGCCCCGCTTGCGCGGGGCTTTTCTTTCTGACTGTGTAGCAACCCGGCTTGTGGCCGGGCAACGCGCGCGTTTGGGCGCTCGTTACATGTCCATACCGCCCATGCCGCCCATTCCACCCATTCCGCCACCGGGGTGACCGTGGCCGGACTCTTCCTTCGGCAGTTCGGCAACCATGGCATCGGTCGTGAGGATCAGGCCGGCCACCGAGGCTGCGTTCTGCAGAGCAGCGCGCGTCACTTTGGTGGGGTCCACGACACCCATTTCCAGCATGTCGCCGTACTGGCCGCTCTGGGCGTTGTAACCGTAGTTGCCCTTGCCCTCGACCACTTTGTTGAGGACCACGGACGGCTCGTCACCGGCATTGGCGACGATCCAGCGCAGCGGCTCTTCGAGGGCGCGCAGCACGATCTTGATGCCTGAATCCTGATCGTGGTTGTCGCCTTTGAGCTTGGCCAGGCCCGAACGCGCACGAATCAGCGCAACGCCGCCACCGGCAACGATGCCTTCTTCGACCGCAGCGCGGGTCGCATGCAACGCGTCTTCGACGCGCGCTTTCTTTTCCTTCATCTCGACTTCGGTCGCAGCGCCGACTTTGATCACCGCAACGCCGCCGGCCAGCTTGGCCACGCGCTCTTGCAGCTTTTCTTTGTCGTAGTCGCTGCTCGCTTCTTCGATCTGCTTGCGGATACTTTTCACGCGGCCTTCGATGCCTTTGGCATCGCCAGCACCGTCGATGATCGTCGTTTCTTCCTTGCCGATCTCGATGCGTTTGGCCTGGCCCAAGTCGGCCAGCGTGATTTTTTCGAGGTTCAGACCGACTTCTTCAGCGATCACCGTGCCGCCGGTGAGGATCGCGAGGTCTTCGAGCATCGCTTTGCGGCGGTCACCGAAACCAGGCGCCTTGACTGCGCAGGTCTTGAGGATGCCGCGGATGTTGTTCACCACCAGGGTCGCCAACGCTTCGCCTTCGACTTCTTCGGCGATGATCAGCAGCGGCTTGCCGGCTTTCGCAACCTGCTCCAGCACCGGCAGGAGTTCGCGAATGTTGGAGATTTTCTTGTCGTGCAGCAGGATGTACGGGCTTTCGAGGACCGCCATCTGCTTGTCGGCGTTGTTGATGAAGTAGGGGGACAGATAGCCGCGGTCGAACTGCATGCCCTCGACCACTTCCAGCTCGTTTTGCAGGCCGGAACCGTCTTCAACAGTGATCACGCCTTCTTTGCCGACTTTTTCCATCGCGCCGGAAATGATGTCACCGATGTTGGAGTCGGAGTTGGCCGAGATGGCGCCAACTTGAGCGATTTCCTTGGTGGTCGTGCAGGGCTTGGAGAGCTTCTTCAGCTCTTCGACGACCGAGGTGACGGCCTTGTCGATGCCGCGCTTCAGGTCCATCGGGTTCATGCCGGCGGCAACGAACTTCATGCCTTCCTGCACGATCGCTTGCGCGAGCACGGTGGCGGTGGTGGTGCCGTCGCCGGCGATGTCGGAAGTCTTGCTTGCCACTTCCTTCACCATCTGCGCGCCCATGTTCTCGAACTTGTCTTTGAGTTCGATTTCCTTGGCAACCGACACACCGTCTTTGGTGATGGTCGGGGCGCCGAACGAGCGCTCGAGCACTACGTTGCGGCCCTTGGGACCGAGGGTGACCTTGACTGCGTCGGCCAGAATGTTGACCCCGGCGACGATCTTGGCGCGGGCTGAATCATGAAACTTGACGTCTTTTGCTGCCATATGAATATCTCCTGATGTCTGGATTCGTTTACTCGATGACGCCCATGACGTCTTCTTCGCGCATCACGAGCAGTTCTTCGCCTTCGACCTTGACGGTCTGGCCGGAGTACTTGCCGAACAACACGCGGTCGCCGACCTTGAGGTCCAGCGGACGCAGCTTGCCGTCTTCGAGAATCTTGCCTTTGCCAATGGCCTTAACTTCGCCTTGGTCGGGTTTCTCGGTGGCGCTGTCGGGGATTACGATGCCGGATGCGGTCTTGCGCTCTTCTTCAACACGCTTCACTATGAGGCGGTCGTGTAAAGGACGGATT
>CAIYYX010000227.1 GCA_903930535.1 uncultured Sterolibacterium sp. | reverse complement strand
TGATGCACACCTTCTGATTCACCGTTAGCTCTTGTCTGCCACAGAGGGCACCGGAAGGTGCCCTCTGTTATTTTGCGCCTCAGCCTTTTCTTAGCCTTATCAGGCGGAACCAGCCCGCCGCCAACGTCGGCTCATCGCTTATAAGCTGCAAGGTCGGCACGGCACCCAGGAGTTCTTCGAACACCACATCGAGACGGGTCGCCACCCGACGCAGAAGAGGGTTCATTGCCCGCTTCCACAGGCCGCGCTCGCCCTGACGGAGAAATTTGTCGAACACCAGGATGCTGCCTCCCGGGCGCAGCACCCGTGCCGTTTCTGCCAGGCAATGCGCAGGATCGGGCACCACGGCGAGTATCAGGTGGAGTATGGCGGCATCGAAGCTCTCGTCGGCAAAAGGCAGCCTCTCTGCGTTGCCTTGAACCGCGCGGAAATGCAGGCCATCACGCCGCCGCAGGGAACGGCGCAGCATCCCCGGGGTCAAGTCGAGGCCAACATAACGATGCTGTTGCGGCAGATGCGGCAGATCGAGGCCTGTGCCCACGCCGTTGATGAAAACGTCTTGCGGCACATTGGGCAGGAGCGACGTCAGGCTTTTCCGGCGTGGCGCACGCGTCACCGCCTCCAGGAAGACATCATAGAAAGGCGCTATCAGACTATAGCTGTGTTTCAGTGACATGGCGGTTTAGGCCGCGCTGCACCCGTTCGGGTGCGGCACGACCTAATGCAGCACGCGTGGCATGGACAGTATGAACTCGGGAATGGCCGCCTCGAAGGGGATGCCATCGTCGGCCACCATCTGGTAGCTGCCCTGCATGGTGCCCACCGGAGTGTTCAGCGCGCAGCCGCTGCTGTATTCGAAGCGTTGTCCTGGTGCCAGCAGGGGCTGATGGCCGACGACGCCGAGCCCGCGTACCTCCTGCACGGCGCCTTCTGCATCGGTGATGAGCCAATGGCGGCTGATGAGTTGGGCTGCGACTGTGCCGGTGTTGCTGATGTCTATGGTATAGGCGAAGACATAACGTCCCGCGGCGGGATCGGACTGGTCGGGCAGGTATTGCGTGGAGACGTCGACGCGGATCTCATATTTTTTACTTTCGGCCATGATGCTATTGCACACGAAATCGCCGCACAAGGCAAATGCATTTCTCTCATCCGACTTCTGTTCCGGCCAGGCGCTTGATCAAGCCGGCCTCGTCATGCTCGTCGATGAAATAGCGATAGAGACTCTTTCCCGCCGTGCCATCGTCCTTCCTGCCGCCGTACTTCCTGATTTCCTCTGCCATGGCATCCCATTCAATCGCCAGCAGGATCGCCGGAGCATTGACCCGGGTGCACAGCCTCTCCGGCCCCACCTGGCGGAAGCCAAGCTTGCTCTCGTAGAAGGCAACATGGCGGGGGTGGACCTCGATCACCGCAGTATTGCAGTTCGACATCTTGCCGTAGAGATAGGCGATATTCGTCAGCGCCGCCACGATACGATTGGAGTTGCTCGCATGGCGGTCAATCGCCAGTTTGGTGAACTCCAACAGCCGTTTGTCCTGCCCCCGCAGCGCATCCAGTTCGCCGCGATACAGTTCATCGGCCAACATCCCCTTCGGGCCATCGAAACCCACGGTCAGCGTACCGACAGGGCGGTTGTCCTGACCATAGACCATCAGGGAAATATGTGTCACGTCTTCGGCCGGCTTGGCGGTTGCTGCGAGTTTTTCTGAGACCCCCGAAGTATTGTAGCCGCGCCAACCATACATTTTTTCCACCAGGAACACCGCTGTCTGGCGGCGTTCCTGGTTGCTGGCCATGCGAATCTTGAATTTCTGACGCTCGAATCGGCCCTGGGGTTCCGAACTGCAGTCCGACTGCTGCAGCGAAATCGGATGCAGGGTTTCCATCATGGAAAACTCCACCAGCGTGTGATCGACGTTTTCGGCTATCGACAAGCCATTCCGGTCCATCGCGATTTCCCCTTAGTGTGAAGTCGGAACACATTATGCCACAGGTATATTCATTTATCATATTAAGGGCTTCAAGTCCGTTGCCGGCTTATGCAGACCATCAGAAAAAATGTGCGCGGCAGCGGCTCGGAAGCCGATAGAATCCGGAAGAACCTCTCCAGGGAAACCGCCATGCAACGCCTCGCCCCGAGCATCCTGTCAGCCAATTTCGCCAAGCTGGGCGAGGAAGTCAGCAACGTCGTCAACGCCGGCGCCGACTGGATCCACTTCGACGTCATGGACAACCATTACGTCCCCAACCTCACCATCGGCCCGCTGGTATGCGAGGCGATCAGGCCGCTGACTCTGGCCACCATCGATGTGCACCTCATGGTCAAGCCCGTAGACCGCATCATTCCGGACTTCGCAAAGGCGGGCGCCAATGTCATCACCTTCCATCCGGAAGCGTCCGAACATATCGACCGCTCGCTGTCCTTGATCCGGGAATCCGGCTGCAAGGCCGGCCTGGTCTTCAATCCGGCAACGCCTTTGTCCTTCATGGATCATGTCATGGACAAGTTGGACATCGTGCTCCTGATGTCGGTCAACCCGGGTTTCGGCGGCCAGAAATTCATCGCCGAGGCTCTCGCCAAGCTGCGCCTGGCCCGCGCCCGGATTGACGCATACACCGCCAGGACGGGTCGACCCATCCTGCTCGAGATCGACGGCGGCGTGAAGGTGGACAACATCGCCGAGATCAGGCGGGCCGGGGCCGACACCTTCGTCGCAGGCTCGGCCATCTTCGGTGCCGGCCGTGACAGCGACCCGCACCGCTACGACAGCGTCATCATGGCCCTGCGTGCGGAATTGGCCAAAGAGTAGGAATGGAATTCCCAATCCTCGTTCGCTCCATCACTCTGGATCTCGACGGCACCCTGCTCGATACCGTACCCGACCTGACCCGCGCGGCCAACGCCATGCTGAAGGAACTGGGGCTCCCTGAGCGAGACGAGAACGAGGTCCGCGTCTTCATCGGGCGCGGCATTCCCAACCTGGTACAGCGCTGTCTCAGCCGCGAGGAAGCGCCCTCCTCAGGGGCTCTTGCCCATGCCACCGAAGTGTACATGCGCCATTACGCGAATTTCAATGGCTTGGACGCGCGCCCCTTCCCCGGCGTCTTCGCCGGACTGGAAGCTTTCCGCCGCATGGGCCTGCCGCTGGCTGTCATCACCAACAAGTCTGCAGCCTTCACCGAGCCTCTCCTGAAGGCCAGCGGGCTTTCCCCCTACATCCTGTTCGCCGTATCCGGCGACACCCTGGCCGAAAAGAAACCGCATCCCCTGCAACTTCTCCATGCCTGCGAAAGACTCGGGGTCAGTCCCGGAGAGAATCTCCACATCGGCGACTCCAAGCACGACGCAGCCGCCGCGCGCGCTGCCGGCTGCCCGGTATTCTGCGTCGACTACGGTTATAACGAGGGGGAAGACGTGCGAAAACTCGATTGCGATGCTATAGTTGCGTCGCTCGAAGAAGCAGCCACACTGTGCCGCATAGCGCATACATGAACCCGCAAACGACGAAGACCATTTATCCCGAGGCCTGGCCTTGGCGACTGTACTGATGTACGTCGGGCTTTAGCCCGACATCCTCCTTTGTCGGGCTGCCACCGTGAAGGTGGTCCAGAGAAACCCCGACCTACCTCGTCGCACTGTGGAGTCATCATGACAGAATCTGAATTCAACCGGCTGGCCGCCGAAGGCTATAACCACATTCCGGTGACCCTGGAAACCTTCGCCGACCTCGACACGCCGCTGTCCATCTACCTCAAGCTTGCCAACACGCCTTATTCCTACCTGCTGGAGTCCGTGCAGGGCGGCGAGCGCTTCGGCCGCTACTCCTTCATCGGTCTGACTGCAGCCACGCGCATCGCCGTCTATGGCGCCTCCGTGCTGCTGCTCTCCGGCAACCGCGTCCTGGAGCGGCGCGAACACACCAATCCGATGTCCTTCATCTCCGAATTCATGGCCCGCTTCAAAGTGCCTGACTTGAAGGGACTGCCGCGCTTCTGCGGCGGCCTGGTCGGCATCTTCGGCTATGACACGGTGCGCTATCTGGAACCCAAGCTCGCCAGGACCGAGAAGCCGGATGCCTTGAACACGCCCGACATCCTCCTGATGCTGTCGGAGGAGATTGCCATCGTAGACAATCTTTCGGGCAAGCTGACCCTGGTCGTCTATGCCGAGCCCGGCTTCCCCGGCGCCTGGAAGCAGGCCCAGGCGCGCCTCAAGGAACTGCTCGCCAAATTGCGCGAACCGGTCACCATTCCCGCCAGCGCGATGGCCCAGTCCGCGCCGGCCGTCTCGGAATTCGGCGAGGAAGCTTTCAAGGCTGCCGTTCGTCGCGCCAAGGAGTACATCGTCGAGGGCGACATCATGCAGGTAGTGCTCTCGCAGCGCATGAGCAAACCCTTCGCTGCGGAACCCCTGGCGCTCTACCGGGCGCTGCGCACGCTCAATCCCTCACCCTATATGTTTTATTTCAATTTCGCGGATTTTCACGTCGTCGGCGCCTCGCCCGAGATCCTGGTTCGCCTCGAAGACGGCAACGTGACGCTGCGCCCGATCGCCGGCACCAGGCGCCGCGGCGCCACGCCGGAAGCGGACGAGGCTCTTGCCGCGGAACTCCTCGCCGACGAGAAGGAGCGCGCCGAGCACCTGATGCTGCTCGACCTGGGCCGGAACGATGTCGGCCGCGTCGCCAAGACCGGCACCGTCCGCGTCACGGAGCGCTTCCAGATCGAGCGCTATTCCCATGTCATGCACATCGTCTCCAATGTCGAGGGCGACCTGAAGGACGACGAAGGCGCGCTTGGCGTGCTTCGCGCCACCTTTCCTGCCGGCACCGTCTCAGGCGCGCCCAAGGTCAGGGCGATGGAAATCATCGACGAACTGGAGCCGGTAAAGCGCGGCATATATGCGGGAGCGGTAGGCTATCTCGGTTTCAACCGCGACATGGATCTGGCCATCGCCATCCGCACGGCGGTGATCAAGGACGGGCAAATCCATGTCCAGGCAGGCGCCGGCATCGTCGCCGACTCCGACCCGGACGCTGAATGGATAGAGACCCAGAACAAGGCCCGGGCGCTACTCGCCGCGGCGGAGATGGCCGAGGGCGGATTGGACACCCGCTGCTAGGGAAACGTTGATCAAGTCCGTCATCGCGAGCCCCAAAGGGGCATGGCGATCTTCAAGCCACTGATCTTGCTTGGCTCTTAGATTGCTTCGCTTATGTCATTGCGAGGCCCGCAGGGCCGTGTCGATGAAGGGGTTTTTTGGCTGTCATTGCGAGGCCTGAAAGGCCGTGGCAATCTTCGTGACGGACTTTTTGGCTGTCATTGCGAGGCCCGCAGGGCCGTGGCAATCTTAGCGACTGACGTACCAACATCGCCACGCCCCCGCGGGGCTCGCGATGACGGGATTTTTGGACTTGATCAGCGTTTCCCTAGATGATCCCCAGAAGCTTCGCGGCATTGCCCCTCAAGATGGCGATCTTCTCCTTGTCCGAAAGACTCTTGGTCGCCATGATGTGATCGACCGGATGCTGTTCCCAGGGAATCGGATGATCCGTGCCGATGACGACTTGTGAAGCACCCACCGTTGCCACGAGATGGCGCAGCGCCTCGGGCGTGAACACCAGGGCGTCGAAATAAAGCTGCTTCAGATATTCGCTCGGCTTCTTCTTCAGCACGATGTCCGGATTGCAGTTCTTCGGCGACACGAAGCAGCTGTGGTCCATGCGCGCCGCGTAGGAGCCCAAGTAGCCGCCGCCGTGAGCCGACAGGATCTTGAGGCCGGGGAATTTATCCAGCGTGCCTTCGTAAATCAGGTGCTGCAGCGCGATCGTGGTGTCCAGGGGATTGCCGATGACATTGG
This sequence comes from uncultured Sterolibacterium sp., assembly GCA_903930535.1. Lineage (GTDB taxonomy): Bacteria > Pseudomonadota > Gammaproteobacteria > Burkholderiales > Rhodocyclaceae > CAIYYX01. Next base: position 3,074 of record CAIYYX010000227.1, on the reverse strand, counting down.
ACATCCAGCCGTTGCCCTTGAAGCGCTTGGCCAGCTCGGGCGTGCTTTGCGGGTGGATGAACAGCACCACGCCGAGTTCCTCGGCTTTCGCCCACACCGGATGATATTTCGCATCCGAGAACGATTCGCCTGCCACGCTGCCGCCGATGGCCGCGCCCTTCAGGCCGTATTTCTTGACCGCCTGCTCGAGCTGCTGAACGGCGAGATCGGGATATTGCAAGGCCAGCGTTGCGAAGGCGGCGAGCCGGTCCGGGCGCGATGCGCACACCTCGGCCAGCTTTTCATTCTGGACCCGGATGAGTTGCTCGGCGACGTCCCTGTCTTTCTTGTACCAGAAGGGGTTGATGCTCAGCACTTCCATGTCTATGCCCTGGGCGTCCATGCCAGAGAGCCGCTCTTCGAGCACGATGTAATGCTGCTCGATGCCTTTCACCGGCGGGAATATCTCCTTCGCCTCTTCGCCCAGGAGAGCCATCGCCTCGGGAATGTAGCAGTGTCCATGCATGTCTATGGTCTTGATGCGCTTGCCCTTGACCAACACCGGCAGACGACTTGGCATCTTCTCCGCGCGGGCAGGTGCGGCTTCGGCCAGGCCGCAGCCCGTGAATATCACGGCGGCGGCCGTGCTCTTGATGAAGTCCCTGCGATTGACCATGCCTATCTCCTTTTGTGGATGTGCGGTCTAGGGGAATACCGTCTTGTCCGGATGAAAAGCATTATTGCACAGGGGATGGCAGAGTGGTCTAAGCGCCCGGCGGCACCAAGGGCAGCTCGGCGCGCTCGACACGGTCCGACAAATGCTGGTGGGTCGCGATATAAATGCCGCTGGCCATGAGGACGGTTATCCCAACCACAGACCAGAAATCGGGAAAGTCATCGAACGCGACGTAGCCGGCAACAGCCGCCCAGATCAGCTGCGTGTAGCTGAAAGGGGCCAGTCTCGATGCAGGGGCAAAATCATAGGCCTTGATGAGCACCAGATGGCTAGAACCGGCGATGATGCCGATGAGCGCGAACAAGGCCAGATGCAGGCCGCTTTGCGGCAGCGCCCAGCCATAGGGCAAGGAGATGGAAAGCACAAGCATGCCGACCAGCCCCGAATAGAAAACCGAGGTATAGGGACTCTCCAGCCCGGCAAGCCGGCGCGTGAGTATCTGGTAGGAAGCGAAACAGACAGCCGCCACGAGCGGCAGGAGCGCTGCCCAGGTGAATATGCCGCTGCCCGGGCGGATGATCGTGAGCACGCCAACGAAGCCCGAGAGGACGGCGATCCAGAGGGCCAGGCCGACTCTCTCCTTCAGCAGCACCACGGCCATGACCGTGACCAGAAGCGGCGCCATGAATGAGATCGCCGAGGCCTCGGCGAGCGGCAGGTACTTCAGCGCACTGACGAAGAACAGCGTTGCGCCGGCGAGAAATAGCCCGCGTACGACCTGCGCGCCCGGCCGGCGGGTTTGCACCAAGCCACGACCCAGACGGGGTCCGAGCACGACAATGACCAGGAGCGTATGGAAGAGATAGCGCGCCCAGACGACGGTAGTCACCGGATAGAAGCGCGTCAGGTACTTGGAGATGGCGTCCATGAGGGAAAACATCGCCACCGCCGCCAATATCATCAGCATGCCGCGGTAGGGATGTTCTTGTGGCTTCTTCATTGGACGGGCGAGCCGCCGAGGAAGAGCCGGTTGAGGTCCGGGTCGTCGAGCAGTTCGGATGCCGGACGGTCGAGCGCGAGCCTGCCCATCTCCAGCACCAAGGCGCGGTTGGAAAACTTGAGCGCCGTGCGCACGTTCTGCTCGACCATCAGAATCGTCGTGCCGCCGTCGGCGAGATGGCGCAGCAGGCTCATCACTTCCTGAACGAGCTTGGGCGACAAGCCGATCGAAGGCTCGTCAATCAAGAGTACGCGCGGGCGCAGGAGCAGGGCGCGGCCGATCTCGAGTTGCTTCTGTTCGCCGCCAGACAGCGTCGAGGCCTGGTTGTCGATGCGGCTGCCGATCGAGGGGAAGCGCGTGATCACCTCTTCGATACGGCCGGCCAATTGTGCGCGCGGCAGGGTGATGCCGCCTAGTTCGAGGTTGTGGCGCACCGACAGCGCGGCGAACAGATTTCGCCCCTGCGGCACGAAGGCCATGCCTTGTGCCAGGAGCTGGCGCGGCGTCCAGCCGTTGATGCGGCGACCCTCGAAGCGCACTTCGCCAGAGCGCGGAGTGAGCATGCCGAACAGCGTCTTTAACAGCGTCGATTTTCCTGCGCCATTGGGGCCAATCAATAGCGTGATCTCGCCCTTGTTGGCGAAGAGCGTCGTGCCGTTGAGAATCGTCAGGCTGGGCGAATAGCCGGCAACCACGTTATCGAACTCGATTATTTTTTCAGTCATGCTCAGTTGCCAACTCAGTTGCCCAGATAGGCTTCAAGAACCTGGCGGTTTTCCTGCACCTCGGAGGGGGAGCCTTCAGCCAGCACACGGCCCTCGACCATGCAGACCACGTGCGGGCAAAGCTTCATGATGAAGTCCATATTGTGTTCGATGACCACGAAGCTGCCGCCCTGGGTCCTGTTGAGTTCCACCAGAAGTTCGTGCAACTGATCGACCAGACTGGGGTTCACGCCGGCGCAGGGCTCGTCCAGGAGCACCAGCCGCGGCGCCGGCATGAAGGCCATGGCAATGTCGATCAGCTTCTGCTGTCCGTAAGACAGGCTGCCCGCCGGCAGATGGGCGACATTCTCGAGACGGAAGAGCTCAATCATTTCGTCGGCGTGATCGCCGAGGCCGGCGTCCGGGGCGGCGAACAGCCGGCCGGCGAGCGTGCCGGAAAATTCCTGGGCGGCGACGATCAGGTTGTCGCGTACCGAGAGCTTGGCGAAAACCTGCAGCGTCTGGAAGGTGCGGCCGATGCCGCGGCGCGAGAGATCGAGCGGTGACATGCCGGTGATGTCCTCGCCGCAAAACTGTACCTTGCCCGAGGTCGGCCTGATCTGGCCCAGGATGCTATTGAAAAGCGTCGTCTTGCCCGAGCCGTTGGGGCCGATGACGCCGACGATCTCGCCCGGGCCTACAGACAGCGAGACCC
>CAIYYX010000226.1 GCA_903930535.1 uncultured Sterolibacterium sp. | reverse complement strand
ATCATGTTCAGTTTTCCTCCAAGACGCACGCCAGAGGATGCTGGTTCTGGCGTGCGAAAGCACTTACCTGCTCAACCTTGGTCGCAGCAACGTCGAGGGGATAGACGCCGCAGAGGCCCTTGCCTTCGTGATGAACCTTGAGCATGACTCGCGTCGCCTGCTCTCGACCCAATCCAAAAAACTTTTGCAATACCACCACGACGAAATCCATCGGCGTGTAGTCGTCATTCAGCAGCAGCACCCTGTAGAGTCGTGGCGGCTTGGTCTTGCTGTGCTCCGTTTCGAGTACGCCACTGCTTCGATCATCTTGCTTTCGCGTTGCCATGAAGTAATTCTAATGCGTATTGTCGAATCTGCAACACTAAAGAAAGGAGGGGAATAGCCGGGTGATTCCCAGGCTTACTTGCTGCCACTGACCGCCGCGCGGACGTGCCGTGTTGCGCGGAGAGCACAAATTATGGATTGCAGAGCAAAAACCCTTGACTCCTGGCAATTAAATGCGTAGAAAGTGGGACGTGTTTGTCAATATCAAGGATTCCGTATTGTCGAAAGCCATGCAGTTATTCAAATCATGGGTACCGCTTGGCTTCTTTTGCAGTGGGGAACTTGCAGCGCAAACATGCCCCGGAACGACATCGCTCCGGTTTGTGTGACAACTTAAGGAATAAGCTTTATGGCAACTGGTACTGTCAAGTGGTTCAACGACGCCAAAGGTTTTGGCTTCATTACACCGGATGACGGCAGCGAAGATCTCTTCGCGCATTTCTCCGCCATCAACATGCCCGGCTTCAAGTCGCTGAAAGAAGGCGAAAAAGTTTCGTTCGAGGTGGTCCAAGGCCCTAAAGGCAAGCAGGCTTCGAACATCCAGAAGGCGTAAGACGCTCTCCCGGATTGCACAACCCGCCGTGGCGAAAGCCCGGCGGGTTTTTTCTGGGTGCCTCCCGGGGGAATCTGCTGCCTCCCCGCGCCTGTTCCATGCTCTCTATCATGGCATCGCAAAGGGCGGAGCATGATACCTCTTTGGCGCTTTCCCTTTGACGGGCAAAGTCGCAGGTGATGACCTTGTCCTTCACCGCTTCGGTCGCCGCGATGATGAGATCTGTGGCGTCAATCCAATAAACGGAAGCAGCGAATACCCGTTCGCTCTCACGTGCTTATTTCATGGTCAAGATGTGCTCGGCGTGTCCAAGAATGCTGACCATGAAACACTCCGATGGAAGTACCCGTTGTTCAGGCAGATCGATCGCGTCGGTCGCATGGCAGACATCCTGGAGTTTTCCTATGCAGCGCTGCCCAAGGAACGATTATCAGAGGAATTCGCTATTTTCCTGAAGAAGAATCACGCCGACTTGCGCGACGGCGAATTCTGGCAGCAAACACAAGACGCGATCCGCCGCGGAGTGATCAATGATTTCTACCCCTATCAGAAGTCCCCGCGCTTCTGCAACGCCTTCGGCCAAGGCTGCCCCAGAGGCTGAAACGAGGAGTTTGGCCAGGCGGGCAGGCCAGAAAGGCTCCTGGAAACCTGACAAGGACTGTCAACCTGCCTGAAAGTCATGCGTTATTGGCAGTGACACACGGTTTAGGCCAGAAGTGTCAAAACCAAAACCTAATATTGCAAAGGATACAAAATGAGCAAACTGCTGACTCTTCTGATCGCTGCCGCTTTCGCTACCACCGCCGCTTTTGCCCAAGCCCCCGCTGCTGCGCCGGCTGCCAAGCCCGCTGCTGCCGCTCCGGCTGCCAAGCCCGCTGATGCCCCCAAGGCTGACGCTGCTAAGGCTGATGCCCCCAAGGCCAAGAAGGCCAAGAAGGCCAAGAAGGCCAAGAAGGCTGCTGAAACCAAGTAATTGGTGAATGAACGATGGGAAAGGAGACTTGTCCATCGTTTTTTTTGCGGTGAGGTGGTCAACACGACAGTATTCCTTCCGCTATAATCTACCCGGCTGATTTTTTGCTGGTCACATACTTGTTAAATTCAATCACCTAAGGAGTTCATTATGAGCAAACTGCTAACCCTGTTGATCGCCGCTGCTTTCGCCGCCACCACCGCTTTCGCTGCTGACGCCCCGAAGGCTGCTGCCCCGGCTGACAAGCCTGCCGCTGCCGCTGCTGCGCCCGCTGCTGCTGATGCCAAGGCTGACAAGAAGGCCAAGAAGGCCGAAAAGAAGGCCAAGAAGGATGACAAGAAGGCTGCTGCCCCGGCAAAGTAATTAAGGAGGAGGCCGAAGAGAAGAAGTAATTCTTCTATTTAGCGAGAAAAAGGCAGGGTCGCCCCTGCCTTTTTCTATGGCTGATCCGGAGGATAACCATGAAATGGCGAAAACAATTTTTCTGCTGGTCCGCGGCCCTCGGATTGGTGCTGTCGACATCGGGGAGCCAGGCGCAAGGTGTGCTCGAGCTTTCTGCGGGTATTCATCGCATCCGGGCCGAATTGGCAAATACCGATGATTCGCGTACCGAGGGGTTGATGTATCGCAAGAGCATGCCAGCCAATAACGGCATGTTGTTCGTCTTCGATCAGACGGCCAAGCATTGCATGTGGATGCGCAATACCCTGATCCCTTTGTCAGTCGCCTTCCTCGATGGGCAGGGGCTAATTATCAACGTCGAGGAAATGCTGCCGCGGACCGAGAACAATCATTGCGCAGCCAAGTCGGCCAAATTCGCACTGGAGATGAATTCCGGTTGGTTCAAGAGCCGCGGATTGGGTGCCGGCATGCCTATCGTCGGTATAGACAGAGCCCCGAAAGCACGCTAAAATCCCAGACCCGAGAGGGGGCGCTCGTCGCGGGAGTCGACGCTAACAAACTGAGCGGGTGGGGATGGACGCACTCCGCCACGAACCCCAAGGCTCGTGGCGGCTAGCCTTGGAGTTTAGGCGAAATTCTTCGCCACGAAATCCAGATTGACAAGCTTCCAGAAGGTTTCGACATACTTCGCACGCGCGTTGCGATAGTCGATGTAGTAGGCATGCTCCCATACGTCACAGGTCAAAAGCGGCTTGTCCGTGCCGGTGAGCGGGGTTGCCGCGTTGCCGGTATTGACGATGTCCAGAGAGCCATCGGCTTTCTGGACCAACCAGGTCCAGCCGGAACCAAAATTGCCGACGGCAGACTTGCTGAAGGCGTCCTTGAAGACGTCGAACGATCCCCACTTCTTCTCGATGGCCTCAGCCAGAGCGCCGCTCGGAGCACCGCCGCCATTGGGCTTAAGGCCCTTCCAGTAGAAAGTGTGGTTCCACACCTGGGCGGCGTTGTTGAAAACGCCACCGGAGGATTTCTTGACGATTTCCTCTAGTGTGGCGTTCTCGAACTCGGTTCCCTTGATGAGATTGTTGAGGTTGGTGACATAGGTTTGGTGGTGCTTGCCGTAATGGAACTCCAGCGTCTCCTTGGAGATGTGTGGAGCCAATGCATCCATAGCATAGGGCAAGGGGGGTAGGGTATGTTCCATGGTGATCTCTCCTTTTACAGTGAACTCGAAAACTTGACCATTCTAGTCGGGAAAGGCTCGGATGGCAATTGTTCTTGTCAATCCGTTTTTTCAATCAACCCGTTTCGCTGACCCTAGCATGGGCCCAACCAACAGCGAAGCGTATTTCTACTTCATCGCCGGCTGTGACCTGATGGCTCTCTTGCACCACCTCGCCAGTTTTTTTCCGCAAGATGCTGTAGCCGCGCTTTAGAGTAGCCTGCGGACTGAGCTGGGATAGCGCCGCGGCAAGCGCGACAAGATGACTTCGCTGTTCGGCAAGTCGGCTGTGCCATGCGGCCGAGAATCGTTGTTCCAACAGAGCAAGCCGTCCTTGGGCGGCCTGGACTGACGGCCGTCCCCGAGTTAATCGCCGGTGCAGACCTTCCAGGACAACTGCATCGTTACGCAATCTCTGAGCCAGCGCAGCGTAGGCCCTTGTCGCCAAATGTTCCACTTTCTGTCGATTGCGCGCCAGTTGTTCTCCGGGATGGACGAGGCGATGGAACAGCAGGTCAAGGCGTTGCATACGCGATTCGAGCAAGGCGCGCAACGTGCGTTGCAAACTGCCACCGAGGGCCGCGAGTTCATTCCCCGCCGCAAACCAGCCTGCACTGGCCAGTTCTGCCGCGGCTGTTGGCGTCGCCGCCCGACTATCGGCAGCGAAGTCGGCGATTGTGGTGTCGGTCTCATGACCGACTCCACTCACCACGGGAATGGGGCAGGCAGAAATTGCGCGAGCCACGACTTCCTCGTTGAAGGCCCAGAGGTCCTCTATGCTACCCCCGCCACGTATGATGATTAGGACATCTACCGCGTCAATCTCTGCCCGCTGGCCTGCCAGTTCGATGACAGCCGCTATCTTTTCTGCTGCACCTTCGCCTTGCACTGGGGTTGGGTAGAGGATTACCGGCAGATGCGGCGCTCGGCGCTGCAATGCGCTCAACACATCGCGTAGCGCCGCCGCTTGCGGCGAAGTGACGATGCCGACGCGGCGCGGAAAACGTGGCAGCGGCCGCTTCTTTTCCGGCGAAAACATTCCTTCAAGTTGCAACTTCTCACGCAGGCGGGCGTATGCCTCGTAGCGTGCGCCTATCCCGGCGCGTCGCAAACCCTCGATATTGAGTTGGAAATCGCCACGCGCTTCAAAAAGCGTCACAAGCGCCTGCGCCTCGACCTGTTGGCCATTCTCAAGTCGCCAAGGCAGCAGTTGCGCGCGATTCCTGAACATCACGCAACGCACCTGAGCATTTTCATCCTTGAGAGAGAAATAGACATGGCCCGAAGTTGCGCGGACAAGATTGGATACCTCGCCGATGACCCAAAGCAGCGGAAAGCTTTGTTGTAGGGTCTCTCGGGCAAGGCGATTGAGCACGGAAACTGTCAGTACTTCATTAGCCATAAGGGGCATGGGAAATCTGGAGTCAGCGCAGGGCATTGTAGCGGAATCCACAATCGTAAACTTTTCTTTCCCATAGCAGCGCCATTTCGCGCACAGAGACCAGAGTCTGTTTGCAACTTATTGAAAAGTAAACATATTAATAAAAGCTTCATTTTTAAGCGATATAGGAAAAAGGCTTATGGAAGGGCAATTTAAGCGATCCATCCCCGTCCTATCCACATCCTTATCCACAGATATTGTGGATAAGGATGATGGCCTAAATTTATGATGAAGGAAATATCTGCGGAGTGGCGACGGCACTCCTCGTTGGCAAATTCCGGTAACCTTGGCGACCATGAAAATCGACTTTGTACCGGCGTCATGTCTGACAGTTCTGCCAGTCTGATACCCCTTCCTTTGCATTCACCCACACTGCTCGGAATATTCCGCGAGGTGCTGGAGACCAGTCTGATTGAGCGCGGTGCCAGACAAGGTATCGATCTGCTTGGCCCGGCCGACGAGTTCTGGCGCAACCTGCCACTGCCGGAGTTAATGCGTATGGCGGTAGCTGGAAATGTGGTGGCTCAAGCGGAACTGGCCTGGCGCTATGCCGCTGGAGAGGGGGTCGCGAAATCCTACCTCTTTGCCGTGCGCTGGGCCACGGCGAGCGCTGAGAGCGCCTGTGCTGCCGGCGAGGCGATACTGGGTTGGTTGCTCTACAACGGCTTTGGCTTGCCTAAGGACCACACCGAGGCGGCGCGACTATTCGCTCGCTCAGCGTCGCGAGAAGATTTGCGTGGCATCACCTGGTTCGGCCTCTGCCTTCTGCGCGGTCACGGCGTTGCCGCAAATGCGGCAAAGGCTGCGACCCTGTTCCGTAGCGCAGCAAATCGTGGCGGCACTGGGGGACGAACTGCGCAATATTGGCTCGGGCGCGTTCACTATTTTGGCCTTGGCGTGCCCCGCGATTTCGCCGAGGCTGGACGCTGGCTCAATCGGGCAGCAAAGCAGGGACATCCGCGGGCCTGCGACCTGCTTGCTCGCTGTTATTTTTTCGGCCGCGGTGTCGTCGAAGATCGCGTTGTTGCGGTGGGGCTGTGGCGCACCGCAGCGAATGGCGGCAGCGCGGCGGCGATGTACTGTCTCGGCATGTGCCTCTATGCCGGCGAGGGCGCCCTCCAGGACTGCACCGAGGCGGTGGCATGGTTCCGCGCTGCAGCAAGGAAGCGCATCGCCGGAGCGATGTTCCTGCTCGGTCAGTGTTACTCCTTCGGTAATGGTGTGACCCGGGACCCCCAGGCTGGTCTTGGCTGGTATCGTCGCGCCAGCAAGTTTGGCAATCGCGAGGCGGCGTTTGAGCTGGGGGAGTGCCACGCGTTCGGGCGGGGTGGTGTTACGCAGGATATCGAGGAGGCGATCCGCTGTTATCGAGCCGCGGCTCGTCAAGGCCACGTTCGCGCGCAACTCAAACTCGGCCATTGCTACCGCAGCGGAGACGGGCTGGCCGAGAACAAGCAACTGGCGGTAGCCTGGTATCGTCGTGCAGCAGAAAGCAATGATCCTGCCGCCAAAGTCTGGCTAGGGGAATGTTACGAGCAGGGAGAGGGCGTTGCAAGGAATCTTGCCGCCGCTGTGGATCACTATCAGGCTGCTGCAGCGGCCGGTGATCCGCATGCCCAGGCAGAACTGGGCCGTTGTTATCTACACGGCATTGGTGTGCGCGCCAGCCTGCGTCGCGGCGAAGCCCTGTTGCGCACGGCGGCAGAAAATGGCTGGCAGCCGGCTCTTGGAGAACTGGAGCGCTTCTACTTTGCCCGTGCCGAGCAGTGTTTCCATGGTCATGGTGTGGCGAAGAATGCGCGGCAGGCACTTCCCTTCTATCGCATGGCCGGCGAACTGGGGCATAGACGGGCCGCCTTTATGCTTGGCGAATGCTATCGTTACGGCATGGGTACGGTGGAAGATCCCTCGCTAGCGCTGCTTTGGTATCGCAAGGCGGCTAGACTTTTCGATGCCAAGATCGCACTCGCCGACATGTACTATTTTGGTCAAGGCGTGGCAAGGAACTACCGGGAGGCGATGCGTTGGTATGAGCAGGCAGCAGAGCAGCACGAGGATGCCTATGCCCTATACAGCATCGGTTTCTGCCTTATGCACGGCCAGGGGGTAGCGCGTGATGCGCGGGAGGCTGTGCGCTGGCTGCGCCGCGCGGCGCTTTTGGGCGACGCCAACGCGCAATATGAACTCGGCTGTGCCTACTACCGGGGCGATGGCTTGACGCAGAGCCTGCGTCTGGCAATGAAATGGCTGCGCAGCGCTGCGCGTCTTGGTAATGAGGAGGCGATGGCTTTTCTGGAAAGGGTCGGGCGCGGCAACAAACTCAACTGAAAACTCAACTGGGCTTCAGTTCGCTTCAAGTTGCTTTAGATGCTGGTTAGCAGCAGCGATCTGGGAATCCAGCTTGTCGGCCATCTCCTGCAAGAGATCGCGGCCCCATTCCTTGGCCAGTTTTGCTGCGACGAATAACTCATAGAGATGCGAAGCGAAGAGGCGATTGAGTTCAGTCTCTATCTCGGTGAGCCGCAACTGCATTTTCACCACATGGTCTGCCAGACTATGCGCTGGCTGTCGCCTTGGATGAGATGTCGTAATGGTCAATCCCTCCTGCCACTGCGCCAGAATCTCGCGCAGCACCATCTCGTCGCCATCGCGATAGGCGCGGTTCGCCTCGCTCATCAACTCAGTGCGCCAGACGCGGTCCGCTTCGTCCTCGGCGCGGTCAGGGTGGATTTTCTGTGCCAGATGGCGGAACAACCTCTTTAGATGCACTGAAGGCGTGAAGGGAATTTCGCTTTCGCGGTCCAGTTCGACAAAGCGAGCGTTCTCGCGCTGAGAACGTTCAGCCTTGGTCCGGGCTTCCTGTTCCATGTGCTGGGCCGAGACATCGGCAGGCCTTTTCGTCGCAAGAATCCGGGCGATGCGTGCCTGCAATTGGTCGCATTCTGTCATTCGGCCGCCTACCCGCTCGAAATAAAGACGCGTGAAATCGGCCATCTCCGCCTGTGCGGTGGCAAACTCGAGTTCCATTTCACCTAATTGCTGCGTCAGCAGTTCCAACTCCGCGAACAGCCTGACTTCTTCGTTTCCCAAGGAGAGCGCGTTACCCGTAGCGGCGGCAAAGGCCTTGTCGCGCAGTAGCAGAACATGCCTACCTTGTCGCAACAGACTTGGCAGTAGTATGCGTTCCGAACCCAGGATCACCATGGCATCACGCTGAGTGCCGGAGAGCATTTCAACTTGGGCTATGGGCAGGATGCAAACTGGGAATAGTTCGTCGACTTGCGCCGGCCAAGTGCTGCCTCTGCCACCACTGTTGCACCACGACAGAGCCGCAGCCCAAAGCGCGGCGTGAGTTTCGATACGTTGTCGCTGCGTAAGCCAGGCGACGGCACAACTGCTTTCTCCGCCACGCATGAGCCGGCTCTTCAAGAGCGACAAGGTCGCACGCAGGGCGATAGGGGCGGCAAAGTCGGGTTGGGGCAGCACCAGGCAGAGGGGCCGCAGGGCCAGGTCGATGGCGTTGGAAAGCGCGGGAAGCAAATCATCATCCGGGACAGCGACGAGCAGGGTCTGGTCTGCTGCTATCGCCGCTGAGACTAATTCCGCCAGCACCGGCACAGGGTCACCTTCAGGCGCTCCCTCGTAGATGGGCTCATTAGCCTCTCGCAGCCGCGCGAGCCAGGCTGCTGCGGTGGCTTTGGCCTCTGTTTGCGATGGCTTGGACATGACTGCGATTGTAGCCGATGGAGCAAAAAGTTCAGTGAGAGCGCCTTGCTGAAAGCATCGCCTCAGGCTAAAGTACGCCCTTGTTCTGTTGCTCGATAGGAATCTTCGTGTTCTCCATCATTCTTGCTGCCGGTTGGCCGATCTGGTTCTTGCTGATGACTTCTGTCATAGCCGTTGCCCTGATTATCGAACGTGCTGCGGCACTACGTCGAGCCAAGATCGTTCCGCAGGGACTGCTCAACAGCGTCATCGGTGATTACCGTCAGGGTGGGGTGACAGAGGAAATGCTCGAGCGCCTCGAAGCGCATTCGCCGCTCGGCAGGGTCTTCGCCGCCGGCTTGCGCAATGTCAAGAGTTCGCGCGAGGTCATGAGGGAAGCCATAGAAGAGGCAGGCCGCGGTGTCGCCCACGAGTTGGAGCGATTTCTTACCAGTATTGGTACTATCGCCTCGATCAGCCCGCTGATGGGCTTATTCGGGACGGTGGTCGGCATGATTGAAATATTTGGTTCGTCCACCGCCTCTGGCAACAATCCCCAGGCGCTTGCCCATGGCATTTCAGTGGCACTATACAACACAGGTTTCGGCCTCATTATCGCCATTCCTAGCATGATTTTCTATCGCCATTTTCGCGCCATGGTCGACGGGCTTGTGATCGAGATGGAATTGCAGACGGTGAAGTTGGTAGAGTTGGTCCACGGTGAACGCAAGTGACGGGGACGATGCCGTGAATTTCCAGCGCGGTCGCCCGCACGAGGAACCAGAGATCAACCTGATCCCGATGATTGATGTGTTGCTGGTGATCCTGATTTTCCTCATGATCACCACAACCTATTCTAAGTATGCCGGGCTGGAGATCAATCTGCCTACTGCCGACGTCCAGCAGGTGCAGGATCATCCCAATGAGATCAACGTCGCCGTCAGTAGTCAGGGCGAGGTGATGGTGAACAAGAGCGCCGTCGGTGCGAGCGATGTTGCAGCAGTCAGTCTCGCCCTGAAACGGGCTGCCAGCGGAGCCAAGGAACCTGTTGTCATCATCAGTGCAGATGCCAAGACGACGCATCAGAGCGTCATTGACGTGATGCAGGCGGCGCAGCAGGCCGGCCTGTCCCATATCTCCTTTGCAACTCAGAACGCTGGTCGCTGACGTTTGGCGCCGCCGCAGCGCAACGGCAATCGCGTTGCTGCCATTGGCAGCCCTGTTCAGGTTTCTCGCCGCCCTGCGCCTTACCCTGTATCGTGCCGGCATATTGCGGAGCGAACGGCTGCCGTTACCGGTCGTTGTGGTAGGCAATATCATCGTCGGTGGCAGCGGCAAGACGCCGCTGACACTGTGGCTGGGAGAACAGTTGCATGAGCGCGGTTTCAAGCCTGGGGTGGTGAGCCGCGGCTACGGCGGCGCAGGAACTGTGCGTGAGGTATTGACAGACAGCGCTGCGGCCGAAGTCGGAGACGAGCCGCTCTTGATCAAGCGGCGGACAAGACTTCCCGTTTTCGTTGGCAAGGATAGGGTTGCCGCGGCGCGTGCTCTTATCAAAGCCCACCCGGAGTGCGACCTGATTCTCAGCGACGATGGTCTGCAGCATTACCGTTTGGCGCGTGACTTTGAAATTGCCGTGCAGGACGGACGTGGGCTGATGAACGGCTGGCCACTGCCTGCTGGTCCGCTGCGTGAGCCGCCGTCACGCTTGGCGCGTGTCGATGCGCTGGTGATCAACGGTGTGACTGACGTACCTTACGCGCCCGGGTTGCCGCCGCAGTTCGCCATGCTTCTTGATGGTGACACCTTCCATGCCTTGTCAAATTCGCAACAAACTTGTGCCGCAAAGGATTTGACTGGCAAGAGGCTGGCCGCGGTCGCCGGCATCGGCGATCCGCAGAGATTCTTCTCTCATCTCAGGGGCCTTGGCCTCTCATTCGGATCCCATCCATTCCCCGATCATCATGTCTTTACCGCGGCCGACCTCAACGGCATCGATGCCGACGCGCTGCTGATGACCGAGAAGGATGCGGTAAAATGCGCCGGTATCACGGATCGCCCGGTATGGGTGCTGCCGGTCACCGCCCGGGTCGAACCCGATCTTGCAGCCTTGGTTATGGAGAAGTTGAATGGATGCCCGCCTGCTTGAAATCCTCGTCTGCCCGGCCTGCAAAGGCCCACTCGACTACCGCAAGGCCCAATCCGAACTGCTATGCAAGGCCTGCCGGCTAGGCTATCCAATCAAGGACGACATTCCGGTGATGCTCGAAGACGAGGCGCGGGCGCTCACTTCTGAAGACGTCCGCTAATAGTGTCCTTCCGAATCGTCATTCCGGCTCGCCATGCTTCGACCCGGCTGCCGGGTAAACCGCTGGCCGACATCAATGGCAAGCCCATGGTCGTGCGCGTTGCCGAGGCAGCACAGCGTGCCCACGCCAGCGGCGTGTGGATTGCCACCGACCATGTCGGCATTCTTGAAGAAGCCGAAAGGCATGGCTTTACTGCCGTCATGACCCGCTCCGATCACTTGAGCGGTACTGACCGCATCGCCGAAGTGGCCCTGAGAATGGGTTGGAGTGACGAGGAAATCGTCGTCAATGTGCAAGGCGACGAACCTCTGATCGACCCGGCGCTGATTGATGCCGTGGCGCAGGCGCTGATCAACGATCCCGGCGCGGCGATGGCGACTGCAAGTCATGCCGTCCTGGACGCCGCCGACTTTTTCAATCCCAATGTGGTGAAAGTGGTATGCACTGGCGATGGTCGCGCGCTCTACTTTTCCCGCGCCCCCATTCCCTGGGCCAGGGATGGCTTTGCCGAGAACCGCATGACCTTGCCAGCGGACCTGCCGGCGCAGCGCCACATCGGCCTTTACGCCTATCGCGTGGCCTTCCTGAGGGAGTATGGGCAGCTGGCAGCCTCACCTCTGGAGGGCTTCGAGGTGCTCGAACAATTGCGGGCCTTGTGGCACGGCTATGGAATTCGCGTCATATCCTGCAACCAGGCCCCTGCACAGGGGGTTGACACCCATGAGGATCTCGAGCGGGTGCGGCGCGAGTTTGACCGCCGCGCCGATTGAAGCTATCTTCATCATCTTTAATTATGCGGCGATAAGCGCGCTCGTAAGAAATGTATAATCCCATCTTTGTAATAGGGCTTCTTCATTGCGCATTGGCTATGTCATGCGCCTGATACTCCTTGGGCCGCCCGGTGCAGGAAAGGGCACTCAAGCCGGATTCGTCACGGCGCAGTATTCGATACCCCAAATTTCCACCGGGGATATGCTGCGTGCTGCCATCCGCGCTGGCACTTCGCTCGGTATCAAGGCCAAGGAGGTGATGGACGCGGGGCAACTCGTCTCTGATGACATCATCATCGGCCTGGTCAAGGAACGCCTGCAACAGGCGGACTGCGCCAAGGGCTACTTGCTCGATGGCTTCCCTCGCACCATCCCTCAAGCAGAGGCGCTGAAGTCTGCCGGAATCTACGTCGACTATGTGCTCGAGATCGATGTAGAGGATAGCGAAATCATCACCCGCATGAGTGGCCGTCGTGTTCATCCCGCCTCGGGACGGACATATCATGTAAAATTCAACCCGCCCAAGCTTGCCGGCAAGGACGACGTCACCGGCGAGTCCTTGATCCAGCGCGAAGACGACAAGGTGGAAACCGTGATGAAGCGCCTTGAGGTATACCGCGCCCAGACCCTGCCGCTGGTCAAGTATTTCCAGAAGTGGGCGGCGACCGGCGATGCCGTGGCGCCGAAGTATCGCAAGGTTTCCGGCAGCGGCTCGGTCGATAATATCCGCATGAAAGTCCTCGGAGTGCTGGTCTAGGGAGATGACAGCAATGCCCAAGCGTAATGCCTTTTATGCGCAATCCGGTGGCGTTACAGCCGTCATCAATGCCACGGCTGGCGCATTGATCGAGGCGGCGAGGGCGCATCCGGATCGCATCGGCAAGGTCTATGCGGGCAGGAATGGCATCATTGGTGCGCTGACTGAGGACTTGATCGACACCTCGCTGGAATCAACCAATGATATCGCGCGCCTGCGCCACACCCCTGCCGGCGCCTTCGGTTCTTGTCGCTACAAGCTGAAAAGCCTGGAGACCCACAGGGCGCAGTATGAGCGGCTGATCGAGGTGTTCCGCGCCCACGACATCGGCTACTTCTTCTATAACGGAGGCGGCGACTCTGCCGACACCTGCCTCAAGGTCTCGCAATTGTCGGCCGCGATGGGTTACCCCATCGTCGCAGTCCATGTACCCAAGACCGTGGATAACGACCTGCCCCTGACAGACTGCTGCCCGGGTTTTGGCTCGGTGGCGAAGTATGTCGCCGTATCCATGCGCGAGGCGGGCTTCGATGTCGCCTCCATGGCCAAGACCTCGACCAAAGTTTTCGTACTCGAGGTTATGGGTCGCCATGCCGGTTGGATCACCGCCGCCTGCGGCCTGGCCTCTGAACAAGCTGGCGAGGCACCGCATCTGCTGTTGTTCCCGGAGATTGTTTTCGATCAGGAGTCATTCCTCGCCCGCGTCAAGGAATGCGTGGAGCGTCATGGCTATTGCGCCATCGCCGTGTCGGAGGGATTGCGTGGTGCCGACGGAAAGTTTCTGGCGGAGGCCGGCACCATGGATGCCTTCGGTCATGCCCAACTGGGCGGAGTGGGGCCGCGCATTGCACAACTCGTTTCCGAGAAGCATGGTTACAAATATCATTGGGCGGTGGCAGACTACCTGCAGCGCGCCGCGCGGCATATTGCTTCGAAGACTGACGTTGAACAGGCCGTGGCTGTTGGACGCGCCGCCGTGGAACTGGCGTTAGCAGGGAAGAATGCCGTGATGGCGAGCATCGTGCGCCTGGCCGACAGCCCTTATCGCTGGGAAGTCGGCGTGGCCGAGTTGAAGGATGTCGCCAATGTTGAGAAGAAAATGCCGCGCGAATTCATTACGGCCGACGGCTTCGGTATCACCGAAGCCTGCCGGGCTTATCTCGCTCCCTTGATAGCGGGCGAGGATTATCCGCCCTATCGCAATGGGCTTCCGGATTACGTGCGGCTGAAGAATGTCGCTGTGGTAAAGAAATTGGCGGCGTATACGATCTGAACGATTGTGGGCGACGCAGGAACATGCTGGCACGCGGTTTGCCGCGCGCCGGCGAGTATGGGGGGATGGCGATTGCCATCGGAATGATGACAAGAAGAAGGAGCTATGAATGTCTGCAGGACTAATGTTTGCGCTGATCTGCGCCGTCGTGGCGATTGCCTACGGCGCGGTTTCCAGCAAGTGGATTCTGGCACAGCCCGCCGGCAATGAGCGCATGCAAGAGATTGCCAGCGCCATCTTGCAAGGCGCGCAGGCTTATCTCAACCGGCAGTACACGACGATCTCCATCGTCGGCGGCATACTGTTTTTTGTCATAGGGCTGGTGCCAGCACTGGGCTGGTCGACGGCCTTCGGCTTCCTGATCGGCGCGGTGCTCTCCGGCGCGACCGGTTACATCGGCATGAACGTCTCGGTCCGGGCCAACGTTCGCACTGCCGAGGCGGCTCGCCACGGCGTCGGTCCTGCGCTTGACGTCGCCTTCAAGGGCGGCGCCATCACCGGCATGCTGGTCGTCGGCCTGGGCCTCTTGGGCGTCGCCGGCTATTACGCCTATCTAAAGAGTGTGGCCATGCCTGGCACCAGCATCGACCACATCATCCATCCGCTGATCGGGCTGGGCTTCGGCTCTTCCCTGATCTCCATCTTCGCCCGTCTGGGTGGCGGCATTTTCACCAAGGGCGCCGATGTTGGCGCTGACCTGGTGGGCAAGGTGGAAGCCGGCATCCCCGAGGATGACCCGAGAAACCCGGCGGTGATTGCAGACAACGTCGGCGACAATGTCGGCGACTGCGCTGGCATGGCTGCCGACCTGTTCGAGACCTATGCCGTGACCATCGTCGCGACCATGCTTCTCGGCGCCTTGATGCTGAAGGCCAATGCCGAGGCGGCGGCGATCTATCCGCTGGTCCTGGGCGGCTTCTCCATCATCGCCTCCATCGTCGGCGTCCAGTTCGTCAAGGCGCGCGACGGCGGCAAGATCATGAATGCGCTGTATCGCGGCCTGATTGTCTCCGGCGTGATGGCCCTGATTGCCTTCTATCCGATCACCCAGATGTTCATGCCCGACGATGCCTTGAATGCGGTGATGGGCATCAACGGCGGCGCTCATCTGCGGCTCTATGGAGCTTCTGTTATCGGTCTGGTGCTCACCGGCCTGATGGTTTTCATCACCGAGTATTACACCGGTACCGACTTCAAACCGGTCAAGCACATCGCGGAAGCTTCCACGACAGGCCATGGCACCAACATCATCGCCGGACTCGGCGTCTCGATGCGTTCCACGGCCTGGCCTGTACTCTCGGTGTGTCTGGCGATCTGGAGCGCCTATGCGCTGGCAGGCCTCTACGGCATCGCCATCGCGGCGGTTTCCATGCTATCCATGGCCGGCATTATCGTCGCCCTAGACGCCTACGGCCCGATCACCGACAATGCCGGCGGCATCGCCGAGATGTCCGAACTGCCCGCTTCGGTGCGCGCGGTGACCGATCCGCTCGACGCGGTGGGCAACACAACCAAGGCCGTGACCAAGGGCTATGCCATCGGCTCCGCCGCCTTGGCCGCCCTGGTGCTGTTCGCCGACTACACCCATGCCCTGGAGTCCGCAGGGCGGGTGCTGACCTTCGATCTTTCCAATCACCTGGTAATCATTGGTCTGTTCATCGGCGGCCTGATTCCCTATCTCTTCGGCGCCATGGCGATGGAAGCGGT
>CAIYYX010000225.1 GCA_903930535.1 uncultured Sterolibacterium sp. | reverse complement strand
CTGGCGGAATCCATGATCGTCGGACGCCTCCTCAACATCGATGCCGATGATCTGACTACAGCACCCGCCTTTGATCCGCGAGTCACCCGAAAGTTCGTCCTGGAGGAACGCATCAAGGAACTTGAGGAAGGCATCTCCCGCATGGTGTCATCCATCAGATCCACCAAAAAGAAAGATCTGCCATCCGCCATCATCAAACAAATCACCACCGACGAGCGGGCGGTTGAGGCAGCCCGCACCGAACTCAAATCGCTCGAAGGTGTGACCGACGACAACGAAATTATCCGGGAGCAGATCCCGCACGATGTTGAGGCCATTCGAGATCTGGCAATCGAAAATGACGATGTGAAAACCCGTGAGAAACTCACCCGCCTTCTCGCCGAAATCATCGACCGCGTCGACCTTGCTACCACCCCGGATCACCTCCCCGAATGGTGCAGAAAAGGGGCAATGACTCTTGCCACTCTCTATCAGGGGGAGGTTGAGGGCGAGGAAGCGGCGGCGGGCTGGGTGGCCGTCACGCTCAGGGACGGAAGCCGGGTCGCCGGATTTGCCACAGGCAATCCGCTATCGCCAAAAATTATCACCGTCAAACCATCCGCCGACGTACCGAAAGGCCAATTGGTGTTCATGATCGGCGCGGGAACAGTCGAAATCGAACAACACTGGGAAGATCCAAAAGAAACAGAAACCAACGAGATCAAACCCAAGGAAAGAAACCCAAAACCACACAGACGACCAAAACCGAAACCGTTACAGCCAAAAACCTGAATCAGGACCCAGCGCCCAGCCGGGTAACCGGGCGGGGTTGCATTTTTCGCCTCAAAAAACAACAACCCGAATAAAAATCACGGGAAAACCTCGGTTTTTGAGGTTTGCTTCGGTTGCTTATCCGGGTTGTTTCTGCTAGCTATCGACCGCCGACAACAACAACCAAAATCATGAATACAAAAATCGACATCAACAATGAACTCCCTCAATTCCTCATGAACTGCTGCAACTGGGAATGCCCGGAAGCCGAAGACGTGGATGCGGATGCGGATACCCTCACCCACCCTGACATGCCGGGAGTCTGCATCAAAATCACCGATATCGACAGAGAGGGGGGATTGGAAAAGCTGCTGACCCAGATCTATGAACAGGCCTGTGAATATACCCTCAAACAGACCCAAGCGGCAGGCTGATGCGCTGCCGAGACGTCTTAGGTATGATGACAACTCGCACACGACGAACGACCTCGCGCACGCACACGAGAGAAAATCCGTGTAATCCGTGTTGACGCCCGCAATGCGTTCATTTTTAGAGAATTGGATTCACACGGATATTCAAAAAAATCCGTGTGAATCCGTGTGGTTCCCCAAAATCCGTGTTACACGCGCACGCGCCCGTTTCTAGCTTTTCCTACGGAAAAGCTAGGAGGGCATCGAGCATATCTGTTTGAAAAGAAGAACATCCCGAAACGCCAATCCGATCATGCCACGTCTTCTTCTGCATGGTCCCGCCTGGGTTACAGTGAGGTTCTCGCTCTCAATTACTGTCTCCTTTTTTATTTGATCAGAGAAGGCCGTGCGCACGGCCCGGCCCATCTTGTTGAGTTCCTTGCCCGGCGTGTCAAACGGAAGCCCCTGCGCGGTCGTATAGCGCCGCCAAGCAGTGACCAAATCACTCGTCGCCACAGAAACGCTGTCGCAAACAAACAATTCTCTACGCAACCAAGACACGCGACCATCCTCACGCTCGAAATTTTGTCGCCACGGCAGCAGTGGAATAGCACTTGTCACCTCCCCGATAATCTTGATTGCCCCAGGATTGTCTACGCCCAAACCCAGCGCACCCAGCGCCCCGGCAACATAGAAACTTAGCGCGCTCATTCGCAATTTCGTCCAAGTTAGGTCATCTGCTCCAGCCAAAGCCTGTAAGCTCGCGTCCAATATTTCCCAGGCGTTGTGGCGATGGGCAATCCCAGCTACACAGCATGCAGTCCATGCGAGTCGTCCCATGTAATGGGGCGGCCACGGTGGCAAGACATCGAACATCGCGAGTTGGTTAAACTGCCCTCGATCTTGAACAGCCTTGGGTAAACAAGGCCATGAAAAAGGCCGACTTGCAGATCCGATAGAATCTGCAATCTCGGCACCCGGATACCTCGGTTTTTCGTCACCGTCACCAGTTTTCGCGTACCCACCGTTAGCCGCGCCAGTGGTTGCGACCACGCCGCTGGCGGTGGCCTGGCTGGTGCTTGTAGCCTCGCCGTTGGATTCGTCCGCTCCGGTTACTGTGACTGTGGCCGCACCATTGATTACGTCCGCGCCGGAGGCGGTGACCGCGCCGATGGTTGCCTCCGCGTCAGCGGTGGCCCTCGGCCAATAATCTCTGGGCAAACAACTCAAAGCCGCAGCGGCTGGACTGGCCGCGATTCGCTCCAATGCCTCCGCCATAGACACAACATTTTCTAGGGTTTCAATTTCACTCATACTATTTGTTCCTTTCCATTTTGGTGGTTTCAAGCTCCTGATTTGGAGCCTTGAGCAGCTCAATCCACAGCTCGAAGAATTTTTCGATGCGAAGGTGCCGCCCCGAAATGATGACCGTCGGGTGTCGCAAGGGCTTGCCCGACTTTGTTTTTCGAATTTCCCATCCGGTTGGCAACGGGCCTGCTTCAAGCGCGGCTACAATCCCTTCGACTGAATACACAGGACGTGTCTTTTCGCACCAGGTAAGCAACGCGCTGGCAGCTTTCTTTTCGCCCCTAAAGCTTTGCCATGCCAGAAGTTGAACCCGCTCTTGATAATCCAAGTCTGCCAATTTTGCACCGGCATCTTCCAGCTTCTTCCCAGCCGTTGCTTTACCCAATGACCCCTTACCGGAAGTTAATCCGATGCCCTTTGCCCAACCCATGGTTTGAACTGTTTCAAGTAGTATCGGGTGGAAATCCAACCGGCGATTGGCGGCATAATCCCAATTCTCAAAAACCAGGTGAACGTGGGGGTGATTACGATCTTGGTGGGCAAAAGCGATCCAGCGGACCCCGGGCGCAAATGTGTCAATCCAAAGCTGAGCGGCGGTCATCAATGTCGCGAGAGCAGCATGGTATTCCTGTTCTGTTGCTTGCGGAAGATCCTGTGCGGACAGGATTACCTGACGCAAAGAACGGCCCTTGCGGCCCGCATACGGCCCACCGATCACGATCATTGTCCCTGTCTCATTGCCAGGTTCTGCTGAGATTGCGCCCACACCGCGAGCATCCCCACCGACGAAAACTACCCGGCTTCCGGTGAAGCTTCGCTCCGCTTTTGACCGTGTTGCATGGCCGCGGAAGTTGTGCTCCAAATCACGCTTACCAGGTGCGCGCAAACAAAAATGAACTGTGGCTTTCATAGCTCAAATATCCTTCCTAGTTTGCCTATCGCGGCGGCACCAATGGCCTCAGCTCGCGCCCTTTTTTCCTCAGTCAATGTTGGCCCGACGGCGAGTGTTTCCAACACATGCTGTAGCAAGCTGGACAATTCCGAGAGTTCCGGAAAGACCCTCTCAAACCACTCCATACCCGGACCTTCCAAGAGCAATGTCACCGCGATTTCAACTGTGCGGCGGCGCTTCCCCTTTGTGAGACTTTTCAACCTTGTTGTAACCGCCGGTGAAAAGGAAAGCTTGGTTTTTAACGACCGCAATTGGTCAGAATCATCGTCAGCCGGTGCCTTTCCGGCACCCGCCAATTGACACAGAATCCCTTCCAATTTGCATGCGACGGCGGCACAAAAAGCCGCAGCACGTGCCCGCTTCTCCACCGACAACGTTCCGCAACCAGCCAAGAGGCCACGCAACTGCGAGAGCCGGATAAAGAGATTCCAAAGCGCGAGGCAAAGTTGGTCCAACGGGACCGCTTCCTGTGCATCCAGAAACAGCGTCACCGCAGTTTCGACCGTGTGACCACGCACCCCATGCGGAATATGTTTCAGCCTTGACGCAAGGCGCGGCGTAAAGCAAAACCGCATCTTAGATTTGCCGGACATCGGCCTGCCTCGCCGTCTTTGATCAGGAGGCATAGTATCACCAGAAGGCGAAGCTATACCCCCTGATAATGGGCCAGCTACGTGTGGGCTGCCCCCACAAACATCTGGCGAGGGGGAAACTGCGTTTACCCCCTTCGAACCCCCGGCCCCCGCCCCATGAAGGGCAGGGGTGGAATTTCCCTGAACGGGAAGAATGTTATTCATGGGAGGCTCCTCCCTTCTTGCCTTTGCGATCACGCAATCTGATGAGCCGCTCGACCAGTTCGCGGCCGGTGGTCGGGATTGCATCAATTGCATCAGCAATCGCCTTATCGCGTGCCTTGGTCCCGACGTCATCGAGGAAATCCAGGAACGATTCCGCGAGTTCCTCCAGTGCGTTGTCGGCTTCCAGCCCGAGATACTTGCGCAGCTCAGGGAGGGATTTGCGAAATCTGCGGGTAACCAGGTTCTTGGTGGGAGAACCTGCCGGCGTTTGTTTTTTGGGGATGTTTTTTTTCATTTTGGGAGTTGGTTTTCGGGCCAACCCGCAAAAGAAAAAGCACCAGGCCTAACCCCCGTTTGGGTTGGCTCTGGTGCGTTACGGCCGATCCCTCCCGGGACCTGACCCCGCTCGACGGGGCCGCTGCCCTCCTAACTAGCCGCTTAAACGGCGCTGCGCATAAAACGCATCCAGGAGTCACTATGTCGGCGAAATTTGTAGGCGAAAGAATTGCCGATGTCAAAAAAAATCTCAATTATTTTTCAAACCCGAGGAAACTCACCAAACAAAAAACAAATCCACGCTCAGCATTTTGCCAACACGTCATCCAGTTTCG
>CAIYYX010000224.1 GCA_903930535.1 uncultured Sterolibacterium sp. | reverse complement strand
TCGCTGCCGTTTTTCGCCCGCTGCTTCTGGAAGGCGAACTCGGCCACCTCTGCGTCCGAAAGATCGACATCCAGAGCGTGCAATGTGCGCAAACCGGCGACATCGGGGATGGTCTCGATGTCGAAGACCAGCACGGAACTCATGCCGGAAACACGCCTGTCGATAAGTAGCGGTCGCCGCGGTCGCAGACGATGGTGACGATGACCGCGTTCTCGAGTTCTGCGGCGACGCGCAAGGCTACGGTCATGGCGCCGCCAGAGGAGATGCCGGCGAATATGCCTTCCTCGCGCGCCAGGCGCCGCGTCATGTCCTCTGCCGCCGCCTGGCTCACATCAAGGATGCGATCGACGCGGGAGCGCTCGAATATCTTCGGCAGATAGGCCTCCTGCCACTTGCGGATGCCGGCAATCTGCGAGCCTTCCTCGGGCTGACAGCCGATGATCTGGACGGCCGGGTTCTCTTCCTTGAGGAAGCGAGACACGCCCATGATGGTGCCCGTCGTGCCCATGCTGCTGACGAAATGAGTGACTTTGCCTTTGGTGTCGCGCCAGATCTCCGGCCCGGTCGCCTCATAGTGGGCCCGCGGATTGTCGGGATTGGCGAACTGGTCGAGGATCACGCCCCTCCCCTCGCTGCGCATTTTCTCGGCAGTGTCGCGCGCCATTTCAATACCGCCCTCTTTCGGCGTCAGCACCAGTTCGGCGCCGAAGGCGCGCATGGTCTGGCGTCGTTCGACGCTCTGGTTCTCAGGCATCACCAGAATCATGCGGTAGCCGCGCATCGCCGCCACCATCGCCAGCGCGATGCCGGTATTGCCGCTGGTGGCCTCGATCAGAGTGTTGCCGGGGCGTATCGTGCCGCGTGCCTCCGCCCCGAGCACCATCGACAGCGCAGGCCTGTCCTTGACCGATCCGGCCGGATTGTTGCCCTCAAGCTTGGCCAGGATGAGGTTGTTCTTCCCTGCGCCGATGCGCTTTAAGCACACCAGCGGGGAATTTCCTACCGCGTCATCGAGAGTCTTGAGCATGGCCGCATCAAGACGCATCGAGCGCATTTACCATATGCCCGACATAGTCGAACACGCCCTCTTCCACCGTGGCGAACTCGGCGTAATAGCCGACAGAGCGCAAATGGCTGAGATCGGCCTGGGTGAAGCTCTGGTACTTGCCCCTCAAGGCCTCGGGAAAGGCCACGTATTCGATCATCCCCTGCGCGCGCAACTGGGCCAGGGACAGCGACGCCTCGCCCTTTTTCGCACGGCAGGCATTGATTGTGGCGACGGCGACGTCGTTGAAGGACTGGGCGCGGCCTGTGCCGAGATTGTAGATGCCAGAGCGTTCCGGATGATCGAGAAAGAACATATTGACCTTGACCACGTCGGCGACGGAAACAAAATCGCGCCGCTGCTCGCCGTTCTCATAGCCGTCGCAGCCCTCGAACAGTTTCACCCTGCCCTCGGCCTGGAACTGGTTGAAAAAGTGGAAGGCGACCGAAGCCATGCGCCCCTTGTGCTGCTCGCGCGGGCCATAGACATTGAAATAGCGGAAACCGGCGACCTGGGAGGAAAAATCGTTGCTGCGTCGGCGCACGACCTGGTCGAAGAGGAACTTCGAGTAGCCATAGACATTGAGCGGCGCCTCGAACTCGCGCGACTCCATGAACACGCTGCCGCCGCCATAGACGGAGGCAGACGAAGCATACAGAAAGGGAATCTCCTGCTCTGTGCAGAAATCGAGCAGGGAAAGGGAGTAGCGGTAATTGTTGGCCATCATGTAGCGGCCATCTGACTCCATGGTGTCTGAGCAGGCGCCCTCATGCAGCACCGCCTCAACGGCGCCATCGAAATGACCGGCCATGACCAGATCGAGGAAGTCCTGCTTGTCGATATAGTCGATGATCTCGCAGTCGACGAGATTCTTGAACTTGTCGGCGCGGGAGAGGTTGTCGACGGCGATGATGTTGGTCTCGCCGCGCTCGTTCAATGCCTTGACCAGGTTGGCGCCGATAAATCCGCAGGCTCCGGTGACTATCGTGTACATGGTTTCTATCCTTGTTGCGCTTCCAGTTCAGCCAGCGTGCAGGTCGCCGTCCCGAGCTTGCCGACGACGACGCCGGCGGCGCGATTGGCGATCTTCATGGCGAGAGCCAGATCGAGACCGCAGCCCAGCATCACCGCCAGGGTGGCGATCACCGTGTCGCCGGCACCGCTGACATCATATACCTCGCGCGTCTGGGCCGGCTCATGCACGCTGCCCTGTTCACGGAACAGCGTCATGCCCTCCTCGGAGCGGGTCACCAGGAGGGCCTCGAGGCCAAGTTCGATGCGCAAGCGCCCGACCTTCTCGGCAAGTTCTGCCTCGCTGCCCCAGCGGCCGACCACCTGGCGCAACTCGGTACGGTTGGGCGTGAGCAGCGTCGCGCCGGCGTAGCGCGCATAGTCCTCGCCCTTGGGGTCAACCAGCACGGGCTTGCCCCTGGCTCTGGCGAGGCTGATCATTTGCGCGATATGCGTGAGCCCCCCCTTGCCGTAATCCGAGAGTATCACCACGTCGCACTCCCCCAGACGCTGTTCGAACTCGGCCAGTTTGGCGCGCAGCACCTCGTGCGCCGGCCAGGTTTCGAAGTCGATTCTCAAGAGTTGCTGCTGACGGCCGACGACACGCAACTTGACCGTGGTGGACAGTTGCGCGTCTTCGTGCAGACTGGTCTCGATGCCGTCACCCGAGAGCAGCCGGGACAGGGTCTGGCCGGCCTCGTCGGCGCCCACCACAGACAGCAGGGATACCTTGGCGCCCAGGGCAGCGGCATTCCTCGCGACGTTGGCGGCACCGCCGGGTCTCTCCTCGACCCTCTCCACCTTGACCACCGGCACCGGCGCCTCGGGCGAGATACGGCTCACCTCGCCGAACCAGTAGCGGTCGAGCATGACATCGCCGACGATGAGAATGCGGGCCTTGGAGGTGTCGGGAAGCTTCATCATATTCTGCCGATGTCGTGGTATTCGATGCCCGCCTTTTTCATCTGCGCCGGATCATAGAGATTGCGGCCGTCGAATATGACCGCTTCCTTCAAGCCGAGCTTGATCGCCGCAAAGTCCGGGCTCCTGAATTCCTTCCACTCGGTGACGATCACCAGGGCGTCGCAACCCTTGAGCGCCGCAAGCGGCGTCTCGCTGTAAGAGACAGCGTCGGCAAATATCCGCTGCGCCTCGGGCATGGCCACCGGATCGTAGGCGCAGACCGTGGCGCCGCGGGCGAGCAGTGCAGCTATCAGGACCCGGCTGGGGGCCTCGCGCATGTCGTCGGTGTTCGGCTTGAAGGCCAGGCCCCAGATGGCGAAGCGGCGGCCGCCAAGATCAGCGCCAAAGCGCTTGAGAATTTTCTCCGGCAACACGTGTTTCTGGAATTCGTTGGCGGCCTCGACGGCGTTCAGGATCTTCAGATCCTGGCCGGCCTCCTGTCCCGTACGGATCAGCGCCTGCACGTCCTTGGGGAAACAGGAGCCGCCATAGCCGCAACCGGCATAGAGGAAATGGTAGCCGATGCGCGGGTCCGAGCCGATGCCGAAGCGCACCTGCTCGATGTCTGCGCCCAGCTTCTCGGCCAGGTTGGCCAGTTCGTTCATGAAGGAGATACGGGTCGCCAGCATGGCATTGGCGGCATACTTGGTGAGTTCCGCCGAGCGCACGTCCATGACGATCAGGCGCTCGTGGCTGCGCTGGAATGGCGCAAAGAGCTGGCGCATCAGCTCGATGGCGCGGTTGTCGTCGGCGCCGATGACGATGCGGTCGGGCTTCATGAAGTCTTCTATCGCCGCGCCTTCCTTGAGGAACTCCGGATTCGAGACGACGGAAAACTCGCCGGCGACGCCGCGGGTTTTCAGTTCCCCGAGTATCGCTTCGCGCACACGGTCGGCGGTGCCGACCGGCACAGTGGATTTGTCCACGACCACCTTGAAACCGTCCATGTGGCGGCCGATGCTTTTCGCGACGGCGAGCACGTATTTCATGTCAGCCGAGCCGTCCTCGTCGGGCGGCGTGCCCACGGCGATGAACAGGATGTTGCCGTGACTGACACCCGCGGCAATGTCGGTGGTGAAGGAGAGGCGGCCGGCGGCGCGATTGCCCGCCACCATCGCGGCCAGGCCAGGTTCAAAGATGGGAATGCCGCCGGCTTCCAGCAATGCGATTTTTTCCGCATCGACGTCTACGCAGAGCACGTCGTTGCCGACCTCCGCAAGACAGGTGCCGCTGACCAGGCCGACGTAGCCGGTGCCGATGACTGTTATTTTCAAAAGTACCGCTCCTATAGAGGACCGTAGAGATGATCGGGAAACATCCGTCGTCCTCGCCGAAGCGGGGACCCAGGGGTGTTGAAGAAAGGACACTGGATTACCGCCCTTGTGCCCCAGAGGGTATGCGCGGGAACGACGAGGCAGGTTCGACGCTTGTCAGTCATGTTTGCGCGTTTCAATAATCAGGGCGTCAAATCGTACTCTTCCGTCCGCTTCGGGGGATAGGTTTCCCAGCCGCCGCATGCCGGACAGCGCCAGTAAAACTGCCGGGCCTTGAATCCGCAGCTGTCGCAGCGATAGCGGGCGACGCGACGGGTATGGTTGTGGATCAGGTTCTTGATGAGTTCCAGGTCGGGACGGCGCTCGGGCGGCGCCACCAGGATTTGCGCCTCGAGCAGCTTGTCCAGACCCAGCAGCGTCGGGTTTCGCCGCAGTTCATCGCGCACCAGCTGGTAGGCCGCCTCGGCGCCGCTGCCTTTCAGCTCTGACTGGAACACCGCATCGAGGAGATCGAGAGAGGGATGTTGGGCAAGCCAGCCGCGCAACAGCACGATGCTCTGCTCTTCCCTCCCCTCCTTGCGGTAGGCCTCTGAGAGTTTTTCCGCGATCAGGGCCAGGTACAGGGGACTTTGTTGCTCGATGCGCTGCCAGGCCTCGATCGCGGCGGCCGTATCGCCTTCGGCCAGCGCCAGTTCGCCCTGCAGTATGGTGGCGCGCACGCACTTCCTGTTGGCCACGAGCGCGGCGTCGAGCAGGGAGCGCGCTTCAGCAGTTTGGCCATGGAGGAGCTTGGCAGCCGCCAGTTCGCAGTAGAAATTTGCAGTTTCCTTCTGCCACAGATGGCCGGCATGCTCAGGCAGGCTCTTGGCGGTATCGATGGCCTTCTGCCATTCCTTCTCCTGCTGATAGATTTCCAGCAGGAAACGCAGCGCCTCCTCGTCGCGGCGCGTGCCGCGAAGCTTCAGGAAAACCTCCTCGGCGCGGTCGAGCAGGCCCGCCTTGAGGTAGTCCTGGCCGAGTTCGGACAAGGCGTGCAGGCGCTGCTCGTCGTTTAATCCTTCGCGCTCGATCAGATTCTGGTGCACCCTGATGGCGCGGTCGGTTTCGCCGCGGCGGCGGAACAGATTGCCCAGGGCAAAGTGCATCTCTATGGTTTCCGGATCGACGCGGGCAGCCTCGATGAAGGCCTCTATCGCCTCGTCGGGCTGCTCGTTCAAAAGAAAGTTCAGGCCCTTGAAGTAGGACCGCGGCAGGGAGCGCGACTCGCGCACCACCTGTCTGATGTCGATGCGCGCTGCGACCCAGCCCAGGACGAAGAACAATGGCAGGGCCAGGAGCCACCAGATCTGGATTTCCAGGATGCCGCTCACGCTAATCCCGTTTCTCTGACGGCAAGGAACGCTTGAGTTGCCCAAGCTCGCGCCGCTGCCGCACCAGGGTGGCAAATGCCGCCGTGACGCCTATCGCCGCGCCAGCGGCGAATGAACCCAGAATCACCAGCGACAAAGGCGCCTGCCAGGCTGCATCCAGGTACAGACGCAGCTCGACCGGGCCGCTGTTCTTGATGGCGAGGCCGAACAGCAGAACGAAGACGGTGGCCCGCAGCAACCAAATCAGGAGTCGCATCAGCATTCATCCGGCGGCGGCCGGTCCATGGACCGGCCGTTTGTCACTTAGCCGCGCTGCACATTAATCACGGGGTTTACATCCACGCGCTCGCGCAACTCCTTGCCGGCCTTGAAATGCGGCACGTGCTTTTCCGGCACGCTCACCTTCTCGCCCGACTTGGGGTTGCGGCCGATGCGCGACGGCCGGTAGTTGAGAGCAAAACTGCCGAAACCGCGGATCTCGATGCGGTCGCCGCGCGAGAGCGCAGCGGTCATCGCATCGAGTATCACCTTCACCGCGAAATCGGCGTCTTTCGCAACCAACTGCGGAAAACGCGCCGTCAGCCTGGCAATCAGATCGGACTTGGTCATAACCGGTCCGTGCTTACTGCTGCGGGTTGTTCAACTTGGCCTTGAGAAGCGCGCCAAGACTGGTTGTGCCCGTCGAGGCTGAGCCGCTATCGGCAGACAGCTTCTGCATCGCATCGGACTGCTCGGCCTGGTCCTTGGCCTTGATCGACAGGTTGATCGCGCGTGTCTTGCGATCGACATTGATGATCATTGCCTCGACGGCATCGCCTTCCTTGTAGATGGTACGCAGGTCGTCGATGCGGTCGCGGGCGGCTTCGGAAGCACGCAGATAGCCCTCGACATCGCTGCCCAGATCGATCACCGCACCCTTGGCATCCAGGGTCTTGACCGTGCCCTTGACGACGCTGTTCTTGTCGTGATTGGCGACGAAGCTGGTGAAGGGGTCGCCCTCCATCTGCTTGATGCCGAGCGAAATGCGCTCCTTCTCGACGTCGATCGAAAGCACCATGGCCTCGACCTCGTCACCCTTCTTGTAGTTCTGCTTGGCCTCTTCGCCGGTCGCGGACCAGGACAGATCAGACAGATGCACCAGACCGTCGATGCCGCCGGGCAGGCCGATGAATATGCCGAAGTCGGTGATCGACTTGATCTGGCCGCGGACCTTGTCGCCCTTCTTGTGGTTGATGGCGAACTCGTCCCAGGGATTGGGGATGCACTGCTTCATGCCCAGCGAAATACGGCGACGCTCTTCGTCGATCTCGAGAATCATGACCTCGACTTCGTCGCCAAGCTGCACGACCTTGGACGGATGAATATTCTTGTTGGTCCAGTCCATTTCCGAGACGTGCACCAGGCCTTCGATGCCCTGTTCGACTTCGACGAAAGAGCCATAGTCGGTCAGGTTGGTGACCTTGCCGAACAGACGCGTACCGGCCGGATAGCGGCGCGAGATGCCTACCCAGGGATCTTCGCCGAGCTGCTTCATGCCCAGGGAGACGCGGTTCTTTTCCTGGTCGAACTTGAGGATCTTGGCTTCCACTTCATCGCCGACGTTCAGCACTTCGGACGGATGACGCACGCGACGCCAGGCCAGATCGGTGATGTGCAGCAGGCCATCGATGCCGCCCAGATCGACGAAGGCGCCGTAGTCGGTGATGTTCTTGACGATGCCCTTGACGATGCTGCCATCCTTGAGGTTGGAGAGCAGTGCCTGGCGCTCTTCGCCGAGGTTGGATTCCAGCACGG
>CAIYYX010000223.1 GCA_903930535.1 uncultured Sterolibacterium sp. | reverse complement strand
GCCGGAGGGCGATATGACCGTGGCCGAAGCGCGCCGGCAGTGGCCCGACAAATTCTTGTGGCTGCATCCGAATCTGGGGTGGTATGCGCAACCCGAGGCCGAATTGATCAGCCAGATTGGGCACATGGTGCGTGACGCCGGGCCGCGCCGCTACTGCCTGATGATCAGCGAGGAAGTGCCGCCGGATTGGGAGCGGACGGTGTCGGCGGTGTTGCGGGCATGAAAGTACAGGCGTTATTGAATCGCATATCCACTACGATCAACAAGCCAGCCTTTGGGCTTCACTCTGACAATTTTCTAAGGCTTCTTTCAGATGCTCTGCCAGACTAGCTACATAGGGTTCCATGTGCAGGTTGCTGTGTGAACCCTTACAAATTCTGACATCCACACCTCCACTAACCAGGCCTCCCCAACCAAGTTCCGGGTCATCATTGCCGAACACAGCCTGAGATATCGTCTGGTGTTCAGCGCGGAACAAAGTGATGCATCCGCTATAAGGTTTGGGTATGTAGCTAGACAATGCGCGAATGTGCGTCTCGATGATTTCGCGTTGCGTTTGAGGTATTTGGGCAGGATCATGATTAATGAAGTCTTGAATGTCAGGTTGCATCGGAACGCCCATGTGGCGTAGAGTAGTCTTTGCGACACTTCTGGCTTTTATCCGAATGCGACCTTGGATACCTCCCAGCCCAAGCTGCAGATATTCTCTATACCAGAAAGGTACATTGTGCCAAATGTTAGCCAGACGTCGTCTGTGCGAGAGCGATGAGTTTGATTGGGTATTGTCGGGTGCATATCCTTCTATGATTGCGACCAGAGCGACCTGTTCCCCTTGCGTCTCCAGTTGGCATGCCATCTCATATGCCACATAGGCACCGTAGCAATAGCCACCCAGATAGTAAGGGCCATGCGGTTGTACACTACGAATCGCCTTGATATAGCGCGTTGCCATCTGGTCGATATCAGTGTCTGGCGCTAACTTTCCGTCAAGGCCAGCTGCCTGCAAACCGATAAATGGCTGGAACTTTCCAAGGTGACTTGCCAGACTTGCGTAGCCCAATACACCACCGCCAAAGCCATGCACACAGAAGAATGGATGTAAGGTTTTGCCCTTGGGCGAGACATTACCGGATTCGATGATAACGATAGTCGACCATTCGTCGGCAAGACCATCTGCTTGAATGGTTTCAGCCAACTGCGAAATAGTCGGACATTTGAGCAAAACTGCTACTGACAGATGTTTGGCAAAGGTGGATTCGATCCGGCTGAAGATTTGCATTGCAAGCAGCGAGTGTCCGCCAAGCGCAAAGAAATTGTCAGTCATGCTGATCTGATCGGCGTCGATGTGCAGCACCTTGGCCCATATCAGGGCCAGACGTTCCTCGGTTGAGTTACGAGGCTCAACAAACTCGTCACGGGTAACGGATGGAAGCGCGAAGGGGGCAGGCAGGGCGCGGCGGTCGACTTTACCGCTGGAAGTGAGAGGCAAAGCATCCAGAAAGACGAAGTGAGAAGGCAGCATATAAGAAGGAAGCGTCTTCCGGAGATGGCGTTGCAGATCGTCGGGATCGACAGACAGAGCAGATTCAGAGATGATGTAGGCGACCAGGCGTTGATCGCCGGGAGTGTCTTCGCGAACAATGACAACAGCTGTACGGACGGCAGGATGCAGCATGAGGGTGATCTCGATTTCACCCAATTCGACACGGTTGCCATGGAATTTAACCTGACCATCAAAGCGCCCCAGGAACTCAAGGTTACCATCGGGGAGCCAACGCGCCAGATCGCCGGACTTGTACATACGATCTCCGGGTATGGCGCTGAAGGGATTGGCAATGAACCGATCGGAAGTCAGGTCGGGGCGGTTGAGGTAACCACGCGCGAGACAAACGCCGGCAATATATAGTTCACCGGGCACGCCGACGGGCATAAGCTGGAGCGAGGGATCGAGGACGTAGACCTGGGAATTGGCGATGGGCTTGCCGATGGGAACGATGGCCATGCTGTTGTTGCGCTGGCAGGCCCAGCAAGTAATCGTGACAGAGGCTTCAGTGGGGCCGTAGAGGTTATAGAGTTCGCAGTCGAGGGCGTCGAAAAAGCGTTGTTGTAAGTTGAATGAGAGGGCTTCACCTGCACATATCACTATTCTCAGGGATCGAGCCTGGGCAAGGCCATGCTGATCGAGGAAGGCGTCCAGCATGGTAGGCACAAAATGAATGACGGAAATCTGCTGCTGCTGGATGATAGAGAGCAGGTAAGGGGGATCTTGATGGCCGCCAGGGCTGGCCAGGATAACGCAAGCGCCGGAAACGAGCGGCCAGAAAATATCCAGGACAGATACATCGAAAGAGAAAGGGGTCTTTTGCAGGATGCGGTCGGATGGAGTGAGAGGTATGGTGGATTGAATCCATTGGACCTGATTAAAAATGCCTGCATGAGTGCACATGACGCCTTTAGGTAAACCAGTAGAACCAGAGGTATAGAGCACATAGATCAGGTCAGTACCAAGCACGGAAATATTGAGATTGGAAACATCGTGCGTTGCGATGTCGGGCCAGTCCAAATCGAGAGATACGAGATGAGTGGGGACTTCAGGCAAGACGGAGACAAGGTGAGACTGAGTCAAAATGATGGCCACAGCGGCATCGTTGAGCATGAAGGCGATGCGGGCGGATGGATATGAGGGTTCAAGGGGCAGGTAAGCGGCGCCGGCTTTGAGAATGCCAAGCAGGCCAACCACCATATCGATGGAACGGTCGAGGAAAATGCCGACAATGGAGCCGGAGCCGACGCCCAGATCTATGAGATACCGCGCAAGCTGATTGGATCGCTGGTGCAACTCCTGGTAAGTCAGGGACAGGTTGGTTGTCGGACAAACGACGGCGAGTGCGCCAGGGGTCAGTTCTGCCTGGGCTGCAAACAAATCGTGGATACACGTATCATAGTGGTGGGAAGAATGCACTTGCCCCCTTTCATTAATCGTCCTAAAACAGGCGCTGTTGTTGAGTGTTTCAGTGTCCATTGTCAACGTCATGTAACGAGTGTTCTGATGTGAATGGCTTGGAAAGCGTACTATAGCACTTTTTGATTGTTTGAGAACCGGGACAAGGCAATAGGCAATTGGCAATTTGCACGTCGATGTAATTGTCGGCTTGCGTTTTTGTCCGTTCAAAGTCCGTTCTCTGGCCGTGTATTGCTGTAACGAACGCTACCATTGAGCATGAGTGATTCATCGGGCGGACTCCGCGTGTCCGCCTCT
>CAIYYX010000222.1 GCA_903930535.1 uncultured Sterolibacterium sp. | reverse complement strand
GCAGGAAATCCGCGACCACGCCCTTGAGATCGGCGAAGCTGACATTCTCCCCGACCATCAGGCCTTCGACCTGGTGGAACATCGGCGAGTGGGTGGCGTCGGAGTCGACGCGATAGACGCGCCCCGGGGCGATGATGCGGATCTCCGGCATATGCGCAAGATGACCGTGCTTTGCCACATGCGCCTGCATATAGCGTATCTGCACCGGGCTGGTATGGGTGCGCAGAAGAACTCCGGGCGCATTCTCCAGGTAGAAGGTGTCGTGCATGGAGCGCGCCGGGTGATTCTCTGGCGTGTTGAGTGCGGTGAAATTGTGCCAGTCGGTCTCGATCTCGGGACCGTCTGCGACTTCGAAGCCGATGGAGCGAAAGAGCTGCTCGATGCGCTCCAGCGTCCTGATCGCCGGATGCAGTCCGCCGCGGCCGCGGCCGCGCCCGGGCAGGGTGATGTCGAGCGCCTCGGCGGCCAGTTGCCCCTCGAGCGCGGCACGCTTGAGGGCTTCGCGCCGGGCATTCAAGGCCGCTTCTATGCTGTCCTTGGCCTGGTTGATCGCTGCGCCGGCAGTGCGCCTCTCGTCCGCAGGCAGCTTGCCCAGGCCCTTCAGCAGCTCGGTGAGCGTCCCGCTCTTGCCGAGATAGCGCGCCTTCGCCTGCTCCAGCTCTGCCGCATCATCGATGGCGGCGAACTCGGCGGTGGCTTTTGCTACCAGTGGTTCGATATCTTGCATACTTAAGCTCGGCGCGCAAAAAAAGGAGGCATGGCCTCCTTTTTTTGCACAGGCCGGATTTAGGCTGCCAGTTTCAGCTTGGCCTGGTTCGCGATGGCTGCGAAGGCAGGCTTGTCGAACACCGCCAGATCGGCCAGGACCTTGCGATCGACCTCGATGGCGGCCTTCTTCAGACCGTTCATCAAGCCGCTGTAGTTCATCCCCAACTCGCGTGCCGCGGCATTGATACGGATGATCCAAAGGGCGCGGAACTGGCGCTTCCTCTGGCGACGGTCGCGGTAGGCATACTGCCCCGCCTTCATCACCGCTTCCTTGGCGATGCGATAGACGTTCTTGCGGCGGCCGCGATAGCCCTTGGCGAGAACCAGAATCTTCTTGTGGCGTGCGCGCGCCGTTACCCCGCGTTTAACTCTAGACATGTCTTATCTCCTTACGCGTAGGGCAACATCGCACGAACCGACTTCTGGTCCGCGGCGACGACACCGGTGATCCCGCGCAACTGGCGCTTGGACTTGGTGGTTTTCTTGGTCAGGATGTGACGCTTGAACGCGGACGAGCGCTTGATGCTGCCGCCCGGGCGTACCTTGAAGCGCTTCTTGGCCCCGCTTTTGGTTTTCATCTTCGGCATCGAAGACTCCTCTTTTTTAATATGGCACCAGGTGACCTTCATGTTGAAGGCACTTGTAAGACCCGCTAGCCACTTGTGTCGTCTGCCTCTTGTCAATGTAGGTCGGGCTTAAGCCCGACTTGTGCCGCGGAAATTTCATCCAGGCCGTCGGCATAAATGCCGACCTACAAATTCAAAGGAAGACGGTCCTACACCTTCACTTGCTTCTTCGTCGGCGCCAGCACCATCACCAGCTGGCGGCCTTCCATCTTGGGGAACTGCTCGACCACGCCGATCTCCAGGAGATCCGCCTTCACCCGTTCCAGCAGCCTGATGCCGAATTCCTGGTGGGCCATCTCGCGGCCTCTGAAGCGCAAGGTGATCTTCGTCTTGTCGCCCTCCTGCAGGAATCTCGTCAGATTGCGCAGCTTGATCTGATAATCGCCCTCGTCCGTACCCGGTCTGAACTTCACTTCCTTGACCTGGATCTGCTTCTGCTTTTGCCTCGCGTCATGCGCCCGCTTGGCTTCCTGGTACTTGAACTTGCCGATGTCCATGATGCGACAGACCGGCGGTTGCGCCAGGGGCGCGATTTCAACCAGATCCACACCGACTTGCTCTGCCATCTCCAGCGCCGCGCGCAATAGCACGATGCCTAGCTGTTCGCCATCGAGTCCGACCAGACGGACCTCGGGGGCGGTTATTTCGTTGTTGACGCGCTGCGTCTTCTCCTGGGCGATGGTTCAACTCTCCATAAAATTAAAAATAAAGCCCGAAATCAAGCCAACTAAGCTCTCGCGCTGCGCTCTCGCAACAAGCGCTCTATCAACATTTCGGGGGACATCTGCCCGAGATCCTGATTGCCCCGGGCACGCACGGCGACCATCCCTTCGACCTTCTCCTTGTCGCCGACGACAACGATGTAAGGTCTCTTCAACAAGCTATGTTCGCGTATTTTATAGTTAATCTTCTCTCCGCGCAAATCGGATTCGACCCGCAAGCCGGCAGCGGCGAGCTTTTCGGCAATCGCCTTGGCATAATCGGTCTGATTCTCGGAGATATTCATGACCACCGCCTGCACCGGCGCGAGCCAGAGCGGGAAGGCTCCGGCGTGGTGTTCTATGAGAATGCCGATGAAACGCTCCAGCGAACCCAGGACCGCGCGATGCAGCATCACCGGCGTGTGGCGGGCATTGTCCTCGCCGACATATTCGGCGTTAAGCCGCGCCGGCAGGGCGAAATCGAGTTGCAGGGTGCCGCACTGCCAGACCCGTCCGAGGCAGTCCTTGAGCGAAAACTCGATCTTCGGACCGTAAAAGGCGCCCTCCCCCGGCTGCAGGTCGAAGGCGAGATTCTTGGCGGCGAGCGACTCGGCCAGGGCGGCCTCGGCCTTGTCCCAGGCTTCGTCGGAGCCGATGCGCTTTTCCGGCCGGGTGGACAACTTGACCTGGATGTCGGTGAAGCCGAAGTCTGCATAGACGAGGCGCAAGAGGTCGATGAAGGCGGCAGCCTCACTCTGGACCTGGTCCTCGGCGCAGAAGATATGGGCGTCGTCCTGGACGAAGCCGCGCACACGCATGATGCCGTGCAGCGCGCCGGAGGGCTCGTTGCGGTGGCAGGAGCCGAACTCGGCCAGGCGCAGCGGCAGATCTCGATAGCTCTTGATGCCCTGGTTGAAGATCTGGATGTGGCCCGGGCAGTTCATCGGCTTCACGGCGTATTCGCGGTTCTCCGAGGAAGTCGTGAACATGTGCTCACTGTAGTTCTCCCAGTGACCGGATTTTTCCCAGAGCACGCGGTCCATGACCTGCGGCGTCTTCACTTCCCGGTAGCCGTGATGGTTCAGCAGGCCGCGCATATACTGCTCGATCTCCTGCCACAGCGTCCAGCCGTGCGGGTGCCAGAACACCATGCCGGGGGACTCCTCCTGCAGGTGGAAAAGATCGAGTTGGCGGCCGAGCTTTCTGTGGTCGCGCTTCTCCGCTTCCTCGAGCATGTTGAGATAAGCTTCGAGTTCTTCCTTCTTCGCCCAGGCCGTGCCGTAAATCCGCTGCAACTGCTCGTTGTTCTGGTCGCCTCGCCAGTAGGCGCCGGCCACCTTCATCAGCTTGAAGACCTTGAGCTTGCCAGTCGAGGGCACGTGCGGGCCGCGGCAGAGATCGACGAAGTCGCCTTCGCGATAGAGGGACACTTCCTGGTCGGCGGGAATCGCCGAAATCAGTTCCGCCTTGTAGCGCTCGCCCAGGGTCTCGAAGAAATCGACCGCCTCGTCGCGCGGCAACACTTCGCGCGTGATCTGGAAGTCTTTCTTGGCGAGTTCCATCATCCTCGCCTCGATGGCCGCGAGATCCTCGGGCGTGAAGGGCCTCTTGTAGGCGAAGTCGTAATAGAAGCCGTTCTCCACCACGGGGCCTATGGTCACCTGCGCCTCGGGGAAAAGCTGCTTGACGGCGTAGGCCAGGAGATGGGCGGTGGAATGGCGGATGATGAAGACGCCGTCGCTGTCCTTGTCGGTGACGATGGCCAGATCACAGTCGGCATCAATCAGATGCGAGGTATCGACCAGAGCGCCGTTCCGCCTGCCGCCCAGCGCCGCCTTGGCGAGGCCGGGGC
Source organism: uncultured Sterolibacterium sp. (assembly GCA_903930535.1). Taxonomy (GTDB): domain Bacteria; phylum Pseudomonadota; class Gammaproteobacteria; order Burkholderiales; family Rhodocyclaceae; genus CAIYYX01. The sequence continues at coordinate 5,382 of CAIYYX010000222.1, read as the reverse complement.
CAATGCTTGCCGCGACCTCCGCCACCGTCACCGGTTGGGGGAACTCGCGCTTGGAACCATCAGGAAGGGTGATGACCGGCATATATCGACTCTCAAGAGACTTGTCGGGCTAATGCCCAACCTGCAAAAAGGGCGCGCGAGGCGCTGCACAACCCGTGATTATGCCATAGACAGGCGTCGCCGCGGCGGATGCGGGCCGACCGGGGAATGCGGGACGCTTTACAAATGACCGCGGGTCATTTATATTTCATGCAAACTGACTACGGGTCAGTTGCCAGTTCCGGACAAGGGGTGCTCCCGCAAATGAGCCGACAGAAACAGATCTCAAGCACTCACGCAGCGGCACCCTCGCGCAGCGGCGAGCGCGGGCGCATGCGCGCCCTCGACGGCGACGAGAAGGAGGCAAAGCGCCAGGCCATTCTCGATGCGGCGGATGCGCTTTTTGCAAAGCACCAGAATCTCGCCAACGTCGCCGATGTCGCCAAAGCGGCAGGCCTGGCCAAGGGCACGGTGTATCTCTACTTCCAGTCCAAGGAAGAGATCTATCTGGCGCTGCACCTGCGCCACGTCGAACAGTTTTTCACCCGGCTGATCGGCCGACTGGAGAGCGACCAGCCCTTTGGTTTCGACGAAATGCAGTCATTGGCCCAGGAACACATCCTCGACGCAACGACCTATCTGCCGCTGGGCGCCTGCTGCATCGGCTTTGCCGCAGGGGCCGTGGCGAAAGAGGCGTCGGCCCATTTCCAGGCGCGCCTCACCGCCTGGCTGGAGGCGGCAGGCCAAGGGCTGGAACGGCATTTCCAAAAACTCCCACGCGGAGAAGGCGTGCGCCTGCTGCAGCACAGCTACGCCATCATGGTCGGCCTCCACAGCCTGCTGCGCGAGGCCCGCAGCGTGCCGAAGTGCGAGGGCATGGGCACATTTCAGGACGAGGCAAGGCTCGCCCTTACGCGTTACTGGACGCATGTGGCGCGCATCGATGAATCCGTCAAACCACGGGCAAAGAAATGAACAGACTACTTATCGCCCTGATGCTGGGCATCGCGCTCCTGGCAGGCTGCGGCAAGAGCGAAGACAACAAGCCGGCCGCAAGCGGCGATGGCCGTGCGGCCGAACCGCCCCGCCCCGTTCGCTACATGCTGGCGGGCATGAGCGGCGTCGCCGACGTCTCCTACCTGCCCGGCGAAGTCAGGCCGCGCTTCGAGCAGCGCTACGGTTTTCGCGTGGCCGGCAAGATCGCCAGACGGCTCGTCGATGTCGGCCAGGAAGTGAAGCCAGGCCAAGTGCTGGCTGTGCTCGATGCGCAGGACGTGCTGCCGGCGATCAATGCCCAGGCAGCCCAGGTCGAGGTCGCCAGAAGCGATTTCAAGCTGCAGCAAAGCGAACTCAAGAGGCAGCAGGAACTGCGCGACAAGGGATTCGTCTCCGGCGCCGCACTGGAGCGCCAGGCGGCCACCACGGAGGCGGCGCAGTCGCGGTTGCTGGCCGCGCAGTCGCAGCTCGCCAATGCCCAGAATGCGCTTGACTTCCAGACCTTGCGTGCCGACCAGGCCGGCGTCGTCGTCGCCGTGGACGCCGACGCGGGCAGCGTCGTGACCGCCGGCCAGAGCGTCGTGCGCGTCGCCCAGCAAGGCGAGAAGGAGATCGCGGTGAATGTCCCGGAACGGACGGTTTCCGCGTTAAAAAATGCGACGGGATTTATTGCCAGCTTCGATGCCCTGGCCGACAGGACTTACTCGGCGAAGTTGCGCGAACTGTCGCCTGCCGCCGACCCGGCCAGTCGCACCTACAGCGCGCGCCTGTCCATCGTCAATGCCGACGCCGCCATCAAGCTGGGCATGAGCGCCAGCGTGCGTCTTGAGCTCGGCACAGCGCAGGCGATCGTGGTGCCGAACTCGGCGCTCTACACGCGCGACGAGACGACCCGCGTGTGGCTGGTGGAGCGTGCCAGCGAGACGGTCAGACCCGTCGCGGTCAAGGTCGGCCAGAGCACGCAGAATGGCGTCATCATCGTCTCGGGTCTCAAGCCCGGTGACCTGGTGGTGACGGCCGGCGCCAATCTGCTCCTGCCCGGGCAAAAGGTCCGCCTGCTCGAGGCGCCGCCGGCACCGACGCCCACCCCTCAGAACGCCGGCAAGCCATGACCGGCAGGTTCAACGTTTCCGCGGCCGCGATCAGCCACCAGCAGCTGACGCTGTTCTTCATTCTCGCCATCGCCATCGCCGGGCTCAGTGCCTACTTCAAGCTCGGCCAACGCGAAGACCCGGATTTCACTTTCCGCAACATCACTGTGCGCACCCTCTGGCCCGGCGCGACCACCACCCAGGTGGACTTGGAGGTGACCGACCGCATCGAGAAGAAGCTGCAGGAGATACCCTACTTCAAGCGGACGCAGAGCTATTCCAAGCCGGGCGAGTCGCTGATCGTGCTTGAACTCTTGGATACCGCGCCGCGCAAGGAGGTACCCGAACTCTGGTATCAGGCGCGCAAGAAAATCGGCGACATCCGGCAGACCCTGCCCCCCGAGGCAGTCGGCCCCTTCTTCAACGACGAATTCGGCGATGTCTTCGGCTCGATCTACGCCTTCACCGGCGACGGCTTCACGCTCTCCGAGCTGCGCGACAAGGTCGAGGACGTGCGCGCCGAACTGCTGCGCATTCCCGACGTATCCAAGATAGAGTTGGTCGGCATCGTCGATGACAAGATTTACGTCGAGATCAGCAACGCCAAGATAGGGGCGTTGGGCATTGACGCCAATTCGATCGCGCAGCAACTGCAGGCGCAAAACGTCATCGCTCCCGCCGGCACGGTGCAGACGGCGAACAACGCCATCGCCCTGCGCGTGACCGGCAGCTTCGATTCGGTGACGGCGGTGCGCGACCTGCAGCTCGCGGTGAGCGGCCGCACCCTGCGCCTGGGAGACATCGCCAGCGTCTATCGCGGCTATGCCGAACCGCCGGTGCAGACCATACGCTTCGGCGGCAAGCCCGCGATCGCCCTCTCGGTGTCGATGAAGAATGACGGCGACGTGTTGCAGCTGGGCGATCACCTGACGCGCGAGATGGCCCGCATCAAGAACGATCTGCCGGTGGGCATCGACTTTCACCAGGTCAGCGACCAGCCCATCGTCGTCAAGGAAGCGGTGGGCACCTTCATGCGCTCGCTCCTGGAGGCCGTGGCCATCGTCCTTGCCGTGAGCTTCCTGTCCTTGGGCTGGCGGGCCGGCGCGGTTGTGGCGCTGACCATTCCCTTCGTGCTGCTGGCGACCTTTCTTGCCATGCAGATCCTCAGGATCGATCTGCACCGCATCTCGACCGGCGCGCTGATCATCGCCCTAGGCCTCCTGGTAGACGATGCGATGATCGTGGTCGAGATGATGGTGCGCAAACTGGAAGAGGGGCTGGACAAGTTCGCTGCCGCCACCTTCGCCTATGCCAGCACCGCGTGGCCCATGCTCTCGGGAACGCTGGTCACGGCCGCGGGATTCCTGCCCATCGCTCTGGCCAGGTCTTCAACGGGCGAATACACCTTCGACATGTTCAGCGTGACCACCATCGCGCTGGTGCTCTCCTGGTTCGCCGCCATCATCGCGACGCCGCTCTTCGGCTACTGGATTCTCAGGCGGCCGAAAAACGCCACGCTCGAGGGCGAAGCGCACGAGCATTTCGACACGCCTTTTTACACACGCTTGCGGGCGCTCATAGAATGGTGCATAGGCAACCGCTGGAAGACCATCGCGGTCACGCTCTGCGGCCTGGTGCTGGGCATCATCGGCATGGGCCTGACCGAGAAGCAGTTCTTCCCGACCAGCGACCGCACCGAGGTCATGGTCGAGCTGTGGCTGCCCGAGGGGGCGAGTTTCCAGGCCACGGAGACGCAGGTGGCCAAGCTCGAAGCCCTGCTCAAGGCGGACCCGGATACCAAGACCTTCGTCACCAGCGTCGGCATGTCGCTGCCGCGCTACTTCCTGTCGCTCAATCAGGAGCTGTTTCGTCCGAACTTTTCGCACACCCTGATTCTCACCGACAGCGTCGCAGCGCGCGATCGCGTCGCACAGAAACTGCAGCAGGAACTCGATAGCCACTTCCCCGGCGTGCGTGGCCGCGCGATCAAGGTGCCGCTCGGCCCGCCGGTCGCCTATCCGGTGATTTTTCGCGTCAGCGGCCCGGACATCGCGGCACTGAAGAAGATCGGCGACGAGGTCGCTGTCGTGATTCGCAGGAACCCGAACACCGTGGAAGTGAACACCGATTGGGGCGACCGCACGCCGGCTATGCAGATCGAAATCGATCAGGACCGGGCACGGGCGCTGGGCGTCACCTCGCTGGGCGTCGCGCACGCGCTGGGCAGCGCCGTATCCGGCGCCAGCATCGGCCAGTTCCGCGAACGCGACCGCCTGATCGACGTGGTCTTGCGCGGCCCGGCAGCGGAGCGCATCGCCGTGGCCCAGGTGGCCGACTTGCAGGTGCCGACGGCCGGCGGGCGCACCGTGCCCCTGGCCCAGGTTGCCCGTGTCAGGCAGGTGATGGAGGAACCCATCATTCGCCGCTATTCGCGCGTACCGACGCTGTCTGTGCGCTCAGACATTATCGAGGGCGTGCAGGCGCCCGATGTGTCGGCGCAGATCGATCCACAACTGGCCGCCATTCGCGCCAAGCTGCCGCCGGGCTACCGCATCGAAGCCGGCGGCGCCTTTGAAGAAAACGCCAAGGCGCAGGACTCGATCAATGCCGGCGTACCCTTGATGCTGTTCGCCTGGCTGGCGCTGCTCATGCTGCAATTGCAGAGTTTCTCGCTGGCCGGCATGGTGCTTCTAACCGCGCCCTTCGGCATCGTCGGAGCGGCGATCGGCCTGCTCAGTTTCCACATGCCCTTCGGCTTCGTCGCCATGCTCGGTGTCATCGCGCTCATGGGCATCATCATGCGCAACACCATCATCCTGATCGACCAGATCAAGCAGGACATGGCCACCGGCACGCACGCCTGGATCGCCGCGCGCGAGGCCGCGGTGCGCCGCTTCCGGCCGATTTCCCTGACCGCAGCCGCCGCCGTGCTGGCGATGATACCGCTCACCCGCAGCGTGCTCTGGGGGCCGATGGCGGTCGCCATCATGGCTGGCCTCGTCCTGGCAACAGTGCTGACGATTCTCGCCGTGCCGGCCATTTATGCGGCGTGGTACAGGATCAGGCGGGCGTGACGGAAGCGATAGAAGCCAAGATCGCCGCGCCCTTCGGGCTCGCGATGACGGGTTTTTGGGGTGTCATTGCGAGGCCCGCAGGGCCGTGGCAATCTGGGTGATGCGAAGAAGATTGCTTCATCGTTTCTCTCCTCGCAATGACGAGCCATTCTGTCATCGCGGGCCCGAAGGGGCGTGGCAAT
>CAIYYX010000221.1 GCA_903930535.1 uncultured Sterolibacterium sp. | reverse complement strand
CAGCATGTCGGAAGGCGCCGGCATCAATGCCTTCCTCCCCAAGCCCGTTTCGCGCTCGACGCTTTACGATGCAATGCTCACGTCCCTGGGCGAAGCGGCGCCGCTGCCCACCGTCGTCGCCCAGACGCAGACCCTGATTCTCAGCGGAGCGCGCATCCTGCTGGTCGATGACAACGATTTCAACCGCCAGATCGGCCGTGAACTGTTGGAGATCACCGGCGCCACGGTGGATACCGCCGATGATGGCGCACAGGCGGTGGCAATGGCCACCCCAGGCGGCTACGATCTGGTGTTGATGGATTTGCAGATGCCGGTGATGGATGGCTACACCGCAGCCCGTATCCTGCGCGAGATCTGGCCCGATCTGCCGATCCTGGCGCTAACCGCCCACGCCATGGCCGAGGAAAGGCACCGCGTGCTGGCCGCAGGCATGAGCGACATTCTGACCAAGCCGATCATGCCCGACGCCCTTTATGCCCTGATGGCGCGATGGCTTAAGAGCGGCGACCAGCAAGAAGCAGCAACGACCGACTTGCCGCCGGAACCGGCACCTGACCATACCCCAGCGCTTGCCGTCAAGCCAGAGCTGATATTTGACTACGCCACGGCACTGTCCCGAACCAACGGCAACGCTCAGATGCTCGATCGTTTCCTGCGCCTGTTCCGCGAGCGCAATGCGCGCATTGTGGCCGAGATCGGCACGGCGCTGGCCACGCAAGAAGTGGCAACAGCGCGACGCCTCGCCCATTCCCTCAACGGCGGTGCCGGAACGGTCGGCCTGATCGAACTGCAAGCCACGGCGGCTCGTCTTGAGGCCACCCTGAGCGAGCCGCTGCATGGAACGGATGACCCGGTGCGCCGCAGTGGGGATTTCGCCGCCCTCGAAAGTGCCTGGCTGCGCGCCATGGCGGCACTGGCCGCCGTGCTCGATTCCACGGCAAATGAGCAGGGCGCCAACTTGATGAAAGAATTGATAACCACACCGTCCGATGCGACCCAAGCTGCGTGCATTCTGATTGTCGATGACGACCCGGTAGTGGCGGGCATGCTCAGTGTGACGCTGGCCGCCACCGGCCATGAAATAACCGAGGCGAACTCGGGCGAAGAGGCACTGGCCTGGCTCGCCGGCGAGCGACTACCTGACCTCATCTTTCTCGATATCGAGATGGGAAACGGCATCAACGGTTTCGAAGTCTGCCGGAAACTCAAGGCCAGTCCCGCAATGCGTCATATCCCGGTGATCTTCCTTACCGCCAAGAGCGAAAGCGCCTACGAGCAATTGGGCTTAGCGCTTGGGGCGGCCGACTACATTACCAAGCCGATTAGCGGTCCAATCGTTTTAGCGCGTGCGCGGACCCATCTGGCGCTCAAGGCCGCCGCCGATTTTCTGCACGATAAAAACAGCTATCTCACGCAGGAAGTGACGCGGCGTACGGATGAAGCCCTGCGCCGCACGGAAGAACTTCGGATCAGCCAGGAAGTGACCATGGTGGCCCTGGCCTCGCTCTGCGAAACGCGGGACAATGAAACCGGCTATCACATCATGCGCACACAGCAGTACGTGCGTGTCTTGGCAATGCATTTGCGCGACGTGGGGTGTTTCTCCGCCGTATTGAATGATGAATTCATCGACCGGGTCATCAAGGCGGCGCCGCTGCACGACATCGGCAAGGTGGGGATTCCCGACCGGATCTTGCTTAAACCCGGGCGTCTTGATGCCGAAGAGTTCGCTATCATGAAGACGCATACCACGCTCGGTTGGGAAGCGATCGAAAATGCGCAACGGCGGATCGGTGTTAGCGTGGCCTTGCTGGAGACCGCCAAGGAGATCGCGCTTTCGCACCAGGAAAAATGGGACGGCAGCGGTTACCCCGAGGGTCTCGCCGGGGAAGCCATTCCGTTGTCAGCCCGCCTGATGGCTGTAGCCGACGTCTATGACGCACTGGTTAGCAACCGCGTGTACAAAAATGCCATGACCCATGAACAGGCGGCCGAAATCATGGCTGCCGGCCGGGGAATGCATTTTGATCCGGATATCACTGACGCTTTCGTTGCGCTGCAGTCAGAGTTTAGAGTCATCGCGAAGCGACTTGCCGACCAGGATGAGCATCTCGACATACTTGAGGTGCGCAAGAAGCTCGCAGCGATTGGAGAACCACGATGAATGAATTGTCCGCAACGCCTCCACCTGGCCGCATCATGATTGTCGATGACGACCCGGTGGTGGCAGGCATGCTAGCCGCCGTACTGGCTTCCGTTGGACATGACGTCGTCGAGGCCAACTCGGGAGAGGATGCTCTGGTGCAGTTAGCCCGAAGCACCGAGTTGGACAATGGGATGCTGCCGGACATCGTGTTTCTCGACATCGAGATGGGAGATGCCATCGACGGCTACGAAACCTGTCGCCGCTTTCGATCTACCTTCGCGACACGCAATCTGCCGGTTATTTTTCTCTCCAGCCACGACGGGTCAGGCGACCGCCTGCGCGCATACGACGCCGGTGGTAGTGATTTCATGGCCAAACCATTCATCCCCGATGAGGTGCTACACAAGGCCCACCTGGCGATTCGCCACAAGCGCCGGGTGGACGCAATGGAGGGGGAAAGCCGGCTGGCCTTCGACGAAGCCAGGATTGCGCTCACCGGCCTCGAAGACTCTGGCGTAACACTCAAGTTCAGCAGAAGTGCGCTTGGTTGCCGAACGCTTCGCGCACTGGCGTTACTGACCATGGACTCGATGCGCGCCTTTGGCATAGACTGCCACATTCAGTTGCGCGGGCCAAATGAGGTCCTGACGCTGACGGCACAGGGGCCTGCCTCGCCGCTCGAGGAGTCGGTGATCGAGATCTCCAAGACGATGGATCGCATTTTCGGTTTCGGTAATCGGTTGATCGTTAACTATGACAGCATTTCCCTACTGGTCACCAACATGCCCGTCGCGGATGAGGATCTCTGTGGACGCATCCGTGATCAGGCCGCGACGATCGCCGAGGCTGCCGATCTGGCCGTCGGCAACATTAATTTGCGCACTGATGCGGTGCACCGGACTGCCGAAATGAGCAGGCTTGCCGTGGTAAGCCGCAAGGCAGTCGGGGAACTGCGCGTCAGCTATCGTGAGCGGCAGGCAGCTACACGCCTCGAATTCGAGCACTTGGTGAACACTATTGAGGGCTTGTACGTCCATCTCGGGCTGTCCAGCCATCAGGAGTTAACGATCAGCGATACGATGCGAAACTCCGTCGACCGGGTCATAGCGATATTTGATGGCGGTAGTGAGATTGACCGGAACTTCGATGGAATCGTAGAAGGGTTGGCAGAGGCTGGACAATATACGGTGACTCAGGAAGATGAAGCTCCACTCAAGGTCGAACTCTGGTAACGAGTTATTTGGCGGAGCGTATAAGAAGGGTGGGCTGCAATCTGGCATGCAGTGGTCCCTGACAATAAGAGACCGCGCGCGTTCGCTCCGACTCGATGTTGCCTAGCTAGCTAACTCCTTGAATGAGGATCTAGGCCGAACTGCAGATCGTTGGCTTGGAAGCTGAAAGTCTCCTTCGGTAGGCGTTAGCCGCCATTCAATTCTCAGAATTTTTGCGTGGTGCAATGACCGGACTTGGCCGGTTCCGGCGGTCCGCCAGTGACGGCTAAGGAGCAGTAGAATTTTAGCGGATCAGGCTTTGCCGCTGAACAAATCGGGTGGATCGCCAATCCCTCATTTTGGCCAGTCTGGAGCGAATTCGATAGAATGCCCCGTCCCGATAGCTTGGCAGCGCACACGATGACCCTAACCAAGGCTGAATTAGCCGACCTACTGTTTGAGAAAGTCGGATTGAACAAGCGTGAGGCCAAGGATATGGTCGAATGCTTCTTCGAAGAGGTCCGAGGAGTCCTAGAGAGCGGCGAGAGCGTCAAGCTCTCTGGCTTCGGCAACTTCCAGTTGCGGGACAAAGCTCAGAGGCCGGGACGCAACCCGAAGACAGGAGAAGAGGTCCAGGTCACTGCCCGGCGCGTAGTCACTTTCCACGCCAGCGCCAAACTAAAGGGCGTTGTGGTTGCCTCGCCTAGCAAGCCATCAGGCGCTTCCTAATACGTGAAGGTACTTATCAGAAATCAGCAGCTTCGTTATCAGGTTACCACTCGGTTATCAGCTCAAAAAT
>CAIYYX010000220.1 GCA_903930535.1 uncultured Sterolibacterium sp. | reverse complement strand
TTCATCGTCCGCGCCGACCGGCCGTTTGGCGACAACGTGGTCAACTCGGCGCTGTTCGTGATTGCGCTGACGGCCGGCGCAATTTTCCTGGTGGACCTGATCTGGCAGAAGGTGCACCTGCGCCCATCGACCGGCCTCGATTTCAGTCACGACGATCCCTCCTGGCACCGCACCCTGACCAAGTTTGCGGGACTGCTGGCAAGCATGGGATTTATCGCCTTTCTCTACTGGCTGCTGCCCGAATATCACGGCACTTATTACGCCCTGTACTACGACATGCTGCGCACCGTGCTGCCGCCGTGGCTGCTCCTGGCTCTGCCGTACTTTTATCTGATCGACCGGCGCATGCCCAAGCCGCTTGACGGTTACTGGCAGATGGGCCAACTGCTCACTTTCGCTTGGGCCACCGTGGATCGGCGCATCCTCGGGCAGCACTTGCTCGGCTGGCTGATCAAGGGCTTCTTCCTGCCGCTGATGTTCACTTACCTATGCAAAGATCTGGGCCGCTTCATCGCCTACGATTTTGCCCAGCTCACGGCGTTCAAGTTCTGGTTCGATTTCCTGCACGACTTCTTCTACTTCATCGACGTCGGCCTGGTGTCGATGGGCTACCTGATGTCGCTGCGCATCACCGATACGCACTTTCGCTCGGCCGAGCCGACCATGCTCGGCTGGGCGGTGGCGCTGGCATGCTATGAGCCTTTCTGGTCGCTCATCGGCCGCCAATACCTCGCCTACGAGACGGACATCAAGTGGGGGTCCTGGCTGTGGAATACACCGGTGCTCTATGGCATTTGGGGTGCGCTGATTCTGGCGCTGACGGCAATTTACGTCTGGGCGACGGTGATTTTCGGGGCGAGATTTTCCAATCTGACCCATCGCGGCATCATCACCAATGGGCCGTACCGCTGGACCAAGCATCCGGCTTATGTGGCGAAGAACCTGTCCTGGTGGATGATCTCGGTTCCGTTCATGGCGCAGGGCGCGCCCGACGAGGTGCTGCGCCACTGTTTGTTGCTGCTGGGGCTGAACGGCATCTATGCGCTGCGGGCGAAGACCGAGGAATGGCATCTGTCTCGCGACACGGACTACGTGGCCTACGCGCTGTGGCTGGAGACGCACGGCATGTTTCGCTGGATACGGCATCTGCCGATCCTGTGCCGGCTGACCTATCGGGCACCGAAGCCGTCCCTGGTGTGAGCCGGACGTAAGTGCTCCTTGCTGTGTGAGGCAAACGGATGCCCGCCTGAGGGCGGATTGAGGGCGCTCGACCTTCAATAACCCGCCGCAACTCCGTGAAATTTTCAACTCCGGCATTGCAAACGCACGGCCACCCCGAAATAAAACCGAGGTTTTCAACACAATAGGTCGGCAACGGCCGGCCAAGTTTTTTATGAGCGGACGTGCAGACCGACGAGTCAAAATAGTTTCCTCATCAGAAGTGCTTGCATAAATGTAGCTTGTAAGCTACATTTATGCCGTGACTGAAGTCTTTCGATACCAAACCTCCAACGGCAAGGAGCCGCTCACCGAGTGGCTATTGTCGATGCGCGACAAGCAAGCCCAAGCCAAGCTGAGGGTCCGCCTAAAACGCCTTGAAGCTGGTGTTTTCGGCGATTGCGAACCTGTTGGAGACGGGGTGCTGGAACTACGGGAGCATATGGGAGCCGGGCATCGCGTTTATTTTGGACAACATGGGCAATCGATCGTGATCTTGTTGTGTGGGGGTTCAAAAAAGACACAGGCAGCGGATACAAGACGGCAAAGGATTACTGGGCCGATTGGAAACGGAGGCAAGCGTGAACAAAAAAGTAACCGCAGCAGTTTCTCATCATGACCGAGAAGTAGCTGAACTTAGAGCAGACCGCGAACTAGCCGTCGAGTATCTGAAGGCAGCGATGGAATCTTTGGACGACCCAGACAACCGGGCGGCTGGACTCCTGGCGCTGCGGACTGTAGCCGAAGCATATGGCGGATTGGGGGCAGTGGCTGCCGAAGCAGGCATCAGTAGGGAATCGCTTTATCGCACTTTATCGCCCAAGGGCAATCCGACGCTGAAAACTCTTCTTGCTGTCTTAAAGGCAGTGGGAATGAAACTTTCGGTCGAGCCAGGCCAGCACGTCGCAGCCTAGATAATTTCTCTGGCCGGGTTTGAAAGCGATAACCCGAACAGCATCGACATTCTTGTCGGAAGATCGCCAGTGACCGCAGTTGTGGTTGGAGCGACCCCACAATTCCTTGGCCCCACTGTCTCTTCTATGGCGATTCTAGTCAGCGAGATTTTCAAATTCATAGCCGAAAACCTGACGCTCAACTTGCCGGGTATCAGCGAAAGCTATTCAAATGGAATAGCCATCTCCACTGGTCGGAAATGGCCGAACTGTAACGCTGGCCCCCGCAAACTCACCGCCGTATAGCCGACGCTGAATTTCTACCGACCCTAAGCCGCCTCCCGCCAGCGGGTGAACTAGACCCGAGATGGGAATAGCACTTTTGCCACAGCAGACGGCACAGTAGACGGTGAAGTTTGAAGTGTAATATGTGTGGAAGATTCTTCAATTTTCGAAGGTAAAGCTTGTGCGCGTCGCCATCATCGGTTCTGGTCCTTCAGGCTTCTACGCTGCGGAAGCGCTGTTGAAGCGCACCGACACGGTGGTCCATGTCGATGTTTTCGACCGGCTTCCAACACCCTATGGCCTTGTTCGGGCGGGGGTCGCACCCGACCACCAGAACATCAAGGCGGTCCCTCGAGTTTTCGCCAAGACGGCCGCGCGGCCGAGCTTCAGATTCCTGGGCAACGTGCGCCTTGGACGCGACCTGACGGTGGAAGAACTGCACCAGCACTATCACCAAATCATTTACGCCGTCGGAAACGAGGCCGACCGTCGTCTCGGGATCCCGGGGGAAGGCGTGGCAGGCTGCACGCCAGCCACGGTATTCGTTGGTTGGTACAACGGTCATCCCGACTACCAACAGGCTCAGATCGATTTGTCGATGCCACGGGTTGCTGTGGTGGGCAACGGCAACGTTGCTATGGACGCAGCCCGTATCCTGCTGCGCACGCCGGCAGAACTCGAAAAGACAGACATTGCTGCGCATGCACTGGAAGTGCTGCGCGCGAGCCGCGTGCGCGAGGTCTTTGTACTTGGCCGGCGAGGGCCTGTTCAAGCGGCGTTTACCCATATCGAACTCAAGGAATTCGGCGAGTTGGAGGCTGTAGATCCGGTCATCGATCCGCACGAGTTGGCAGACTGTGGCTGGTCAGAAACCGGGGGGAACTCGGCGGCGGACAAGAATCTACGGATACTCCAGACCTTCGCAATGCAGCGGCCGACCGGGAAAGAGAAAAAGCTCCACCTGCGTTTTCTCGTTTCTCCGACCGAGGTCATCTGCGATTCCGCTGGCCGAGTCAGCGGCCTAGCGCTAGAGAGAAACCGCCTTGAGACTCGAGCAGGCGGCACGATAGCCAGCGGCACGGGTGAAATCGAAGTACTCGACGTAGGCATGGTATTGCCGGCGATTGGTTTTGCCGCAGAGCGGATTGCCGGAGTTCCCTACGACGCAAAAGCAATGATCATTGCCAACGAAGAAGGGCGAGTGGTCGATCCTGTCAGCCGTGCCGTGATCGGCCAGGAATATGTCGTCGGCTGGGCGCGCAGCGGAGCGCAAGGGCTCATTGGCGCGCATAAGGCCGCTTCGGCGCGGGTAGTGGAACTCATGACCGCGGACGGTATTGGCCTCGACGGGTTGGAGCTACCCGAGCCCGAGGCCATTGTCTCCCTGCTGCGCGGGCGCGGCGTACAGGTAGTCTCCTTCGACGACTGGAAGCAGCTTGACGAGGTGGAGGTGGATCGCGGTGCGCGGCGCGGCGCCCCACGTGACAAGTTCGTCGCCCTAAGTGCCATGCTAGAGGTGCTTGCCCAGCACTGAGTTCTGGACTGTGCTTCACTTAAAGGCGCGAAGCGTCCCCGATTTCCTGCCGTAAGGCTGATGGTGGATCGACCGGTCCATTTCTACGGGAATTGGTCATTCCTTCCGGCGTTGCCGGGTAGGCGAGAAAGTTGATATTGCCAATCCAGTGTCTGGTCCCGAACTGAGGCGCAAAGCGAGCGTCAGGTCTGGGCCTCCCGTCAGTGAGTAAAATCGACCCAATCGTGCCGGTCAGATATTCAATCCCAACGCCGGCAGTGCAGCGTGAGCGGTCATTGATAGCGATGACAATGGGGGAGTTGGTGGGACTGGTACGGCGTGGTTACCACTTGCCCTGTGGCGTTCCTAGCTCGTTCAATTTATCCTCAACCTGCAGAAAGGTTTCATCGCCAGCCTGAATGCCCTTGGCAATCAGCCAAAGCAGGTCTACGAATTTCGAGCAGGTGGCAAGGAGCGTTGGAGTGAACTGAGTACCGCCAGCAGCGGTACTCAGGCGATCTTCAAGTTGATGGCAGATGGTCGTGATGACTTGCAGGCCATAGGATCCACCGCTACCTTTTAAGCTATGAACGATGCCATAGAACTCATTGAACACTTCGCTATCAGCCCCGTTTGTCTCCATTTGGCGCATGAGTTCTTCAAGACGATCAAGCTTCTCATCCATATCCTCCAGAAAGAGTTCACGAAGTTGTCGTGGCATCTGTTGGAAAGGGACCGACTTAGTCGAGTTCATGCGCTCATTATATGCAGTATCCCGTGTTGCCGCGTGAACGGCCGCTCGCAGCCCTAGACCTTCGCCGGGTTGGGTGACCGCAATCAGGTCTGAAGCATGAAGGTCAAGAGTTGTTCCAGGTCTTGCGCAAACAAGCCTATGCTGGCACCTGCGTGCGCTACAGTTATTCGGCACTAGCAGGACAATAGCGGGAGGTGGCAACGCCAGTGGGCTGACTTAGGAACTCGGCTGAGATAGAATAAATGCACAGGGGTTTGAACAGAACAAATGCCACCGTCTCTTCGAAGAGCAGAGCCAGGCGATGCAGCGGCGTCAAAGGAGGAAGAGCATCATGAACATAGCAGAAAAAATTGCGGGCAAGGATCTGCGGTCGGCACTCGAGGTTTGCGATTCGATGGGACAGTTAGCGCGTATCCGCCGCCAGGTTGACCCTTTCTACGAGATCCCCGATGTCATCCGCAACGCCGGACGGCAGCCAGAGATACCCGCGCTGTTGTTCGAGAACGTTCAGCATTATCCGGGCTGGCAAGTCGCAGCGTCACTCGTTTCGCATCCCCTTCGCACGGCGGCCATCTACGACCTTCCGGCGAATCCGATCGAATGCAAGCTGCGCCTTATGGATCTGCTCGACCGGCCGATTCCGACTGTTACCGTTAACTCGGGACCGTGCAAGGAGAACGTTATCACCCGGAACATCGACGTCAAGTCGATTGTCCCGGCGACTCACGGCGCTCTGCAGAGCAATCATTTCTACTACCAGGGGCCAGTAGTCACACAGGACTTCCAGAGCGGCAAACAGAACCTTGGCATCTACCGCACTTGCGTTCAGGGGCCCGCCACCGTGACCGTAAATGGCCGTTGGGACAGGCACTTCGGCTTGCAGCTTAGCGATGCCAAGCGCGAAGGCCGCACCATGCCGGTGGCCATCATCCTCGGCGCGGACCCGCTCTGGCTGATGGCGGCGGCAAGCAAGCTGCCCTACGGCTACGACGACTGGGGGCTGGTCGGCGCCATCCGGGGCAGGCCGATGGAGATGGTTAAGTGCGAGACCTCCGACCTACTGGTGCCGGCGGATGCGGAGGTCATTATCGAGGGGGAAATCCGGCCGCCTTACGAGATGGGCGATGATGGTCCGTGGCCGGAATACCTGGGCTATTTGGGGATGAATATCCATCCGCCGCTGGTTCATATCACCGCAATCACGCACCGGAACAAGCCGGTGACGACGATCTTCTGCCCGAACGCGAGTCCAGAGTATTACGGCTACATCTCGGGCGCGCAGTTTCTCCGCCATCTGCGCGGCTTTGCGTCGACATTTGTCATGGATTGTGCCACGCACCCTGCGACCCTTCACCACCACGCGGTGATCAAAGTGCGCAAGACAGAGGCACACCATGAGGCACTGCAGCTCAATGTTGCACTGGCTGCCTTCGGCTATGGAATCGAGCTAGATCGTGTGACCCTCGTCGACGATGATATCGACATCTACAATCCGAGCCAGGTGGAGTGGGCGGTAGCGACCCGGTGCGATGCTTCGAAGCAAGTGCACATACTCTGCAACGCGCGGACCCACCAAAACAACCCGATCGCGGGCGTCAAAGAGTTTGACGATCAGCCCATTACCAAGGCGAAATGGATCATCGACGCCACAATTCCTTGGAAATACCGTGTGGCCGAGAAGAAGCCCGGCGTCACGTTCTTCACTCGCAGCCACTGGAATGGTCTGGACCTGAAGGAATATCTCGAGCCGGATGATGCGGCGCGCTGGGTCAAGACAAACGACAAAGGCAAAATCCTCGAGGGTATTCTTGCCCCGTGGAATTCTGACCGGAGCTAGAACCGCATTCGCGAGCCTGGGATGAGCGCAAGTGCGCCGGTCATGCCGCGGGGGACGCCCCGCTTCACTGCAGCAGCTGCAGCCTAATCTCAGCTAGCAGCCTGGCTGTAGCGCTCTCAATTATCGACCACGATGTTGGCCTGCCGAATAATATCGGTCCATTCTCGAATTTCGTTGATCATCTGCCGGCCCAAGACCTGAGGCTCGCCGCCAATGGGCTCTGAACCCAACTTCTCGAGTCTATCCTTCAGCTCGGAGGCCTTTAGCGCCTTGTTCAGAACTGCATTGAGCCGGGCAATCACCTCAGGCGGCGTTCCCTTCGGGGCGAACAAAGCCTGCCAGCCGCTCAAGTTATACCCGGGATAACCCAGTTCTTCGAGCGTTGGAACATCGGGCAGCATGCTTGAGCGCATCGGCGTGGTCACGGCGAGTGCCCGGACCTTGCCTGCCTTTACGAAGGGTGCTGCCGAGGCAACCATGTCCACCATGACATCGACCCTCTCCGCCATCATCTCATTGAGCATGGGTGCCGAGCCCGGGAAAGGGATGTGTACCCACTTTACACCCGAGCGCAATTGGAAAACCTCGCCGATAAGATGCTGAAGGCTGCCGACTCCCGACGACGACATGTTCAGTGTCCCCGGCTTTGTGCGGGAGAGGGCAATCAGCTCCTTTATGCTCTTTGCCTCGAGACCATTTCTGACCAGCAGCACACCGGGAGTGCTGGCGAACATGATCACCGGATCGAGCCTGGCTATCGGATCGAACTTGCGATCCTTGAACAGCAGCGGGCTGATCGTGGCCGGACCGGTGCTGGCCACTACGAGCGTATAACCATCGGGCTGTGATCGCCCCACTTGTTCGATGGCGAGCATGCCCCCGGCCCCCGGTTTGTTCTGTATCACGAAGGCCTGGCCCAACTCAAGCGAAAGCGCCTGTCCAATAATGCGTGCCGAGATATCCGTCGCCCCCCCCGCAACATACGGAACCAGGATCGTGACCGGTTTGAGCGGATAGTTTGTCTGGGCAAGGGCGGTGCTCGCGAAAAATACAAACAGGGCCGCCAGAGGCAGGCGAATTCTAGAGCTCACGATTGTCTCCTTTGTTCTCGCTGGACTGTGATTGCGAATGACAGAGCCGCCTGCGCACAGCTTGACCCACTTGCGAAACCGACCTGCAGGATTCGACAGACGGAAAACTATTTGCATGTTACGACAATTCAGATAATGAAAGTACTTCCAAATCCTGAGCTCCTCCGGTTTTTTTGGGTACGAATTTGGGGTTAAATCCAGACAATCGGAGTCGGTACAGTCTGGGCTCTCCTAGCAAAGAGCCTTTGCTTTTACGGCCTCGCCGCTGCCCGCAGCGGCAAGGCCCGCAGGGTCGTGCAGTCGCAATGACGAAGTTTTACTTGATCAACGTTTCCCTAGATAAATCCTGTCGCACATCAAAACAGCGCGAGACCAGCAGCGTAGGATCGCCAACATCTGGCGAATGCTGGGTATTCTAAGGGGGCACCTACCGTGGATATTCTGAGTTTGACCCGAGGTCCAGCGTTAGTCCTGGCACTGGGTGTCTTTGTGCTGGGGGCGTTATGGAGACTTGCCGCTATTCTGCGCCGGCCACGCATGCCTGATCTCTCGCCTGCGCGTGAGGGCGCTCCATCCGACTTGATCGGCGCGCTGCGTGCCGTGCAGCATGGCTTGTGGCCGCGCAAGGAGTTCGCGCAGGCCGCACTGGGCTCGACCATCAACGGCTATGTGTTCCATCTCGGGCTGGCGCTAGTGTTTCTCGGCTATGCGCCACACATCGCGTTTGTTCAGCGCCTCAGCGGCCTGTCGTGGCCGCCTTTGCCTGATGCAGTGATGTACCTCGCTGCCGGCGCCACGATTGTTTCGCTGCTGCTGGCAGTGGTATCGCGCTTGACCAACGCGGTGCTCAGGAAGATTTCGACCGCTGATGACTTGATCACCTGGACTCTGGTCATGCTGCCTATGCTGACTGGCATGTCCGTTGTGGTCGAGCCCTCGCTGGCAATTTTGGCACGCGATCATGTCACCTACCCTATTCCCTTGGCCATTCACCTGTTGTCAGTGGAATTGCTGCTGATCTGGTTTCCGTTCGGCAAATTGATGCATGCCTTCCTGTTCGTCTTCTCTCGCGGTGCCACGGGTATGCGCTTTAGTCATCGGGGAGTACAGCTATGAGCACCGCGAGCACTACACCCTCGGCCTTCGACAGGCAGGGCAGCGAGAGTGACAAGCTTCGTATCGATGCCGCGATGCACAGCTTCGTGTCCGAATTCGGCATCACCACCGCGTTGCACATGGAATCCTGCGTGCGCTGCGGCCAATGTGCCCAGGCCTGCCATTTCTACGTGACCACCGGCGAAGCCAAATACACACCGATATACAAACTCGAACCTTTCCGCCGTGCCTACTTGCGGCAAACCAGTCCGTTTGCACCCTTGATACGCGCCCTCGGTCTGATCAAGAAGCCGGGCATCGCTGATCTGGAGCAGTGGCAGGAACTGCTCTACGACTCCTGCACCATGTGCGGACGCTGCACCTTGGCTTGTCCGATGGGTATCGACATCGCCGAACTGGTGAAGGAGGCTCGACACGGCATGTTCAAGGCGGGTCTGGTGCCCGAGCGGTTGGCCTTGATGGACCGCACGGCACGGCAGTGGGGTAGTACCGCGACGCCGGGAGAGGACCTGCCAGAAATTCTGGCCGAGGCGAGCAGGCTGCATGGCGTCGAAATTCCGTGCGACCTAACTGCCGCCGATATCCTGGTCACCGCTGCACCGGCGGAACTGGGCGAACATACCAAAGCGCTGGCCGATGCGGCCCGGATCCTCAATCGCATCGGTGCCAAGTGGACCATGGCCCAGAGTGGTTTCGACGCTGCCAACGTCGGCTTCAACAATGGCGATCTGGAATTGCAGGAACGGCTGACCAGGGCGCTGATCGATACAGCCGTGAGAATCGGCGCCAAGACAGTACTCTTGCCCGAATGCGGCCATGCCTACGGTGCGGCGCGCTGGGAGGCGGCCAAGTGGTATGGCCAGGCACTGCCGGTGCGCATCATCCACATGACCGAGTTCCTCGACGAATTGATCGCGAGCAAACGCATCAGTGTCAAAAAGATAGGCGGAACCGCGACCTTCCACGACCCCTGTCAGATTGTACGGCGCGGCGGACTGGAAGCAGCGGCTCGTCGCGTGCTCGCCGCCCTTGGCTTTGAGCTCATCGAACTGCAGGACCATGGTCTGGCGAGCTACTGTTGCGGCGGCGGTGGCGGCGTGGTGTCGAACCAGCGCGCCACGCCTTTGCGCCACAAGGTCTTCGAGATGAAGCGGAAGCAGATTGAAGCGACTGGCGCCACGCACTTCGTCACCAGCTGCGGCCAGTGTCGCATCACCTTCGAGATGGGCGCAAAACACGCAGACTGGGACCAACGCACCGAGAGCATGCTGGAACTCGTGGCCGACAATCTCGCTGATTGATCGAAAGAGCACTCCCGGCCAGAACTTCCGAACAGTAAAGAGAAACATATGAGCTTGCGGTAGCCGGTTTCGGGCGTGAAGCGGTCACCGATCCATTGAGACTGACAGCAGCTCTTCAGTTTTCACGACCGGCTGTCCGTACCCGACCCTTTAGCTGGTCAGTCGATTTCGCCATGGCAGAACTCACCGTCCAGCTCGATTACCTTATCGGGCGTTTGTAAGAAGCGATCGTAAAATAATTCGACATGAAACACTTGCCTTTGATAAAACTCAAGGTATCTATTTTAGCGATTCGGCATTATGTGGGACGTTGCCGACACAATTGGACCTAGGCTCGATAGCTTCGAGTGAATGCGCAGTTTGCGAATGCCGCTTTTGTCACTTCGAGGCCCGCAAGGCCGTGGCAATTTCAGTGACAGAAGCGAGGCAATCTGAGCGCCAGGAAAGATGACGGACTTATTCAGACATTCCTTTACGGCAAGAAAACATGTTCCGTTGATGATGCAATCCGCGAGTAAGGACAATGAACTCCATTACTGAACCTATCGGCAAGCGCGAAACTTTCCGCTTGTGGAGTATTGTGGTGATTGTCACGTTGCTATGGGTCTTCCTGTACAACGCCATACAGCCGCTGTCAGAATGGATTTCGTATGAAGCACTGGGGCTCGCGCGCACCTCGCATGCGGGTGAAGCCGTAGCATTTTTCTTCTACGACGTGCCGAAGATTATGCTGCTGATCAGCGGCATGATTTTCGTCATTACCGTATTGCGCACCTTTTTCAGCGCTGAGCGCGCCCGACGCTTGCTGAGCGGAAAGCGGAGCGGCGTCGGCAACGTGCTGGCTTCCGCCCTTGGCATTGTCACCCCGTTCTGCTCATGCAGCGCCGTACCGTTGTTCATCGGCTTCGTTGAAGCCGGCATCCCGCTGGGTGTCACGTTCTCTTTCCTCGTCGCCGCGCCTGTGATCAACGAGGTCGCGCTCGCACTGCTTTACGGCATGTTCGGCTGGAAGGTTGCGGTGCTCTATGTCACCTCGGGCATGACCATTTCGATTGTCACCGGCCTGTTTATCGGCCGCCTCGGGGTGGAGCGGTGGGTCGAGGATTTCGTCTGGAAAATGCAAGTTCGTGGCGCCGAAGACCAATCCGCTAACCTGACCTGGGATGAGCGCTTTGGCCGCGGCCGCGAAGCGGTCAAGGAGATCGTCGAAAAGGTCTGGCTCTATGTCCTCATCGGCATTGGTATTGGTGCGGGCATTCACGGCTATGTGCCGACCGATGCTATGGCCGCTTATATGGGTAAGGACGCCGCCTGGTGGTCGGTGCCACTGGTGGTATTAGTGGCGCTGCCGCTCTATTCGAATGCGGCCGGGATGGCGCCGATTCTGCTTGCGCTCGTCGAAAAGGGCGCAGCCCTCGGGACGGCACTGGCGTTCATGATGGCCGTAGTCGGCGTAAGCCTGCCGGAGACCATCCTGCTGCGCCGTGTGCTGAAACCGCAACTGATCGCCATATTCATCGGCGTCGTGACGGTAGCTATCATCATTACCGGTTACCTTTTTAACCTGATCCTGTGACTTGCTGCTTATCTAGGATAAGACACCATGAAAGATATCAAAGTGCTCGGTTCCGGGTGCTCCAAGTGCGTGGCGACGGCCAAACTGATCGAGGATATCGCCCAAACAAAAGGGGTGGATATCCAAGTTGAAAAGGTTACCGATCTGACCCAGATCCTCGGCTACGGTGTCATGTCGACGCCGGGCGTGGTGATAGATGGCACGGTCGTGCATGCAGGTAACGTGCCGGCGCGAAACAAGGTTGAGGCTTGGTTCGCTAAGTGA
The DNA here is from genome assembly GCA_903930535.1 of uncultured Sterolibacterium sp. GTDB lineage: Bacteria > Pseudomonadota > Gammaproteobacteria > Burkholderiales > Rhodocyclaceae > CAIYYX01. The sequence continues at coordinate 3,094 of CAIYYX010000220.1, read as the reverse complement.
ATTAACCAGTGGCCTTGAGCCGACCCTGGTGGCAGCGCGGGGGACTACGTCGCTTGGGCGACCGGTCCGGACCTCGATGGTTCCGCGGCTGTGTCTGGTTAAGATTTGTGCCTGAGGATGAGCAGAAAGAATATGTTGATCCAGGTCATACCATCGAATCCAGCCTTCATTATTATGATGTTGGAAAGCTTCCGCTGTGAAACCCACCGTATCAATCTGCGAGGAAAGTCACAATGAAAATTGTTATTGATCTTTTTTCCACTGACTACGGCTTGATGAGTGCAGCCGTTATTGTCTTCATGCTTGGCATGGCCATCTGGTTCAGCGCTTTCTTCAAACGCAAGATCGCCGAGGACGCGAAGAACGCGGGTCGCTGACGCCGTCAGCCAGGTAAGTGGTCTGCCTTCAGGCTGAATGCCCGCAATGATGAGGATGTCGGCAGTTTATCTGCAGCGGTGAAATGGAATTCAGGCTCCCGAACTGCTCACCAATCAATACGGCTTTAGTCCCATGAATCGTTCTAGCGCAAGAACATGGCCCCGTTCCTCAGTGGCAAATTCCAGCGCCAAAGTTCTGATCCTTGGGTCTGGTGAGGACGCAGCCACGCCTGCATAAAACTCTACTGCACGGCGCTCGGCGTCCAGCGCCATGGTCATAGCACTATCGAGGTCAATGATATCGTCTGAACTTGGAATTGGACTCAGGGTTTCCGGTGCGGAGCGATTGCCCCATTGGTAAGACATCTCCGGCAGGTCTGAAATATCCTTGTACCCGGCGCGGGTCATAACGTCTTTCAGATGCGAATTAGCATAGCCTGCCATCTCACAGAAGAAGGCCGCGGCATCTTGATTCTTAGCCGCGGAGACCACTTCTGCAGATTTTGTGTAAATAATTGCTGCCTCATGTTCGAGTTTCACAGCATGGGCAAGAAAAGTACAAAGATCCATGGCTTACTCTGGGATATGCGGCGTTGCGAAACGTATATTTTCCAGCAACTATAGTTGGTTGGCAAGGGTCTCAGCAAACAGTGTCTCAACAAACCCTGCCGAACTTCTTAGCCAACGAAATCCCGGGGTTCAGCCCATCTTTTCGAACTCGATGATCGCCTGATCCACCGCCAGGCTCTCACCAGGATTGGCCAGGATTTTGGCGACGACACAATCCTGGTCGGCCTTGAGAACATTCTCCATTTTCATCGCCTCAATCACCGCCAGTTTCTCTCCGGCCTTGACCTCCTGGCCCGGCACCACTGCAATGACGGTGAGCAGGCCCGGCATGGGAGAGAGCAGGAAGCGCGAGAGATCAGGGGCCGCCTTCCTGGGCATCAGGGCCTGGAGTGCCGCGGCATGAGCGGAGAGAACCATCACGTCGGCCTGGGTGCCCCAGTGGTGGAGTCGGTATCTCAAGCCGATGCGCTCGATCTGCATGCAGAAGGGTTTGTTGTCTAGGGTGCCCTGATAGAGCGCCTGGCCGAACTGCCACGAACTCCTCACCGCGAAGCTCTCTGCGCGATAGGCGACATCGAAGCCACCAGCGACTTGCGTGGCAACGACCGCATGCTGCTCATCGTGCAACAGGACCACGAAGCCGTCCTCGGGCACATATTCGTGGCCGGGCATCTGGCCGCTGATGGAGGCGTTACGCTCCAGGTAGCTGCGGTGGATGGCGGCAGCGACCACGATCAACATGGCGGGATCATCGTGCGGCACGTCGCCGGCATTGAACCCATCGGGATACTCCTCGGCTATCAGGCCGGTGTTGAAGTCGCCCGAGACGAAGCGGGGGTTTTGCATCAGCGCCGACTGGAAGGCGATATTGGTCGACACGCCGCGGATGACAAAGGCATTCAACGCATCGCGCATGCGTGCGATGGCCTGCTCGCGTGTCGCGCCATGTACGATCAGCTTGGCTATCATCGGATCGTAGTACATCGAGATCTCTCCGCCCTCAAAGACCCCTGTATCGACTCGCACCTGATTCGGCACCTCGGCGGGCGGCTGGTACTTCACCAACCGACCTATCGAGGGCAGGAAGTTCCTGAACGGATCTTCGGCGTTGATGCGGCATTCCATCGCCCAGCCCTTGAGTTCGATGTCTTTCTGCGCGAAGGCGAGCTTTTCTCCGGCGGCGACGAGAATCATCTGCTCGACCAGATCGAGGCCGGTGATCAGTTCGGTAACCGGGTGCTCCACCTGCAGCCGGGTATTCATTTCCAGGAAGTAGAAGGAACGGTCGCGGCCGACGACGAATTCGACAGTGCCTGCAGACTGATACTGGACGGCGCGCGCCAAGGCTACCGCCTGTTCGCCCATGGCGCGTCGCGTTGCCTCGTCGAGAAAGGAACTGGGCGCCTCCTCGACGACCTTCTGGTGGCGGCGCTGCAATGAGCACTCGCGCTCCCAGAGATAGACCAGATTGCCGTGAGCATCGCCCAGCACCTGGATCTCGATATGGCGCGGTTCCTCGATGAACTTCTCGATGAACACGCGATCATCGCCGAAGCTGCTCTTCGCCTCGCGCCGGCAGGCCTGGAAGCCCTCACGCGCCTCGGCTTCGTTCCCGGCCACGCGCAGGCCCTTGCCACCGCCGCCGGCGGAAGCCTTGATCATCACCGGGTAGCCTATCCCTGCCGCGATTTTCACCGCCGACTCCACGTCCTCGATGACGTCCGTGTAGCCGGGAATGGTGCTGACCTTGGCGGCCATCGCCAGCTTCTTCGAGGCGATCTTGTCGCCCATGGCTCTCATGGCGTGGGCCTTGGGCCCGATGAAAACGATTCCTGCCGCCTCAAGCCGTGCGCAAAACTCGGGATTCTCCGACAGGAAACCGTAACCGGGATGAACGGCCTCGGCGCCGGTTTCTTTGCAGGCGGCGATGATCTTGTCCATCGACAAATAGGATTCCTTCGAAGGCGCCGGCCCTATGCACACGCCCTCATCGGCGAGGTCGACATGGCGCGAGAAGCGGTCGGCCTCGGAGAAAACGGCGACGGTCGCAATCCCCATCCTGCGCGCGGTTTTGATGACTCTGCAGGCGATTTCGCCGCGGTTTGCGATTAGTATCTTTTTAAACATGGCTCGTCTCCCGCGGCTCA
>CAIYYX010000219.1 GCA_903930535.1 uncultured Sterolibacterium sp. | reverse complement strand
GGGCGTGGCGATCTTCAAGCCGCTGCTATGAATAAGTCAGCCACCAGATTGCCGCGGCCCTGCGGGCCTCGCAATGACGTGGTTGTGCTTGATCAGCGTTTCCCTGCACTTTACGGCCAGTAACACCGACTAGGCACAAGTGCCCTGGGCGTCAACCCCAGCGAGGTGAGCACTAGGCCGCTGCGCGGCACAAGTGCCCTGGGTTGTCGTTCCGACAACTACGGGCACTAGGCCGCTGCGCGGCACAAGTGCCCTGGGTTGTCGTTCCGACAACTACGGGCACTAGCCGCCGGCGATCTTGGGAAACAGGAATACCTCGCTATCGTTTGAGATCGGCTGCAACAGCGCGTCCTGATAGATATCGCCGTCGATGGCAACGGCGATATCCGACTCCAGGTAGGGTATGAGGTCCGCGTAGCGCTCGCCCAGCGCGTGAAACAGCTGGCGCACGTTGGCGACATCGAGTTCGAGTTCTGCTTCACCGCCGGAAAAAGGCGTCAGGCTGGAAGACAGCGAGATCCTGGCCAAGACTCACTCCTTGCCCGCCGCTTTGTCCATGGCATGCAGTACCCGCGGCGGCGACATCGGCAGTTCGCAAAAGCGGATGCCGGTGGCATTCTCGACGGCATTGGCAATGGCCGCCAGTGGCGCGATGATAGGAACCTCGCCGCAGCCGCGCACCCCGTAGGGATGGTTGGGATTGGGGACCTCGACGATGACCGTGTCGATGAAGGGCAGGTCAGAAGCGACGGGGATGCGGTAATCGAGGAATCCCGGATTGGCGAGTATCCCATCGGCGCCATAGACATACTCCTCGTTCAGAGCCCAGCCTATCCCCTGGACGGCGCCGCCCTGGAGCTGGCCTTCGACGTAGGCGGGGTGGATCGCGCGGCCGACATCCTGCACGACCGTGTAGCGCAGAATCTTGATGGCACCGGTCTGCCTATCCACCTCGACATCGACGATGTGCGTGCCGAAGCCCGGACCTGCACCCTGCGCATTGATTTCTGCATGGCCTGCGATGGTGCCGCCGGTCTTGCCGGCGACTTTCGCGATGTCGGCCAGAGACATCGGGACGAATTGATGGGGGCTCGCCTCTGCCGGGCGAGCCTGGCCGTCTTGCCACACCACCGCCTCGAGCGGGACTTCGCGGATACGGGCGACACGGGCACGCAGCTTTGCGATCGCCTCGCGGGCCGCCACGACCGACGCCATGCCGCTCGAGAAGGTGCCGCGACTGCCTGCGGTAATGAAGTTGAAGCCGAGCGAGGAGGTATCGCCGATGTGCGGCCTGACGCGGTCGAAGGCTATGCCCAGTTCCTCCGCCACCATCATGGCCATCGCGGCGCGCGAGCCGCCGGCGACGTCTATGGTGCCCAGCATCAGCGTCACCGTCCCATCCTCGTTGATGTTGAGGGTGGCGGAAGTCTCGTTGCCGATGTTGAACCAGAAGCCGGTGGCGATGCCGCGCCCCTGATTCGGTCCTAGCGGCACGCTGTAGTGCGGGTGCGCACGGGCAGCCTCCAGGGTTTCGACATAGCCTATCGGTCCGAACTTCACGCCATAATAAGTTTGCGTGCCGGCCCGCGCGGCGTTCTTCAGACGGAACGCAATCGGATCCAATCCCAGTTTCTTGGCCATCTCGTCGATCACGCTCTCCACCCCGAAGACCGCGATCGGCGCGCCGGGTGCACGGTAGGCGGCAACCTTCGGGCGGTTGCAGGTGACATCAAAACCGACGACAAGCACATTTTGCAGATCGTAGCGCGTGAAGGCGCACATCGAGGCCGGCGACACTGACGAGCCGGGATAGGCGCCGGCCTGGAAACTCAGTTCAGCCTGCGCCGCGGTGATCTTGCCATCCTTAGTCGCGCCCAGCTTGACCTTGACGTTGCCGCCCGAGGTAGGTCCCGTGGCACGGAACACCTCTTCGCGGGTCATCACCATTTTCACCGGCCGGTGGGACTTTCGCGACAGGGCGATGGCCAGCGGCTCGTTATAGATATTGTTCTTGCCGCCGAAGCCGCCGCCGATTTCCGTCGGCGTCACGCGGATTTTCGAGATGTCCATCTGCAGCAGCTTGGCGCACTGGGCGCGGAAAACGAAGTGTCCCTGGGTCGAGGTCCACAGCTCGGCCTGGCCGTCCTCCGTATAGCTCGCCAGGCAGGCCTGCGGCTCGATATAGCCCTGGTGCACGGGCTTGGTGTTGAACTCGCGCTCTATGATCACATCGGCCAGGAGGAAGCCTGCCTCAACATCTCCGAGTTTGAACTCCAGGCGCTTGGCGATGTTGGACGGCTTCTCGGGTCTCGGCTTGACGCCTTCCGTGTACTGTTCCTCGTGCAGCAGCGGCGCGTCCGGCTGCATCGCGGCGACCACATCGATCACGTGCGGCAGCACTTCGTATTCGACCTTGATCAGCTTCAAGGCCGCCCGCGCTATCGACTCGCAGGTCGCCGCCACAGCCGCCACGGGATGGCCGTCGTAGAGCACCTTCTCGCGCGCCATCATGTTGCGCGTGACATCGTGAAAATTGATCGTCAGCTCGCCTGCGGCCGCGTATTCCACGGCCAGATCGGGGAAATCGTCGCGCGTGACGACGGCCTTCACGCCGGGTAGCGCCTCGGCCTCTGAGGTGTCAATGGACTTGATGCGCGCATGCGCATGCGGGCTCCTCAGCACCTTGCCGATCAACTGGCCGGGCAATTTGTAATCGGCGCCGTAGCGGGCGCGGCCGGTCACCTTGTCTACGCCGTCGGGACGACGCGGCCGCGTGCCGACGACTTTCAGTTCCTTCTCCTCATACTTGATCATGGTCGACATGTTCAGGCACCCCTCATTTCACGGGCGGCATCCAGCACTGCCTCGACAATCTTGTGATAACCCGTGCAGCGACAGAGATTGCCGGCCAGCCAGAAACGCACCTCGGACTCTGTCGGGTCCGGGTTGCGTTCCAGGAGAGAGCGGCTCGCGATGAGTATGCCGGACATGCAGATGCCGCATTGCAGGGCGTCGTGCTCGAGGAACTTCCGCTGCAACACATGCAAGTCCGCTCCGACGGCCATCCCCTCTATCGTTTCTATCGAACGGCCTTCGGCCTCGACGCCGAGAACGAGGCAGGAGCAGACCAGGCGACCGTCTACGGTGACGCTGCAGGCCCCGCAATCGCCGGTGCCACAGCCTTCCTTGGTGCCGGTGAGATTCAATTCGTCGCGCAGCACTTCGAGCAGGGTCTCGCCCGTCTCGCAGAGAAATTCGACGGCATCGCCGTTAACCGTCGCAGTGACTTGATGCCTTGCCATCAGTTCCTCCTCCTTGCTCGTTCTAGTGCGATTTCGGCGGCGCGATGCGCCATCACGCCGGCAATCTTTAGCCGGAATTCGCGGGTTGCGCGCTTGTCGTCTATCGGCCGGCTGGCCGCGCGTGCGGCCGCCGCCAGGCGCTCCAGGGCGGCGGCATCGACCCTCGTGCCGATCAGCGCAGCAGCGGCCTCGGGTACCAGCAAGGCGCGTTCGGCGACTGCGCCGAGCGCGACGCGCGCCTGCCTGCAGAATCCCTGTTCGTCCAGCGTGAGACTCACCCCCGCACCGACGACAGCAATATCCATCTCTGTGCGCGGGGTGAAGCGAAGATAGGCATCGCCGCAATAGGGCGTCCGCCGCGGCAGCAGAATAGAGGTGACGATCTCGCCGCGGGCCAGGGAGGTCCTGCCCGGACCCGTCGCGATGGTCTCGACCGCCACCTCTCTTCCGCCGGCCGGACCGATGATGCTGACCACGGCACCGGCGGCGATCAGTGCCGGGACGCTGTCTGCCGCCGGCGAGGCGTTGCACAGATTGCCGCCTAGGGTGGCACGTCCCTTGACCTGGATCGAGCCGATCAGCTTGACCCCATCGATGACGCCGGGCCATTCCTTTGCGAACGCCTCATGCTCGATGAGCTGCATGCCAGTGACGGCCGCACCGACACGATAGCAGCCGTTCTCTACAAGAATCGAAGTCATCTCCGGAATGCCCTTGATGTCGATCAGAAGTTCAGGGGAGATGCGGCCGGCCCGCATCTGGATCAGGAGATCGGTGCCGCCTGCCAGCACTCTCGCAGACCCCATTGTTTCCGAGAGCAGGACGACGGCCGCCGCCAGCGTCGTGGGTGCCTCGTAGCGCATTTCGCTCATTCTATTTCCTTTTCTAAAGCGGACTGATCTGAACGTTGAGAACCGCAGACTGGCCTGCTTCGATGGCGGCAATGCAGCGCTGAATCGCCGCCTCGAGTTGCTCCGGTTCGTTCACGGATTCTCCGTGGGCACCGAAAGCCTGAGCGACCTGCGCGAAGTCTCTTTGCTTTCCCTCGAGACGCGCCTGGAATTCGTTGGTCGCTGCCGCCGTACCGTTGGGATAGACGCGCAGCACGGCCTCCTTCACGGCCGACCAGCCGCCGTTATCGAGAACGACGGTGAATATCGGCAAGCCGTATTGCTGCGCGACGGCATAGACCGCGGTCGGCGCCATGAAGTGAAAGCCACCATCGCCGACAAACTGGACCACCCGGGCCTCGGGTCGCGCCAGCTTCACGCCGAGGGCGGTACCGCCGCTTGAACCCAGGCCAGAGCCGGCCTTGATGAACACGGTCTGCGGCAGGGTACGCATGATCTGGTTAGCCACCGCCGGTGAATTCCGCGTCGCTTCATTGACCACGATATCGTCCGGACGTATCACCCTGTTCAGCATGGCACAAAGATAGTGCGGCGAAATCGCGTCGCGTTTCCCCGGCCTCGCGGCGAGTTCGGCGAGCGACAGACGACGCTTCTCGCTGGCGGCCTGCAACGCCACCATGCGGGCAGCGACACGGCTTTCGAATTCCGGCGTCGCCGCGGCCCGCACGATATCCAGGACCTGCTGCAGAACCAGGGCGCTATCCCCATGGACGCGAACATCGGCCGGGAAACCCCACATCGGAAATTCCTGCTTGATGACATCGACATCGACCTGCAGCCAGCGGGTGGCAGGATTGTCTTCAACGAGCGCCGGCAGCCAGGGCACATCGACATCGAGCAACAGGCCGACATCGGCCTGCGCCAAGGCGCCGCCGGGTACGAAACCGCCGAAGCAGGGAGAATCGTGCGGAATGTTGAGACAGGACGGATTGGACTCGAACACCAGCATGCCGCAGCTTCGCGCCAGTTCATCGAGGATTCCCACGGCGTCCGGATTGCGCCCCAGATAGGTGGTGATGACGATCGGATTGTTTGCCGCCATCAGGCTCTCGGCGATGGCTCTTGCCCGGGGCAAATCGGTGCCGCCCAGGGCGACCGGACCAAAACGCTGCGGCGGAAATTTCCGCATGGCAGACTCATCCCATTCCTCGGCCAGCGTCTCGCGCGGCAGCGTCAGATAGACCGGGCCCTTGGGATCGCTGTTCATGACCGCAGTGCCGCGGGCCAGAACCTCCTTGGTGGTCACACCGGACTGCAGGTTGTACTCCCATTTCACATAGGGACGGACCAGGCTGGCGATATCGAAGGGGTCCTGGATGAAATGCACATAGTTGTCGCGCGAACCCGGCAGTTCTCCATGTGAAGAAAAGGGCGCCTTGCCCGCCATCAGAAACACCGGCAGCCTGCCTCGAGACAGGTTGTGCAAGCTCATCGCGGCGTTCGCGGTGCCCGAATCGACATGCACCATCACCGCCTGGCCGCGGCCGGTCATGGCCGCATAGCCGCCCGCCATGTGCACGGCGACCACCTCATGCGGGCAGATTACGATCTCCGGATGACTACGCCCGGCCAGCTTCCATTTGGCGAGTTCCTCGATGATGGAGACATGGTCCGTACCGAAATTCGAGAACACATACTCTATGCCGGCTTCCATGAGGCCTTCGAGCAGGTAGTGCGCAGTAGTGTGGCGGGTCATTTCTCTTCCCGTTGCTTGAGGTGAATTCGGGGGTAAAGTGTAACAGCGCCAAGACAGGATGGTTGCAAGATGTCGGTTCACAACCCGCCTGATAGCCCTCCGCTCACAAAGGACTTTGTCGCATGCGGAAATTTGCTATCGTTCGCTCTGGGCGATAGCGTCCAAAAATAGTTGAGGAGAAATCATGTTGCGCCGTTTCCCGGCTGTCGCGCTGTTAACCGCGATGATCTGCGTCCTGTCCGTTGTTCCCGCACTCGCACAAGTCTTCCCGTCGAAGACGGTGTTCCTCGTCGTGCCCTACCCCGTCGGCGGCAGCACGGACGTGATCGCGCGAGCGCTGGCAATCGAGCTGAACAAGCTCTGGGGCCAGGCGGTGGTGATCGAGAACCTCAGCGGCGCGGGCTCAATCATTGGCGCCAGCAAGGTGGTCAACGCGCCCCCCGACGGCCACAGACTGCTCCTGACCATCGATCCCACCGTGGTCAGCAACCGTTTCGTCTATAAGAGTCTGCCCTACGACCCGGACAAGAGCCTGATGCCGATCACCATGATCGCGCGCGGTGGGCTGTTCATCATCGCGAATCCGTCGTTTCCCGCGAACAATTTGCGCGAATTGGTGGAAGCCACCCGCAGCGCTCCAGGCAAGTTCGCCTACGCCTCTGCCGGCATAGGAACGCAGACGCACCTGATAATGGAGACGATCAGCAAGCACGAAGGCGTGGAATTGCTCCACGTGCCCTACAAGGGGGGGATCGCGCCAAACTTGACCGCCGTGATGATCGGCGAGGTGCAGGCTACGGCGGCGAGCGTCGCGGCTGCCGGATCGATGGTGCGATCCGGCAGAGTCAAGGCGCTGGCGATCAGCAGTCCGCAACGATCGGGTCTCTTTCCCGACGTCCCGACCATGGCCGAGTCGGGTTTCCCCTACGCCAACTATGTGATCTGGTTCGGGCTCTTTGCGCCCAAGGGCACCAGCCCGCAGCTGGTGGATCGCATCAACCGCGATGTCACGGGCATCGTCAAGCGGCCGGATTTCACCAAGAAATACATCAGCGCATTTGGCCTCGATCTGGTCGCCGACACGCCGGCCGAATTCGCCGCCGAGATCCGCGCCAACGTGAAGCTCACCGCCGAGATGGTGAAGGCGGCCGGCGTCGTTCCGGAGTAGATTACATTACGCCCGTCTGAGCATCGCCGATAGAAGTCCCGGTTGTGACACAATTCCCTGCTGTGCCGCTCACGACAGCGAAAACCGAACCGGGCAGCAATGTGGAGAGCAATGGATGAAACCCAATAAGTTGGCCCGGTTCATTTCCGGGCGTCTGCACTACGGCTGGATCGCTGCCGCTGTGACGTTTCTCGTGCTCGTCTGCGTGGCGGGCGTTCGCGCCACCCCCGGCGTACTGATCGTCCCCCTCGAGAAGGCGTTCGGCTGGGACCGCTCGACCATATCTTCGGCAATCGCCTTCAATCTGGTGTTGTTCGGATTGATGGGGCCCTTTGCCGGCGCGGCGATGCAGCGCTTCGGCATCAGGCGCTCCGTGCTCGCGGCACTCGTGCTGCTTGCGCTTGCCCTCGCACTTAGCACGATGATGACCCAGCCCTGGCATCTCATGCTGACCTGGGGACTCATGGTCGGCCTGGGATCAGGTGTGGTCGCAACGGTTTTCGCAGCGACCGTGGTGAACCGCTGGTTCAGCGAGCGCCGCGGCTTGATGATGGGCGTGTTGTCCGCCAGCACGGCCATGGGCCAACTGATATTCCTGCCCCTGCTCGGCTGGATTGCCGAAACATCGGGCTGGAGGAACCTGGCCTGGACCCTCGTCTGCGTGATCGTTGCCCTCATCCCGGTGTTTGCCTGGCTCATGGTGGAGCGGCCCGAGCAGTTGGGACTCAAAGCCTATGGCGCCACCACGACCGATCCTGGCGCTGCGAACGTAGCCGCCAATCCGATTGTCATCGCCTGGCAGGCACTCATGCGCGCAGCCCGAGTGCGTGAATTCTGGCTTCTGTTCGCAAGCTTCTTTGTATGCGGCCTATCCACCAATGGCCTGATTGGCACTCATTTCATCGCCTTTTGCTTCGACGGCGGCATTCCGGAAATGCGCGCTGCCGGAATCCTGGCCATGATGGGGATGTTCAACCTGGTTGGAACAATGCTCTCGGGATGGCTATCCGACCGTTACGATAGCCGCTGGTTGCTGTTCTGGTACTACAGCCTGCGCGGCTTGTCCCTGCTTTATCTTCCCTACTCGGACCTGTCTTTCTGGGGGCTGGGGCTGTTCGGGATGTTTTACGGGCTCGACTGGATTGCCACTGTGCCGCCGACATTGCGCATCACCACCGACATCTTCGGCAAGCGCGATGCGGCAGTGATATTCGGCTGGATTTTTGTCGGACACCAACTGGGAGCGGGAGTCGCGGCATTCGGCAGCGGCGCGTTCAGAACCCTGTTTGGCAATTACAACAGTGCATTTTTTGCCGCCGGCTTGATGTGCGCGCTGGCGGCCATAGCCGTTCTTCTCATCGCCCGCACGTTCAAGCAACCGGCGGTTTATGTTTGACGCCAGGCCCCGCGCGCGATCGCGGCACCGTTGATCAGACCGAAAGCGGCCAGCGCCGCGCCCTGGGCGACGAAGACATAGGTCAAATCGCCGCCCCAGCGCAATGCCAGCCAACCGCCGCCCGCGGCGATGATCAGGCGCGTGAAATTGGCAAAGAGCGGCCAGCCCAGTCTGCCCGCTCCTTGCGACGCGAAGTAAAGGGCCATGCCCAGCCCGAACAGTCCATAGACCGGACCGACTGTCTGGAGATAGAGCGCCCCGGCGGCAAGCATGTCAGGGTCGGAATCGAAAAGCGAAAGCCAGGCATACGGGAAAATGGCGGCGAGAAGCCCGATCAACTCTGTCAGCAAGGTGGCGATGGCGGCGCCGATCCAGGCCACATGCACTGCGCGGTCATACCGGCCCGCGCCGATATTGGTTCCCACCATCGCCACGAGCGGCCCACCCAGGCCGAAGACCAGCGGCACGAGAAGATATTCGATGCGCGAGGCCGTGCCGTAACCCGCGATGGCCGCGGCTCCGAAGTGTCCGACGAAGGCCGTCGCAATGGCAATGGTGAGGTTGGTTTGCGCGGAAATCAAAGCGGCCACGGAGCCGACCCGCAGGATGTCCTGAAACAGCGGCCAACGCAAGCGGCTGAAGGACGGCGTCACCACGCTGCGCCCTGACCATAGATAGGCGGCGAGCACGGCGCTGCCTGCAGCGTAAAAAATGATCAGCGCGACAGCGCCGCCGGCGATACCGAGCCGCGGCAATGGCCCCCAACCGAAGATCATGCAGGGTGAAAGCGGAATGACCACGGCTGCACCGACACAAGTCACGACGGCGGGAATCATCATGTTGCCCGTGCCGCGCAGGACGTTGGCCAGCGAATTGAATAGCCAGACGAGAATCGCCCCCGAGAAGAACACATTGGAATAGGTGAGCGCAGCATCGAGCGAGCCTTCCCTGCCGCCGATCAGGCTGTAGAGAAAGTGGCCCCCACCCAGCACCAGGACCATGAATAGCAAACCGAAGCAGACGGCGATCGCCAGCGCGTGCAGCACCAGCGCATCCGCGTCGTCCCTGCGCCCGGCGCCGAGTGCGCGCGCGACGGCAGACGATATGCCGCCGCCCATGGCACCGGCCGACATCATCTGCATCAGCATGATGATGGGGAAGACCAGCGAGACCCCGGCGAGCGCATCGGTCCCGAGCATGCCGATGAAGTAGGTTTCGACGAGCCCGATCGAGGCTTGCACAATCATCACCAGCATGTTCGGGCCAGAAAGCCGCAGCAATGTCCGGGCAATCGGTGCCTCAAGCAGCAGCCGTGTCCGTTCATCGTACTGCGAGCCCGTGGCCTTGGCCGTTGAATTCGGCATTAATGCTCAGCCGCCGGTTCGCGCACAGCGATGGCGATGACGGCCGCGAGTGCGACCAGCAACAGGCTGACGGCGACAAATCCGACCTTGAGCGAACTTGCCGCAAACATCGCCGCCGCGATGGGTCCGATCATGAATGCGACTGCCTGTGCTCCGCTGGCAATACCGAAGGCCGTGCCTCGCCGGGCGCGGCTCACATTGAAGGCAATCAGCGAATTGGTGACCGGCACCACTGCTGCGTTCAGGAGGGAGGCGATCGTGAAAGCAAAAACATAAAGCCATACCCCGTCACTCAATGCCAGGAGCACATGGGACGCCGCGGAGAGCAGGGTGATGAACACCAGGACCGTGCGCAATGGCCACTTCCTGAACAACTGACCATCGGGCAGCCATACCCCCAGCACACTGGCGATGCCGCCCAGGGTAAAGGCGATGCCGGCCACGCCGGTGACATCCACCGCGCTGATCTGTTTCAAGGCGATGGGCGTCGCCACGAGGCGAAATGTGCTTAGGGCAAAAAAGAAAAAATAAAGCAGCACTGCCAGCACGAACTGCAGCGACGGCTTGAACGGTTCGAGTGGGTTCTCGCCGCTGCTGGGGCTGCGCTCGTTCTTATGCACCACGTCTGCCGGCACCATCGCCATCACCGCGGTCCCGACCATCAACATCACCAGCCCTGCGGCCACGATGGCGCCGCGATAGCCGAAGGCCAGTGCCAGCAAGGCGCCGCAACCCGGTCCGAGCGCATTGCCGACAAACTGCCCTCCGGAGACGCGCGTCAGCGCACTCTTCAAGCCGGCATCAGTCACCGTGACGCTCGTCAAGGCAATCGCCGCGGGAACGAAACCCGACAACAGGCCTTGCAATCCGAGCGCGATACCGACTTGCCAGGGCGACTGGATGATACTCAAGACGAAACACGTGAGCGCCGCTGCATAGAGCGCCCGCACGAACATGGTCTTGCGTCCCAGCCTGTCCGAGAGCATTCCCCACGCCGGCCCGCCGACCAGCCGGCCGATTCCTTGCGCCGTCCATCCGATCGCCACCCAGAAAAGCGCGTCGGTTTCGTCGCGGGCACCGAGTTGCAACATGAAAAGCGGCAGGAAAGGCAACCACAGGTTGATGGAGAGCGCGGCGCTGCCGTTGGCAGCGGCTATGATGAAGATCGAGCGTCTCGCGATTGCCGCTGTCCGGTCCGCTATTTTTGGCGTCATGATGAAAAAACCGGATCAAGAAAAAGGCAAGCCACGCGGCAACAGCCATTGTATCGCCTTGCCGGTTTGCCGGTGGCCCCTCTGCTCGCAAGCTTTTCATCGAGCCTATGGAATGTCTGAACAAGTCCGTCAGCGCGAGCCCCAAAGAGGCGTGGTGATCTTCCCCAATCGCAAGGACAGAAGCGCGGCAGTTGCAAGGACGAAGTTGCACTTGACCAACGTTTCCCTATAAAGGTTGCGTTCACTATGCATCTGCTGTAATTTCATCGGCGCTGCTTGCGACGTCTGAGCGAGGGCAGTTCTGCTTGCTTAAGGAATGTCTTATAAGTCCGTCATCGCGAGCCCCAAAGGGGCGTGGCGATCTTCCCCAATTGCAATGACGAACAAGAACCAGGGGCTCTGGATTATGAAGTATGCCGGCAAGTAAGGCTGGCGAATCAGGGCATCTACCAGAATAATTAACCAGGGAGCAGACATGAAACGAAGAATCATCGCCATCCTCGCGGCTATCCTCGCCGCAGGTATTTCAATGGGCGCAGTTGCCGCCTGGCCCGAAAAACCGCTCACCTTCATCGTCCCCGTGGCCGCGGGTGGTCTCAACGACCACTCCGCACGCCTCACCGCGCAATGGCTTGGCAAGGCGCTCAAGCAAAGCGTCGTCGTGGAGAACAAGACGGGTGGGAACACGGCAATCGGGGCGGACTTCGTCGCGCGCGCCCGTCCGGATGGCTATACCTTGTTGATGGCGGCCTTGCCGGGTCTGGTCATGATTCCGCACACGCAGAAGGTCAATTACGACACGTTCAAGAGCTTTGTCCCGATCTCGATGATGGATGCCAGTTACATGGCTTTCGCGGTGAACCCGGCCATCCTTCCCGTCAAGACTTTCGCTGAACTCGTCGCCGCCGCAAAGACACAATCCAGCCCGCTGGATTATGCGACAGGGGCCGTAGGCGGGACCGGCCACCTCAGCATGGCGCTATTGCTCAAACGGGCAGGAATCACCATGACGCATGTGCCCTACAAGGGCAACAGCGAGGCTGTTGTCGCCACGCTGGGCGGACACGTGCGGGTCTACGTCGGCACGCTGTCGGATGTAATTGCCCATCACAAGAGCGGAAAACTCAGAATCATCGGCATATCCAGTTCCAGCCGACTGAAAGAATTGCCGGATCTGCCGACCATCGCTGAGCAGGGCTACCCAGGCTACAAAATCGTGACCTGGAATGGTCTCTTGGCCCCGGCCGGGACGCCCAAGGAAGTGATTTCGACAATCGCCAGTTCGCTCAGGTCTGCCTGCCAGGATGCGGCGTTCAATGCATCCTACCAGGCCATCGGTGTGGAGGCGATATGCTCGACGCCGGAGCAGTTCTCGGAGAAATTGCAGGCTGACTGGACGATGTGGGGCGATGCCGTCAAAATGCTCGGCCAGTCTCTGGACTGAGTGGTCAGAGCGGGCAGGCGGCGGCCGTCAGGTGTGGGCGCGAAAATGTGCGACCACAACGCGCAACTGATCGGCCGTTTCCTTCAGTTCTCCGACGGCGTCCCTGACCTGGGTGATGGAAGCACTGTTCTGTTCGATGAGGTGCGACATTTTTTCGGTATTGTCGGCGACCTCCCCGGTGGCGGCAGACTGCTCCAGCGCCGCCTCGGCAATGCTCTCGGAGATTTCCGTCACGCGTTCGCTTGAGCTTGTTATCTTCTTGAAGCTCTCGTGGGTTTGCGAGATGAGATCACGCCCTTGCTGAACGCTGGCAATGGCATTACCCATCGCTGCCGCTGCAGATCGGGTGTCGGCCTGAACATTTCCCACCATTTTGTTGATATCTTCAGTTGCACTCGCGGTTCTCTCGGCGAGCTTTCTGACTTCGTCCGCCACCACGGCAAAACCCCGTCCCTGCTCTCCCGCCCGCGCTGCCTCAATGGCGGCATTGAGCGCCAGAAGATTGGTTTGATCGGCGATATCCTTGATCATCCCGGCCATGGTTCCGATCTGACCTATCGATGTTGAGAGCGCCTCGATATGCTGACCGGAAGATTGGACGGCGCCAGCAACATTGTCAGTCGCTGCGATGCTGCGCGTCATGAGCAGGTTTCCTTCATTGACCACTTCCAGCGTCGTTTTTGCCGAGTCCGCTGCGCCTGCCGCGGTTTGCGCCACCTCGGATACCGAACTGGACAATTCATCCATGGCGGCGCTCACCTGGGTGACGCGGTCGGCCTCTTCGAGGGACAGTTCGGTGACGCGTCTGACCACTTGATCGAGTTGTCCGCAACGATTTTCCACCGAATCCGCGCTGATGCGTATCTCATCTATCATCACCCGCATATGGATCTGCGCTGTTGCCAAGCCGGCGAGCACACGCCCGACTTCGTCGGGACGATTGACCGGGATCTCCGCCAACAAGTCTCCCTGGGCTATCCGGTCAAAATAGCCGATGGCTTCCTTGAGGGGACGGGAGACAGTCGCCGACATGAACCAGACGCTTGTTACCGCGGCAACAAAACTAATGGCACAGAACATGGCTGACAACGCAACTCCGCCGGCAAGACTGGCGAAGCCAGCACCCATGGTCAGCAGGAACATCAAGGCCACGAAAAGGGAGAAGCGTGTGTTGAAGGAGAAGCGGAAAACAAGATCGGCAAGCGACAGCTTTTTCAATCTGGCCTTCTTGTCCAAGATCTTTCGATAAAGTTCTGCCGCAGAGGTCTTCTCATCAAGCGTCGGCTCGGTTCTGACCGACATGTAGCCTATGGTTTCGCTGTTCTTGCGCACGGGCACGACGAGAGCCTTGACCCAATAATAATCGCCGTTCTTGCAACGGTTCTTGACAATGCCCCGCCAGGGATTGCCGGCCTTGATGGTGGTCCACAAATCGGAAAAGGCCTCGGGCGGCATGTCCGGATGGCGAACCATATTGTGGTTATTGCCGAGGAGCTCCGCAGCGGAAAACCCGCTTAGCCTGATGAAAGTGTCGTTGGCATAGGTGATGGCGCCCTTGAGATCCGTCTTCGAAACAATCGTCTGCCCCTTCGGGAAAGCTTGTTCGACAGCGGTCACAGGCAGATTTGTTTTCACTAAAAGCTCCCTGGGTTCATGCGGCTCACAAAGCCTGGATGATCCTAGGTATCAGACAAGCGCCTATTGATCCAGATCAGACCCCTGGCACAGCCAAGAAAAAGGGCGCCGTCAGGCGCCCTCTTCCATGCCAAACATCCTCCCGTCAGGCATTCGTCTTGAGCTGTTCGAGTATTGCCGGATTCTCCAGCGTTGACACGTCCTGGGTGATCTCCTCGCCCTTTGCCAAAATCCGCAGAAGACGGCGCATGATCTTGCCCGAGCGCGTCTTTGGCAGATTGTCGCCGAAACGGATGTCCTTGGGCTTGGCGATCGGCCCGATCTCCTTGCCGACCCAGTTGCGCAATTCCGCGGCTATCCTCTTCGCCTCATCGCCCTCGGGACGTACACCCTTCAGCACGACGAAGGCGCATATCGACTCGCCGGTGAGTTCATCCGGACGACCGACGACCGCAGCCTCCGCCACCAGCGGATTCGAGACCAGCGCCGACTCGATTTCCATCGTGCCCATGCGGTGGCCGGAGACGTTGAGCACATCGTCGATGCGCCCCATGATGGTGAAATATCCGGTCTTGGCGTCGCGTATCGCGCCGTCTCCGGCGAGGTAGAGCTTGCCCGAGAAGTCGGCCGGATAATAGGATTTCTTGAAGCGCTCGGGATCTCCCCAGATGGTGCGTATCATCGCCGGCCAGGGCTTTTTGACGACCAGGAAGCCGCCCTTGCCCCACTCCACTTCATTGCCCGTCTCGTCGACGACGGCGGCTGCGATGCCAGGGAAAGGCAGGGTGCAGGAACCGGGCACCAGGGGGGTGACACCCGGCAGCGGAGTGATCATGTGGCCGCCGGTTTCGGTCTGCCAGAAGGTGTCGACGATGGGGCAGCGGCCGCCGCCGACGGTGTTGTAATACCACATCCAGGCTTCAGGATTGATGGGTTCGCCCACCGTACCGAGGATGCGCAGGGAGGAGAGATCGTATTTCTTCGGCAGGTCGGAGCCGGCCTTGATGAGCGAGCGGATCGCGGTGGGCGCCGTGTAGAAAATATTGACCTTGTGATCTTGTATGGTCTTCCAGAAGCGTCCGGCATCCGGATAGGTCGGCACGCCCTCGAAAACGATTTCGGTGGCGCCGCAGGCCAGAGGGCCGTAGGCGATATAAGTGTGTCCCGTGACCCAGCCGATGTCGGCGGTGCACCAGAAGACATCCGCGGGCTTGATGTCGAAAGTCCATTTCATGGTCAGTATGGCGTGCAAGAGATAGCCACCCGAGGAATGCTGGACGCCCTTCGGCTTGCCGGTAGAACCGGAGGTGAAGAGCAGGAACAGGGGATGCTCGGCATCAACCCATTCCGGTTCGCAAGTCTCGGGCTCCTTGGCGGTGAGCTCATGCCACCACTTGTCGCGGCCCGCGACCATGTTGCAGGCGCCGCCTGTGCGTTTGTAGACGATCACGCTATGAATGCTCTCGCAGCCGCCCAGGGCGATGCCCTCGTCGACCGCGGGCTTCAGGGGCAGTTGCTTGCCGCCGCGGCACTGCGCGTCGGCGGTGATCACCGCCACCGCGCCGGCGTCCTGGATGCGCTCTTGCAGACTCTTGGCGGAAAAGCCGCCGAACACCCCGGAATGGATGGCACCGATGCGGGCGCAGGCCTGCATGGCGATCACGCCTTCGACCGACATCGGCATGTAGATGATGACGCGGTCGCCCTTCTTGATGCCTGAAGTCCGCAAGGCATTGGCGAACTGGGATGTTCTTGCCAGGAGTTCCCTGTAGCTGACCTTGCTGACCTTGCCGTCGTCTGCCTCGAAGATGATGGCAATCTTCTCGCCCAGGCCGGCCTCGACATTGCGGTCCAGGCAATTATAGGAAACGTTGAGCTTGCCGTCGGCAAACCACTTGAAGAAGGGTGCATCGGATTCGTCCAGCACCTGGGTGAACGGTTTTTTCCAGCTCACATGCTCGCGCGCCAGGCGCGCCCAGTAGCCCGGATAATCCGTTTCAGCCTCCTTGCACAGCGCCTCGTAGGCCGCCATGCCAGAGATGGTGGCATTCTTGACGAACGCAGCGTCTGGAGGAAAAACCCGGTTTTCCTGGAGTACCGATTCGATCGTGGACATCTGAAACTCTCCTCTGACTGAAAACTTGCCAAACCCGAAACCGGGAAACCTAGGGAAACGCTGATCTGATCAGACATTCCTTTGACGTTGGCAATCATACACCTCTCTGGCCTCCAGGCCAGACGCAGCACAGCATGAATGATAGAATTGTGCCCATGCTCCTGTCCTCCGAGAGGACCTATGGGAAAAGTAACCATGACCACGATTCGCCAGGAAGACTTCATCAGTAGCATCGCCGACGCTTTCCAGTACATCAGCTATTACCATTCGCCCGACTTCATCAAGGCCATGGCCGAGGCCTATGAACGCGAGCAGAGCCCCGCCGCCAAGGACGCCATCGCCCAGTTGCTGATCAACTCGCGCATGTGCGCCGAAGGCCACCGCCCGATGTGCCAGGACACCGGTATCTGCGTGGTCTTCCTCAAGGTCGGCATGAATGTCCACTGGGACGCGAAGCTCTCGCTGCAGGAGATGGTCAATGAAGGCGTGCGCCGCGCCTATCTCAACCCGGACAACATGCTGCGCGCCTCGGTGCTCGCCGACCCCGCAGGCGCCCGCAAGAACACCAACGACAACACCCCGGCCGTGATACACACCGAGATCGTCGCCGGCGACCACCTGGAGGTGATCTGCGCCGCCAAGGGTGGCGGCTCGGAGAACAAGTCAAAATTCGCTGCCCTCAATCCGTCGGACTCCATCGTCGACTGGGTGT
Organism: uncultured Sterolibacterium sp.; assembly: GCA_903930535.1. Lineage (GTDB taxonomy): Bacteria > Pseudomonadota > Gammaproteobacteria > Burkholderiales > Rhodocyclaceae > CAIYYX01. The sequence goes on along the minus strand of CAIYYX010000219.1, from coordinate 29,283 downwards.
TAAAGACCGTCCCCACCATGGGCGCGGGCTGGTGCCCGCCGGGCATGCTGGGCATAGGCATAGGCGGCACGCCGGAGAAGGCCATGCTGCTCGCCAAGGAGTCCTTGATGGCGCCCGTCGACATGCACGAGCTGAAACTGAAAGCGGGTCGCAAGGAAAAACTCTCCCGCATCGAAGAACTGCGTCTCGAGCTCTACGACAAGGTGAATGCGCTGGGCATAGGCGCGCAAGGCCTGGGCGGCCTCACCACCGTGCTCGACATCAAAATCCTCGACTACCCGACCCACGCCGCCAGTCTGCCGGTGGCGATGATTCCCAACTGCGCTGCGACACGCCATATCCATTTCCATCTCGACGGCTCCGGCCCGGCGAAGCTCGCCCCGCCCGACCTCAAAGACTGGCCCAAACTCACCTACGATGCCTCCAAGGGCAAGCGTGTGAACCTCGACACCCTGACGCAGGCGGAGGTCGCCTCGTGGAAACCCGGAGAAGTGCTGCTCTTGAACGGCAAGCTGCTCACCGGCCGCGACGCCGCGCACAAGCGCATCCAGGGCATGCTGGCCAAGGGAGAGAAGCTGCCGGTGGATTTCAAGAACCGCGTCATCTACTATGTCGGCCCGGTCGATCCGGTGCGGGACGAAGCGGTCGGCCCGGCGGGACCGACCACCGCCACGCGCATGGACAAGTTCACCGAAATGATGTTGGCCGAGACCGGCCTGATTTCCATGGTGGGCAAGGCGGAGCGCGGTCCGGTGGCGATAGAGGCAATCAAGAAGCACAAGTCGGCCTATCTCATGGCGGTGGGCGGCGCCGCCTATCTGGTGGCCAAGGCGATCAAGGCGGCGAGAGTCGTCGGCTTCGCCGACCTCGGCATGGAGGCGATCTACGAATTCGAAGTGCAAGACATGCCGGTCACCGTCGCCGTCGATTCCCAGGGCGTTTCTGTTCACGAGACAGGACCACGCGAGTGGCAGGCCAAGATAGCCAATATTCCGGTCAGGATCGTATAGCCCGGCTCTCCCACTTTCCAAGAGGCATTCCATGAAAAAAATCACCACCCTGCTTTCCCTGGCCGCATTCTCGCTCGTCTCGATTGCCGCCGAACCACTGCCATCCGGACACCCGGTGTTGCCGCCATCCGGCCACGGTGCCGCACCCGCGGCGGACATGAGCAAGGCCGACGCGCCGCTGACCCGGACGGGCAAGGTGGTCAGCACCCTCGACGCCCAGCAGTTCACCTATATCGAGGTCAAGGACGGCAAGAAGACCCAGTGGGTGGTATCGCCTGCCATCGCAGTGAAGGCAGGCAACACGATCCGCTTTGCCGATGGCGATGTCATGGCCAAGTTCCACAGCAAGACGCTGAGCCGCGACTTTACAAACGTCCTGTTTTCCACCCGCGTGGTCATCGACAAGTAGAGCCCCGATGATAGGGGTGTTCGATTCCGGCCTGGGCGGACTGTCTGTGCTCGCCGCAATCAGCCGCGCACTGCCTGGCGCCGACCTCCTCTATCTCGCCGATACCGCCCACCTTCCCTACGGCGCCAAGTCAGACGACTTCATCCGCGGGCGCGTTCTGGCCATCGGCCGCCACCTTGCGAACTGCGGCTGCAGCACCGTCGTCGTCGCCTGCAACACGGCGACGGCGGCCGCCTTGCGCGCCTTGCGCGAGCAGAATAGTGAGATCGCCGTGGTCGGCGTCGAACCAGGCGTCAAGCCTGCCGCCGCCTCTTCCTTGAGCCGCCGTATCGCCGTGCTGGCGACGGAATCGACCGCCAAGAGCGCAGGCTTAGCCCGCCTCATCCGCGATCACCGGGGCGAGGTCGCGGTGCATGTCGAAGCCTGCCCGGGCTGGGCGACGCGCATCGAAAAACTCGACCTCAACGATCCGGCTTTGGCAAGCGAGGTCTCGGCCAAGATTTTGCCTCTGCTTGAAGCCGGCATGGACAGACTGGTCCTGGGCTGCACCCACTACAGTTTTCTCGCGCCTCTCCTGGAACCGCTGATCATTGGACGGGCGGAACTGGTGGATGTGGCGGCGGCCGTCGCCCGTCAGGTCGTGCGCCTCAGTGGCGAGAGCACAGGCAGCGACGGCAGCCTGAAGTTGCTCGCCACGGCCAAACCTGAACGCCTCTTGGCTGCGCTGCCGGCGCTGGGTCTTGGCTGGCTCGCCGCGCGCGTCAGCGCACCGGCGCAACTTGCTGATATTTGATGATCCTAATGGTAGTCATCTTCCCGCTGATAGCGCACATCGAGAAGGGTCACAGTCCGAGCATCCTCTATCTCGAACAGCGCCACATAGCCGGAATCCCCGAAGGGAATGATCAGTTCGCGCAGAAATGGACTGCCGGCGCCTCCGAGGGCTTTGCGACAGGAAAAGGGAAAGACTTCCAGTAGTTCGATCGCCTTGGCAATCGCGGCCTCCGCACGCTCGGCGGCGTTAAAATCCCTCGCGCGCAAAAAGTCGAACAACTGCAGCAAATCCGCTTCCGCTTCCCGCGTGAAGCGGACCCGGAAACGGCTCATGCGGTGACGCCGCGCCCCTTGCGGACCTTTTCAAGGCGCCGGGCGAGTTTGCCCAGGACCGCGTTCGAGAAAGCATACTTGCCTGATTTTCTCGCCTTCTCACCCGAGGAAAGCCCGCGCTCGAAGAAGTCCTTTTGCGCCAGTGTGCGAGCGCCTGAAACAGATAATCCAGTTGGCTTAGACGAGTTGCTCCCCGTTCAATTCGCCGCTCTCGGGCCTGGGCCGCCCGTGTATAATTTGCCGTTTTGGAAGCCCGCCCTCATGGAAGCCGAACGCATCAACATCCTCGCCAACCGCCTCTCGGACCTGACCGGGCGTTGCACCGAACTGCGGAGGTATCTTTGACTTCGATGCCAAGGCAGCGAAGCTAGAGATACTCGAACGCGACCTGGAAGACCCGGACATCTGGAAGGATGCCCAGCGCGCCCAGGATCTTGGCCGCGAGAAGAAGGTGCTGGAAGACGTGGTGCTGGCCCTGCGCGCGCTGGACAGCAAGCTCTCGGACACCACTGAGCTTTTCGAGATGGCGCGCACGGAAAACGACGACGACATGCTCGGGAGCGTCGAGGGCGACATCGACCGCCTCGACGAACAGATCGTCGGCCTCGAATTCCGCCGCATGTTTTCCAACCCCGTCGATCCCAACAACTGCTTCATCGACATCCAGGCCGGCGCCGGCGGCACCGAGGCGCAGGACTGGGCCTCGATGCTGCTGCGCATGTACCTGCGCTACTGCGAGCGCAAGGGCTTTACCCCGGAGGTGCTGGAACAGTCGGAGGGCGAAGTGGCAGGCATCAAGACCGCGACCATCAAGGTCAATGGCGACTACGCCTACGGACACCTGCGCACCGAGACCGGCATCCACCGCCTCGTCAGAAAGTCGCCCTTCGATTCCGGCGCGCGCCGCCACACCAGCTTCGCCAGCGTCTTCGCCTACCCGGAAGTCGACGACTCGATCGAGGTCGATATCAATCCGGCGGATCTGCGCGTGGACACCTACCGCGCCAGCGGCGCCGGCGGCCAGCACATCAACAAGACGGACTCGGCGGTGCGCATCACCCATATCCCCTCGGGCATCGTCGTGCAGTGTCAGAACGACCGCTCGCAGCACAGGAACCGCGCCGAGGCCATGGCCATGTTGAAATCCCGCCTCTACGAGGCGGAACTCAGAAAGCGCCAGGCCGAGCAGCAGAAGTTGGAGGACTCCAAGACCGACATCGGCTGGGGCCACCAGATCAGGAGTTACGTGCTCGACCAGTCGCGCATCAAGGATTTGCGCACCAATGTCGAGATCGGCAATACCCAGGGGGTTCTCGACGGCGATCTCGATCCCTTCATCGAGGCCAGCCTGAAGCAGGGCGTATAGGACAGCCATGAGACTCACCATCATCACCGGTGCCTCGCGCGGCCTGGGGGCGGCCCTGGCGGAAGCGCTGATGGCTCCCGATCACCGTTTGGTCTGCATGGCCAGGAGTGCGATGTCGGCGCTGCAGAATCGCGCCGCGTCCAGGGGCTGCCTGGTCGATGCCAGAAGGGTCGATCTCTGCGATGTGAGCAAAGCCGTCGCTGCGCTGGAAGATAGCCTTGCCGCAGTCAGTCCCGAAACCCTCACAGAGATCTGCCTCATCAACAATGCCGGCACCGTCGAGCCAGTGCGACCGGCGCAGCGTCTGCTGTCTGATGAAATCGCCGCCAGCGTGACGCTGAATCTCAGCGCGCCCATGGCGCTCACATCCGCCTTCCTGCGCCTCACCTCAGGCTGGCCGGCGCAGAAAAGGATTGTGAACATCACCTCGGGCGCGGCGCACAAGGCCTACGAGGGATGGAGCGTCTATTGCGCGACCAAGGCGGCGCTCGATCATTTCACGCGCTGCGTCGCGCTCGAACAGCAGCAACTCCCCCGCGGCGCCCGCATAGCCTCCCTGGCACCGGGCATGATAGACACCGACATGCAGGCCGTGATCCGCGCCCTGGCGCCCGGTGATTTCAAGGAGCAGTCGCGCTTTCTGGCGCTCAAGGAGTCAGGTGCGCTCGCCACGCCAGAAGACGCAGCGCGACGACTCATCCATCACATTGAAGCAAACGACTTCGGCGCAGAGCCGGTCGTTGACCTTCGCCGAATTTAACTTTTGCGGAAGACCGCCATGACAGACAAGCCAAACGCGAACCCCGCGCCCGTCGACGAAAATCACCTGATCGCAGAGCGCCGCGCCAAACTCGCGGAATGGCGTCTCGAAGGAGGCGCCTACCCGAACGACTTCCGCCGCGAGAACCTTGCGGCAAAACTGGAAGAGATCTACGGCAGCAAGACGCGCGAGGAACTCGATGCCACGCCGGTCGCGGTGAAAATCGCCGGCCGCATCATGTTGAAACGCGTGATGGGCAAGGCCAGCTTCGCCGCCATCCAGGATCTCTCCGGGCGCATGCAGATTTTCATCAGCAACGACAAGACCGGCGAGGCAGTCCATGCCGCCTTCAAGCACTGGGACATCGGCGACATCATCGGTGTGACCGGCACCCTGTTCCGCACCAAGACAAACGAGCTGACGGTGGCCGTCACGGAGTTGCGTCTCCTGACCAAATCGCTGCGGCCGCTGCCGGAAAAATTCCACGGCTTGACCGACGTCGAGCAGAAATACCGCAGCCGCTACGTCGATCTCATCACCAACGAGCAGACGCGCTTCACCTTCGTGGCGCGCAGCAGAATGATTCAGTCGATCAGGAATTACATGATCCATCACGGCTTCCTCGAGGTCGAGACGCCGATGATGCACCCCATTCCCGGCGGCGCCGCGGCCAAGCCCTTCAAGACCCATCACAACGCGCTCGACATGGAACTGTTCCTGCGCATTGCTCCCGAACTCTATCTCAAGCGCCTGGTCGTGGGCGGCTTCGAGAAGGTGTTCGAGGTCAACCGCAACTTCCGCAACGAAGGCCTGTCGCCACGCCACAATCCCGAATTCACCATGATGGAGTTTTACGAGGCCTATGTGGACTACCGCATGCTCATGGACTTCACCGAGGGCCTGCTGCGCCACGCGGCGCGCGAGGCGCTGGGCACGGAGGTGTTCGAATACCAGGGGCGCACCCTGGATCTGTCGAAGCCCTTCGCAAGACTGACCATTGTCGAAGCGATCCAGAAAAACCATCCCGGCTTCTCGACGGCGCAGTTGCATGACGAGGCCTGGCTGCGACAGAAGCTCTCCGACCTCAAGGCAGAACCCAAGCCGGCTGCCGGAGTGGGGACTTTGCAGTTGCAGCTGTTCGAGGAGACCGCGGAAGCCGAGCTCTGGGATCCGACTTTCATCATCGACTATCCGGCCGAGGTTTCGCCCTTGGCCAGGCGCAGCGATGCCAACCCGGAGATCACGGAGCGCTTCGAGCTTTTCATCGTCGGCAGGGAAATCGCCAACGGCTTCTCCGAGTTGAACGATCCCGAAGACCAGGCGGCGCGCTTTCTGGAACAGGCCCAGGCCAAGGAAGCCGGCGACGAGGAGGCGATGTATTACGATGCCGATTTCGTCCGCGCCCTCGAATACGGCCTGCCCCCAACCGGCGGCTGCGGCATAGGCATTGACCGGCTGGTGATGCTGCTCACCGACAGCGCCAACATCCGCGACGTGATTCTGTTTCCGCAGATGCGATCGTAAGTCGGGCTTTCGATGGAGACGCCCGGACGGGTGCAGCCCGAGGATCTTAGAGATGCTTGACCACCCATGTCGGGCTAAAGCCCGACCTACATGAATGGTAGGTCGGGCTTTAGCCCGACAATTGTCCCGGCGAAGCTCTCCCTCACCCCGGACGGCACGCCTTATTCGCCGGACTATGACGACGTCTATCATTCCGCCGCAGGCGGGCTGGAACAGTCGCGGCATGTGTTCCTCGGCGGCAACGAACTGCCCGGCAACTGGCAGGGGCGTGACGCCTTCGTCATCGTCGAGACAGGCTTCGGCCTCGGACTGAATTTTCTCGCGACATGGCAGGCGTGGAAGAACGATCCTCGGCCTTGCCGGAAGCTGCATTTCGTCTCCTTCGAGAAGCATCCCTTTGCCGCCGGCGACCTGGCCACAGCGCACGGCCGCTGGCCGGAACTGGCAAGCCTGTCGGCTGAGCTGAGGCGACAGTGGCCTGTGCTCGCAGCCGGCTGCCATCGCCTCAATTTCGAGAATGATTGCCTCAGCCTGACCCTTTTTCTGGGGGAAGCCACCACGCTGCTGCCGCAACTTGCGGCGGTAGCCGACGCTTTCTTCCTCGACGGCTTTTCGCCTGCAAAGAATCCTGAACTCTGGTCGAAGAGCTTTCTCGCGGCGCTGACACGACTGGCAACACCGGGAGCGACGCTTGCCACCTGGAGCGTCGCGGGCGAAGTGTGCGAGACCCTCGCCTCTGGCGGCTGGACACTCGAACGGCGCAAAGGCTTTGGCCACAAGCGCGAGATGCTGACGGGCAGGCATGGCATTTCCCGGTCTTCGGCGCCCCGGGACAGGCGCGCGGTGATCGTCGGCGCAGGTCTCGCCGGCACATCCTGCGCCGAACGCTTGGCCGCCCGCGGCTGGGAAATCCAGTTGGTGGAGCGCGCGGAAGAACCCGCACAGTTCGCCTCGGGCAATCCTGCCGGCGTACTGCGTCCCCTGCCCAGCATGGATGACAATTATCTGGCGCGGCTCACCCGCGCCGCCTACCTTCACGGACGGCGGCATCTCCAGGCCCTGTCCGCTGCCGGCCTGCCGGTCAGTTGGCAGGCCTGCGGCGTGCTGCATCTGGCGCGCGATCCGGAAAACGAGGAGAACCAGCGCCTGCTGGTCGAGCGGCAAATGCCTTCAGCCGATTACCTCTCGTTCGTAGATCAGGAAGAGGCGATGACTCTTGCCGGCCATCCGGTGACCTCGGGCGGCTGGTGGTTTCCCGGCGGCGGCTGGGTGGACCCGGGGAGCCTGTGCCGCGCCAACCTGCAGCGTCACCCCGGGCGCATCAGGCAACTTTTCGGCCGCACGGTTGACCGCATGGAGAGGACAGAGGACGGCTGGTGCGTCATGGATGCGAGAGGCAGCCTCATCGCCAGCGCCCCCGTGCTCATCCTCGCCAACGCCGCCGATGCCCGCCGCCTGCTGCCCAGGCTGGATCTGACCCTGCGTGTGGCCCGCGGCCAGGTCAACTACCTCGCGCAGGAGCGCGCCGCGCCGCCAAACATCGTCGTCTGCCGCTTAGGCTATGTCACGCCTGCGATCAATGGCATGCGCAGCTTCGGCGCCAGCTTCGTCAAGGACAACGAGGAGGAAGGAATCAACGTCGCGGAAAGCCGCGGCAACCTGGCGCGGCTGGAATTCATGCTGCCGGGGTTTGCCAAAGACATCGCCGCGGAATCGCTCGCCGGCCGCTCGGGTTTGCGCGCCATGACGCTGGATCGTTTGCCGCTGATCGGCGCCCTGCCAGAGGTCAATGCAGACCTGGCGGCCGCTGCCGGCGCCACGCAGCTTGGCGAATTTCCGCGTCAGAGCGGACTCTTCGGCGTGCTGGGCCTTGGCGCTCGCGGCCTGATCTGGGCGACGCTGGCCGCCGAACTTCTCGCGGCAGGACTCGAAGGCGAGCCGCTGCCGCTGGAGCGTGAACTGGTGGGGGCCGTCGACCCGGCGCGTTTCCTGCTGCGCAGTTTGCGCCGTGGCAGCGCGTCAAGGACTCGTGCCATGCGCGACGACCTGTAATCTCTCAGCCAATATGCCGCATCTCACGACCGAAGCATAGAGATCCTTGAGCCAGGCATCGCCGCCCGGCGTCCGCACTGCCTTGGTCAGCGCATCGCTGACCTCCCTGGGGCTCCAGCCCAGTTTGTCGAGCAGTGACAGGGCGACGGCATCGGCTTCTTCCGACTGCTCATCCTGTTTATTCGACTTCACCAGTTTTGAGCCGGCAAACGAAGCGGCGGTGGTGGCCGTTGCCGCCGTCAGGGTGTTCGCCTGAATGATTGCGGCGGCGCTCCGGGCGAGATTGGCGACGGGCAGCAGGACTTGCGACAGCACCGAAAAGAGGATGCTCACCGCCGAATTCTCATCGTGGTGAGTGGCGATGACCTGAGCCATTTCGCGGGCAATGACGAAGGCCAAGGAGACCTCGTCGAGGCGTAACTTGCTCAGGCCTCGATAGATCACCACTTTCCCGTTGGCGCTGGAAGTCGCACCCGGATCGAACTTGTCTGCGACGACGATTTCGAACTTTTCTACTCGCGTTCGCAAGTCGGGATAGACATCGTAGGCCACTTTGGACAGGCGGGATCCCAGACGCAGCACCTGCATGTCGAAGGCCAGGGCATAGCCGCAGCCGAAATCTGCACACGGATCGCCCTTGGCGGCAGTCGCCAGTTGCAGCCGCATGCCAAGCTCGGAATAGGCCGCGCTGAACGAGGCAGGAACCATGTCCTGCGCCCGTCCATTCGATAAGGGGGTCGCGCAGGCCGCCAGGAAGAGGCTGGAACACAGCAACAACGGCAGCGACATGGAGGGAGCCATCAATGCAATTGGAATGGCCAGAATGTTCTCTTGCCGGCGGCTTGTCAATGTCAGAGAATCCGCGCCAAGCGCTCCAGGACGCGCTCGCGGCCGAGCACCTCGAGCACGGCGTCTGACCGCTACAGGCCGATACCCGGTTCTTTCATCAAGCTTCGCACCTTCTTCGGAAACATCCGCTCTGCGTTCTCATCCAGGGGAAGATGGGGAAGTTTGTCGCGCACCAGTTCCACTGTCGCCAGGGCTTGCAATTGGTCCCGTCGCTTCTTCTCAGGTTCCCTGTCGGCTTGGGTGCTCAACCATTGCTTGTACACCGCGAATGCCCTTGGGTCTGGAGATACCATTGGCGCGGGGAAGCCGTCCTGGCCCATGACCACCGAGTGAAACTTTTCACTCGATAGCAGCCACTTTATATTGGGAAGCCCGGCTGGCATCAGATCCTCGGCTGCAATCCGCTCTGGCTCCGTCGATTTCCAAGGCGGATTCGCGGTTTGCTTGACCAGATCAACGTAGAAACCATCCCTATTGACAGCCCTGAATCCGTTTTGACTCAAGGGCTCGAACGACTTGTCGATCTTGCGCAAAATAGCCAGCACGCCTGCCTCGGCAACATCGTTATCCAGCATTCCCAGCTTCAGTACGGCGCGTGCATCCCATAGGAAATCGACATCGGTCGTGGCCATCAGACCGGCATCGAACATGACCCCCGCTATTGACTCGTAGCCGTACATTGCGTTGGTGCCAATGACCATCAGATTCTTGCCAAGCAATCCATAGTCGTCCAGCTTACGCAAGGCTACCGTCACGATGGACGGGACGCGATTGATGCCGACGCCGCGAGCCATGCCGGTGAATTCCCGGAGCGATGCCGCCAGATGCCCCTCGCGCTCTTTGGCACGCAGCTTTCCCGCGACGAACTCATCATGAATCCGCTCTGTTTCTGGCGAGCGCGGTCCCAGGCTTTTGTTGCCGCCCCTCCGGTTGATCACTTTGATCAGGTACTCGCGCCCATCGACAAGCTTCCAGGTGAGCCCACCGGCGTACTGGACTGCATTTCGGTGAGCCTCACGGTAAGCCTCATAGGTTTGCCTGGCATCCACTGACACCCGTAGCTGATTTGAAGATAACTCGTGGAAAAACATGATTTTTCCATTCAATTTACGATATTTTGTATTTTGAAAGGAAAATGCCTGATAGTCAATGCATCCGCCCCGAATGGAATCCGGACTGGTTTGAGAAGCCGCTGTCCGTATGGTGCTTAGCCCGTCACGCGCCCGATGCGCTCCAGGACGCGCTCGCGGCCGAGCACCTCGAGCACGGCGTCTATCGCCGGCGACTGCGGCTGGCCGAGCAGCACCACGCGCAAGGGAATGGCCAGCTGCGGCATTTTCAGGCCATGCTCGGCTATCGTCGCCTTGATCGCCAGCGACAAGTCCTGAGCCTGCCAGTCAACCGTCTTGAATCTTTCCGACAGCGTCGCAAGCGCGCCTCGAACCGGGCCGGTCAGATGCAGCGCCAGCAGTTCGGGGGAAGGATGGAGGGCGACGCAGAAGGGATGGGCGGCATCGGCCAATTCGTTGAGATTGCTCACGCGCTCCTTGTAGAGCGCCATGACGCGGGGAAGTCCGGGAAAGCCCGCGGCATCGATTCCTTGTCTTTCCAGACGCCGAACCGTTGCGGCTGCCAGGCGGGAGTCGTCGGCCTGCTTCAGGTAATGGGCGTTCAGCCAGTTCAGCTTCTCGGTATTGAACTGGGCGGCTGAAGCGGTGATGTGGTCGAGATCGAACCATGCGCAGAACTGCTCCATGGTGAAGGTCTCTTCGTCGCCGTGCGACCAGCCCAGCCGCGCCAGGTAGTTCAGCACCGCCTCGGGCAGATAGCCCTCCTCCTCGTACTGCATCACCGAGACCGCGCCATGGCGCTTCGAGAGCTTCTGCCCGTCATCGCCAAGTATCATCGAGAGATGCCCGTAGAGGGGCAGCGGCGCCCCCAGCGCCTTGAAGATGTTGATCTGGCGCGGCGTGTTATTGACATGGTCGTCACCGCGGATGACATGGCTGATGTTCATGTCCCAGTCGTCGACCACGACGCAAAAATTGTAGGTCGGCGTACCATCGCCGCGGGCGATGACGAAGTCGTCGAGCTCGGCGTTGGCTATCGCTATCGGACCCTTGACCAGATCGTGCCAACTGACCACGCCCTCCGTCGGATTCCTGAAGCGCACCGCGGCAAGAACACCGGCAGGCGGCCGCGGCAATGCCTTGCCTTCCTCCGGGCGCCAGAGCCCGTCGTAGCGGGGCTTCTCATTTCTGGCGCGCTGCTCCTCGCGCATTTTTTCCAGTTCATCTGCCGATGTGTAGCAATGGTAGGCCGTGCCGGCAGAGAGCATCTGTTGGATCACCTCCTTGTAGCGATCCATGCGTTGCATCTGGTAATAAGGCCCCTCGTCATAGCCGAGGCCCAGCCACTCCATGCCGTCGAGTATGGCCTGCACGGCTGCGGGCGTGGAGCGGGCGACATCGGTATCCTCGATGCGCAGGATGAAGCTGCCGCCGTGGCGGCGGGCATAGGCCCAGGCGAAGAGCGCGGTGCGGGCGCCGCCGATATGGAGGAAACCCGTCGGGCTGGGTGCGAAGCGTGTTCTTATCATGATGGATTTTAACATCCCGCGGAATACTAAGCCCGACTGTCGGGCTGCACCCGTCCGGGTGTCTCCGTCGAAAGCCCTACCTACGCATCGCTATCGTGCTCGCCGGACAGAGGCAGCATGACTCGCCGCGCAGCATTGGCCAGGGAAAGCGCGGCGGACCAGTCACTGCCTGAAGGCGGGAGTACCGCCCCGATTTCGAATGAAATTCCCCCCCGTTGCGGCAGCCAGGTCTCGTCCCTCAACACGGCGCGTGCGCCGCGCAGCGCGCAGACCACGACGGGAACCTTTGCGCGGCAAGCGGTGACGAAGCCGCCCAGGGCGAAGGGCTTCAAACCGGATTCGCGGCTGAAGGTGCCCTCGGGAAAGATGACGAGTTTCTGCCCGGCCTGCAATGCCGCCACCATCTCGTCCACGCTGGCGACGCTCTGCCTGACATCGAAGCGTTCGACGAAGAGCACGCCCAGCCCCTGCAGCACGACAAGCAACAGCCTGGAATCCTGCAGTTCCCGCTTGGCGACATAGCTGTATGTCGGCGGCAGGATGGCAAAGAGCAATATCGCATCGAGATAGCTGGCGTGATTGACCATCAGCACGTGGGATGCTGCCGGCAGAGACGCCATCCCCTTCACGGACGGCGTCAAGCGACAAAGCTGCAGGAAGGCTGAAGCCGCGAGACGGGCGATGCGCCGCCCCCGTTCGGGTTTTCCCGACAAAATGATGAGCGCTGCCGCAGGCGTCGCCAGGAGCAGGAAAACCATCCAGCACCAGAGAGCATAGCCCCTTCGGGAAAACTGTCTTGCGAGCAGGGCGATGCGGGCCTTGGCGAGCATCAGCACGAGTCTTGCCTGCTGCCAGCGTACGGGTGTGAATTCCCTTGCCACCTCGCCGCTCTCGTAGGCGGCGCGAGCTGCAGCCCGGCGTATCTTGCCGCTGGAAGTCTTGAGCACGGCATGGGGCGGAGCCAGGACAATGTCGTCTGCAGGCATGCCGATGACGTCGATGGTGGCGTCCGAAATAAGCCTGCGCAGTTCCGCGCTGTATTGCAAGGAGCGCTCACGGACTTCTGCCAGCACCACCAGTTGCTCCGTGCCTCCGGCTGCATCGCTGGCGGCGAACACCGCGACGCAACCGCGTCTCACGCCCGGCAGATTGCCGACGGTCTCCTCCAGATCGTAGGGATAAATGTTGCGGCCGGCGCGAATGATGAGGTCCTTGGATCTTCCGGCGATATAGATTTCCCCCGCTGCCCTGTAGGCCAGGTCGCCCGAGTCCAGCCAGCCTTCGTGAAACAGTTTCGCCGTGGCTTCGGGATTGCGGTGATAGCCGCGCGTGGCCGAAGGTCCGCGAAATTCCAGGCGACCGACGCAACGCTCTGGCAACTCGACGCCGGCTTCATCGACGATGCGGATATCGTGACCGGGCAACGGCCGGCCGCAGGAAACAATGGTGAGAACATCGCTGCCAACATCGGTGGCAATGTCAGCAGCGGGCACAGCCCTGCCCTCGCGCGCAAAGGGCTCGCGCACGACGCGATCGATCAAGGGTCCGCGCTCGAGCGGCGGGAAGGCTAAGCCCACGGAACACTCGGCCAGGCCATACACCGGGGTGATCGCCTCGCGGGAGAAGCCGCAAGCGGAAAAGTGACTCGCGAAACTCTCCACGGTGACCGGGCTCACCGTCTCGGCACCGTTGAAGGCAAGCCTTAGGGACGACAGGTCCACGCCCTCCAGGTCCGCGTCATCAATCTTCTTCAGGCAGAGCTCATAGGCAAAATTGGGCGCCGCGGAAATCGTGCCGCGATGGTCAGACACCGCCTTGAGCCACCTGGCCGGCCGGGAGAGAAAGGAGAGCGGGGACATGAGCACCAGGGGCATGCCGAAGTAGAGCGATCCCAGCCAGGCGCCGATCAAACCCATGTCGTGATAGAGGGGCAGCCAGGAGACGAATACGTCTTCCGGACCGACTGCCGCCGCCTGACCCATGGCGCGGATATTGGCCAGGAGATTGGCATGGGTGAGCGCCACGCCCTTGGGGTCGCCGGTGCTGCCCGAGGTGTATTGCAGAAAGGCGATGTCCTGGGTGTGCAAGGGGCAAGGGATTGGCTTCGCTTTCTCGTTCTCTCCTTCCTTCAGTTCGCCGGGCGTGACCATCGCCGCGAGACTGGGCACCGCAGCCCGCAGCATGATCGCCACCGGTTTTGCCTGCCCCACGGTAATCATCAACGCAGCCTCGGCATTGGCCAGGATGCGCGCGTGACGGCGCAGGTGCTCCTCGATTTGTGCGACCCTGGCCGGTGGGTAGATGGGCACGGGAATGCCGCCCGCGATCAGGACTGCGAAGAAGGACTCGAGGTAAGCGAAACCCGTGGGCAGCATCAGCGCCACCGTCTGCCCTGCCTGCAGGCCGCGCCTCTGCAGGCCTGCGGCGATCAAGCGCGCCGACTCCAGCAGCGCAGCATAGGAGAGGGATTCCTCGCGCCCGTCTTCGCCGATCAAGAGCACATGGACGCGAGCGGGCTGACGGCAGGCGTGCCATTCCAATACCTCGAGCAGAGTGAGCGCGGCGGTGGGCAACTCGACCTGGCGCTCTGCGGCGATAACGGCCACACGCGACGGGTGAGCCTGCGGCACCGCCATGCCCAGGAAGCGCAGCACATCGCGCGGCGTTTCCGCCTCGGCCAGTGCGGCCTCGGGCAGGGTCACGGAAAAATGCTGCCCGACCCTGAGCAGCAGTTCCACGCGCGCCATGCTGTCCAACTCAAGGTCGCGTTCGAGAGCGCTGTCCAGGGTAACGGTGATCGCCTGCCCCGGACGGGTTTCCCGCAGCAAATTGCGGACAATCTCCAGCAGGGCGAGGGTAGACGCTTCGGCGTCTTGGCGGGCGGCGGATTCGGGCATTACGACAGTTTAATCCCGCGCGACAAAAATATTCCGCAGCGGAATGCAGCAGGATTTGTTATGCTGAATAGGAAATTATTTATGCACCTACGAAATTGTGCGAACCACGAGTCAAGACCCTATGGCGAACCTGACTTTGGGACACAATCTGGCGCAAGTTCGAAAAATGGTATGAAGAAAAATTCCAAGGTCAAGAATCAGACCCCCTTGCCGCGACAGCCTAAGCCCTGCATCGCAGGCATAGGTGCCTCGGCCGGCGGCCTGGAGGCGATACGCGGCTTCTTCGAGGCGATGCCGGCCAAGAGCGGCATCGCCTTCGTCGTCATCCAGCATCTCTACCCGACGCAGAAAAGCCTCGCCGCCGACATCATCGGCAAATACACATCGATGCCGGTGATTGCCGCCGAGGCAGGCATGCGCCTCATCGCCGACCATGCCTATACCATTCCCCCCAATACCTATCCTTCCATCGTCGATGGCGTGCTGGATTTCTCCAAGCCGCCCGAGCATCAGGGACCGCGTCTGCCGATAGACCATTTTTTCTCCTCCCTCGGCCGGGACCAGAAGGAGCATGCGATTGGCATCATCCTCTCGGGCAGCGGCAGCGACGGCGCGATCGGTCTTAGGAGCATCGATGCCAACGGCGGCATCGTCCTGGCGCAAGACCCCGAGACAGCGCAATTCGACGGCATGCCCCAGAGCGCCATCAGCACGGGTCTGGTCAAACATGTCCTGACGGTGGAGCAAATGCCCGGGATACTGGTCGGCTATGCCAGCCATCCCTATGTCTCGGGAAAGCCCATGGACGCCATGGGAGAAACCACAGCGGCCAACACGGCCGCGGTAAACAACATTCTCGACGTGGTCCAGGCCCTGCGCGGCCACAACTTCTCCGGCTACAAGCGCAGCACCCTGTTGCGGCGCATCCAGCGGCGCATGGGACTGCGCTCCATCGTGGGCTGGGACAGATACATCGCATTGCTGAAACAGGAACCGGCGGAAGTCGACGCCCTCTTCAAGGATCTGTTCATCAGCGTCACCGAATTCTTCCGCGACCCGGATGCCTGGGAGCTGCTCGAGAAAGAGGTCATCATTCCGCTGGTCGACGAAAAGGTAAACGGCGAGGCGATTCGCGTCTGGGTGCCCGGCTGCGCCACGGGAGAGGAGGCCTACTCCATCGCCATGCTGCTCCTTGAACAGGTGCGCAGAGCCGGCAAGCATTGCCCCGTGCAGATCTTCGCCAGCGACACCAATGAGGAGTCGCTCTCCCTGGCAAGGGCCGGCAGCTATCCTTCCGGCATCGCGGCGCAAGTCTCGCCAGAGCGCCTGCGCCACTTCTTCAGCGAAAAGGCCGACATTCACCACTACCAGGTGAGCCGTGAACTTCGCGACACCGTGGTGTTCGGCCGGCACAACCTCGCCGTTGACCCGCCCTATTCGCGCCTGGACGGCATCAGCTGCCGCAACGTCCTGATCTATCTCGAGGCCGAGCTGCAGAAAAAAATTCTCTCCCTGTTCCATTTCGGCCTGCGCCCCGGCGGCTTCCTGTTCCTGGGCAGCGCCGAGACGGCGGGTAGCGAAGACATCTTTCCGCCGGTCTCGAAGAAATGGCGCATCTTCCGCCATCTCGCTGCAGACAAGATCATTCGTCCCGCTCTGCCCCGGACGGCAACGGCAACTGCAACTGCAACGGCAACGGCAACGGCAACGGCGGAACCCTGGCGGCTGCCGCTGCGCGTATCGCAGCTTTCCGCGGCTACTCAGCAAATCATTCTCGACCGCTTCACCCCGGCAGCGGTGCTGATCAACACCCGTTTCGAGGCGCTCTACTTCTCCGGGCCGACGGAAGGTTTTCTGCTGCGCCCGCGCGGCGCGCCGACCCGGGATCTGCTCGCGCAACTGCGCGACGGCCTGCGCTCGCGCGTAAGGAGCGCCGTGCGCGAGGCCACGAAATCCAAGGCGACCGTGCTCGTCTCCGACGCACGGGTGAAGCGCGAGGGAAAATTCCACCCGGTGCGGCTCTCCGTCACCCCGGCAGGAACCGGGGAGGACGGCAGCACCCTGCTCCTGGTCGTCTTCGAGGACATGCCCCTCGGTCCCCATGCTGTCGATCTGGAGGTGACGGAATCCACCCTGGTTCGCCAACTCGAGGAAGAGCTGAGTGCCACCAAGGAAGACCTGCAGAACACCATAGAGCGACTGGAATCTTCCAACGAGGATCTCAATGCCTCGAACGAGGAAATCATCTCGGTCAACGAGGAGTTGCAGTCGATCAATGAAGAGTTGGAAAGCTCCAAGGAAGAACTGCAGTCGCTGAACGAGGAACTGTCCTCGGTCAACCAGCAGTTGGAGAACAAGGTCGTCGAGCTGGAGACGGCCAACACCGACCTGAAGAACCTCCTGGACAGCAGTGAAATCGCCACCATCTGCTTAAGCCGCGATTTCCACATCAAGTGGTTCACCCCGGCGACCCGGAATCTGTGCAACATCATCCAGAGCGACATCGGCCGACCCATAAACGATTTCTCGCCGAAGAACACCGGCCCGGACCTGCAAGCCGATGCAGCCCTGGTTCTGGAGAACCAGTCGCCGCTGCAGCGCGAGATGCGTCTGAAGAATGATCGCTGGTTCCTCCGCCACATGCTGCCCTACCGCAAGGAGGACGGGAGCATAGACGGCGTCATCATCACCTACGCCGACATCAGCGAAACCAAGCGCGCCGCGGAGGAGTCGGCGGAAGCTTTGCGCCATATGGCCGAATCCCTTGAGGAGCAGGTGAAAACCCGCACGGCCCAACTCTCCCAGCTATCGGCCGAACTCACCCTCACCGAGGACAGGGAACGCCGCGCCCTGGCCCAGGACCTGCACGACGACTTGGGCCAAGTCATGGCCATCATCAAGATAAAGCTGTCCTCGCTCCACAACAAGCAGTGCGAACCCCAGGAGTTGGTGAAGGAGATCGAGAGCCTGGTCGATCAGGCCAACAAGTCGGTGCGCTCCCTGGCCCTGCAACTCTCCCCGCCCGTGTTGTACACGGGGGGATTGGTGCCGGCGCTGGAATGGCTGGGAGACGAGATGAACCGGGTCTATGGCTTGACCGTTGACATCCACGACGACGGCAAGCCCAAGCCCCTGGACGAGAGGCAGCGCATTACCGTGTTCCGCGCCGTGCGCGAACTGCTGATGAATGTCTTCAAGCATGCCAAGGTGAACCGGGCGGTCGTCACCTCGATACGCAAGGATGGCCATTTGACGCTGGCGGTGACTGACTCAGGCTGCGGTTTCGACTACCAGAAGACCCTCTCCGAACCCGCCATGGGCGGCGGCCTTGGCCTGCTCGGAGTGAAGGAGAGAATCAGTCTCATCGGCGGCGAGATGAATGTCGACAGCAGGCCGGGCGATGGCACCACCATCACCCTGACCGCGCCCGTGAATACCGCGAAGGTATTGCGCTGATGGGCATCCGGGTCATGCTCGCCGACGATCACAGGATCTTGCGCGAGGCTCTGCGCTCCGTGCTGGAGTATGAAGACGACATCGACGTGGTGGCCGAGGCCTGCGACGGCCACGAGACCCTGCGCCTGGCTGAGCAGGATCCGCCCGACGTGGTCGTCATGGACATCGGCATGCCGGGTCTGGATGGCATCGAAACCACGCGCCGCCTGATAGAGAAGTGCCCCGGCGTCAAGGTGGTCGGGCTTTCCACCTATTTCGATCGCCGCATCATCCTGCAGATGCTCGATGCAGGCGCCAGGGGTTACGTGGTCAAGGCATCCGGAGGCCACGAACTGGTGCAGGCGATACGCACCGTTTATTCCGGCCAGATCTACCTGTGCGAGGAGATTGTCGGCATCATGAGGGAGGCTGACCGTCTGGGCGACAAGAGGCCTGTCAAGCAAAATGAAATCCAGAATCTGGGAATTCGCGAGCGCGAGGTTTTGCAATTATTGTCCGATGGCAAGTCATCGCAAGAGATCTCAGTCCTGCTGCGCATCGCCGCCACCACGGTCGAAGTGCACCGCCGCAACATCATGCACAAGCTCGACCTGCACAGCCCCGCGGAACTGACCCGCTATGCCATCCTGCACGGTCCTCAGGACAAACCTGAGCTGTAGTAGGTCGGTCTTTAGGCCGACTGTACCACTGTCGGCCTAAAGGCCGACCTACCAGCGAGTACCACTTCGCGGCACAAGTGCCCTGGGTTGTCGTTCCGACTAGAACCCCATGGACATCTGCATATAGAGTCTTGGATTGCGGTCGCTGACTTCCGCCTGGGTGCGCTCCGTGCCGCTCCAGGCCAGCGAGGTGCGCAGGTTCACCCCGCGGTAGCCGGTCCAGCTCAGGCCTATGCCGCTGGCGTAAAGCCTCTGGATGTTATTGGTGTCCGTGACCAGGGGCTCCTTGTTGATCCGCGCCCGCCCGGCATCGACGAAACCGCTCAGCATCCATTCGCCCGGCAAGATGGTTTGCGGCAGGAGGTAGCGCAGTTCCACATTGGCCACCACGCCTTCATCGCCCGAGGCCTGGGCCACAGGATAGGCGCGTACGCCGTAAGGGCCGCCCAGGGAAAACTTCTCGCTGCTGTCGAGATTCTTCTGCGCGCCCTGGCCGGAGACCGCCGCATACATCGACCATTGCGCAGCGATGACCTGCTGGCGCGACAGAGAGTAGTTCCACTTCTGGAACATACCCTGGGTCTGGCGACCGTCCGGCGCCGCGTCCTGGGCGCTGACGCTGGGCGTATCCAGGGCGAGCCGGCCGCGAAGGTAGGTCAAGGCCAGGTAATTGGAGCCGCCGCCCAGCCAGTCGTCGCTGCGGTCGACGGCCAGGCGCAGCGACAGGTTCCTCGACGACTTGTCGTTGCTGCTGTTGGTGGAATCTATCCGGTCTTCGAGCTTCTTGCTCTCGACGCCGACCTGGCCGATGACGTTCACCGAGCGCGAGCGCACGATAGAGTGCGAAACTTTTGCCCCGACCACCTCCGCCTTGCCGGAAGCCTTCAATGCCGCGAAGTCCTTGCCGAGCCGATAATCGAGTGTGCTGTAATTGATCTCCGCCTTGGTGCCCATGCTGTTGATCGGAATTGCGTAACTTGCGGCTACGTTATTCATGCCGCCCGCCTGCGCTCGCAGCGCCCGCAGATTCAATTGATCGCCCCGACCCGACGGGTTGTTCACAGTCACCCCCGCGCCCGCCCGGTACTCGCCGGTCGAGCGCGAGCCGCTGTTGTCGAGTTCGACGCTGCCGGAGAGCAGTTTGCCTTCGTTCATCTGGATGACGAGATCACCCGTACCGGGCGTCTCACCGGGTTCCAGCACGCCGCTGACGCTGATCCCGGGCAAATCGTTGAGCAGCAGCAAGGCCCGCTCCACCTCTCTTTCGCTCAGGGGCCTGTCCAGGGGAATATGATCCAGATAACCGCGCGCGATGCTCTCCTTCAGCCGCACTTCGGGCATACGCTTGAGCCTTATTTTCCCCAGGCGGCCTTCGACCACCGTGATCTCGACCGCCCCGTCCTTGATTTCCTGCGCCGGCAGATAGGCCGTGGCGCCGAAGTATCCATGCTGGCGGTAGAACACCGTGATGGTATTGGCCGCCGTTTCCAGTTCGTCGAAACCGAGCGTCTTGCCAATTCTGTCGGAGAGAAGAGCCTGCAGTTGCTCGGGCTTGAACAGGGTGATGCCGGTGAAGCGGAACTCCCTGACCTGCACGCCCAGGCCGGCGTCTGGCCGCATCGCAGGCTTGACCGGCACGCCGAGGTCGATGGTGGGGGGAGGCTTCGCTGGCGCGGGCAGGGGCCGCGTCTCGCGCAATATCTGTCCGGCGTCTGGGACCTGCTGCGCCGCCGCCGTGCCCATCCATGCGGCGACGGCAGTGAGCCAGAGCATGCCTGGCATGCGTCTCTTTGCGAAATCGCCGATGGGCGTCTGCATGCTAGAGAGAGTCCTCAAAATAAAATCGGCGCTTTTATACTTAATACATTTGGATATCACGATTATTCACTTCAGATAATATCCCCATCCGCCAAGCTGGCGCATAAAAAGGGTTCTGTTCGGGGTTTGGCGGAAGATTGGGCTGCCGCTATCGAAGGGATGCGCCGCCAGATTAACAGCCAGTAGGTAGATGCTGTTATCCGAGTCAAGCACCGTGGATAGCTGGATCGAAACATTTCAGCCGCCGCCCAACAACACAGACCGGCGCGATGAAGCCGCGCAGCGCCGGTTATCTCAGACTACAAGGGCTTTGCCGATTGAACCGAGTTGCTTGACATGCATAAACATTTTGTTTATGCTTTTAGTCATGATTCAAACATTTGCTGCCGCCGCAACGGAACGTTTCTTTACCACGGGCAAATCGCGCCGGTTACCGCGCGAAGTCCTCAAACGCGCAGCGATGCGATTGATACAGTTGAATGGTGCCGCGCGCATCGAGGATTTGCGCCTCCCGCCTTCCAATAGGCTAGAAGCGCTGGCTCATGAGCGCGCTGGACAGTGGTCTATCCGTATCAACGATCAGTGGCGTGTCTGTTTCCGCTTCGAGAATGGCGATGCTTACGACGTTGAAATCGTCGATTACCACTGAGGAAAAATATACATGGTCAAGAATGGATTACCTGCTATTCATCCGGGGGAATTCCTGGGCGAAATATTAGTGGAAATGGGTATCTCGCAAGCTGAGTTCGCCCGAGCCATCGGTGTGTCGCCCATGCGGGTTTCACATGTCATCAAGGGAGCGCGTCCGGTCACGGCGGAATTGGCGTTGTTGTTTGGACGTGCGTTCGACCAGTCGCCGCAATACTGGCTCAATCTGCAAGCCTCTTACGATCTAAAGACTGCAGAGGCAAACATCGGCGAACGTCTCGCCGGCGTGCATGCGTTTGCTCATGCCTGACTTCAACACCGACCGGCGCGATGAAGCCGCGCAGCGCCGGTTATGTCAGACGCTTGTCGAAGAGGAAGCCAATTTTTTCCTCTAAACCGTAATCCCGAGCCGCAAGGCAACGAAGGGCTATTTGAATCAAGGCGAAACAGATGCCGAAAATTGATACCTGCGAACATGAAGTCATCCCCGCCTTCGAGAAAGTCCATTTGCAGTCTTGCCACGAAGGCCGACCGGTTCTTTCACGCTAAAGCCCGACCTACACTGAGTGCCTGCCTCGCCTAGAAACGCATCAAGGAGCGGACATGCGCGGCGGTGCCGCTGGCCAGGCCTTCCAGGCTGTAGCCGCCCTCGAGGATGGAGACGATGCGGCCTTCGCAACTCTTCTCGGCAATCGCCATCAACTCGTCGGTAACCCAGCGGAAATCGTCATCCTTCAAGTTAAGACCCGCCAGAGGATCGAGATAGTGCGCATCGAAGCCGGCGGAGATGATGATCAACTCCGGAGCGAAGTTGGCAATCGCCGGCAGCATCTCGGCTTCCACCCGCGCCCTGAACATCGCCGAATCGCAGCCCCGGGGCAAGGGGACGTTGATGATGTTGTCGGCAACGCCGGTCTCGGATTTCGAGCCCGTACCGGGATAGAAGGGCGACTGGTGGCTGGAAGCGTAAAGCATTTCCGGCCGGTCATAAAAAGCTTCCTGGGTGCCGTTGCCGTGATGCACGTCGAAGTCCACGACGGCGATGCGGGAAACCTTGTGCACCTCGAATGCATAAGCCGCGGCGATGGCCGCCTGGTTGAAAATGCAAAAGCCCATGGCCTTGCCCGGTTCGGCGTGATGGCCACAGGGGCGGGTGGCGCAAAAAACATTGTGCGCCTGCCTGCTCATGACTTCATCGACACCGGCGCAGGCCGCGCCGACGCAGCGCATCACCGCCTCCCAGGAACCCGGCGACATCACCGTGTCGCCGCCGTCCAGGGCGGCGTAGCCATCAGTCGGACGGAGGCCTTCGACCTCGTCGATGAATTCCTGATCATGAATCAGGAGCAACTGTTCGCGCGTGCCGGCAGGCGCATCGCGCCACGCGAGGGATGAGAATTCCGGCGCATGCAGCGCGCGCAGCACGGCCTTCAGGCGTTCGGGCGACTCGGGATGACCTGGACCCGGTTTGTGGTCGAGACAGGCTTCATGGGTATAAATGAGCGTGGTCATGGCTACTCGCCTTTCAATTTCAAATTGTCGGGCAAACGCTTTTCTATCGCCCACTTGAGAAGCGCCGCGCAGCGATAGAAACCATGGGCGAATTTGCCGTAGGGCAGCGTCAGGAACAAGGCCATCACCGCGCCCAGATGCACGGCCAGAAGCAATGCCATGGCCGCGGTGTCGCGCCAGGAGAGCAAGGCCAGGCCGCTGAGACTGATGAAGAACAGGAGTGCTGTGAAGCCGTGATCCATGGGTTTCTGGCTGGCATCGCCGTGCATGGGGTGACGCTTGAGATTCAGCCAGAAGAGGCCCGCCGGACCGACGAGAAGACCGACACCTCCGACTGTCCCCAGGACGACCGGAAGGCTGGTCAGCGCATAGGGGGCATGCCAGCCGAAGAGATAGTGATAAAGGGTTGCCACGCAGGTGGCGGCGAAGCACAGCATGAAGCCGTAAAAGGTGGCATGGTGAAAGCGCCGTCGCCACGGCGTCCAGGCATCGTCCTCGTTATTGCAACCCTCGCCGTGGCCGCCGTCCAGGTACTTCAGACGCAAGGCATCGCCCACGGCTTCCATCGCAGCCTCCTGGGGAATGACGGCTGCGGGCGAGACGTCGCGCCAGAACCTCTTCACCCCCATGGCCAATGCCAGGAGCGCAAACAGGAAGACCGGCGCGAACAGGGAGACCATCATGTTGTGTGGAATGAGGGCGTAGAAATTTGCCTGTAGCGCTTCGGGCTGCCTCATGATCAGGGCGATAAACAGCGCCAGGGCGAGCGCCAATGCCAGCGCCACGGTCAGGCCATTGCGCTTGTAGAGGCTGGCCAGGTTCGCCGGCCAGGCATAGTCCTGATAGGTCTGGCCGCGCACGACGGCCATCGCCTGCGGAATATTGACGGCGAACTCGTGCGGCGGCGCGTACTGGCAGGCGTGCAGACAGGCGCCGCAACTGTGGCAAAGATTGGCCAGGTAGTGAATGTCCGCCTTGCCGAATTCCAACCTTCTGGTCATGGCAGGAAACACCGCGCAATAACCCTCGCAGTAGCGGCAGGCATTGCAAATCTGCAGTTGCCGACCAACCTCGGATTCCTGCGCGGTCAATGCCGCAGTCAATGTCTCAGGCTGCTGCATGCTGCACCTCCATGGCGGCAGATGCGGCCTCTACGCCGGCGATGCGCCCGAAGGCGGTGCCTATGCTCATGCCCACCCCGGCCGTATAGCCCTTTCCCAGCACATTGCCGGCCATGATCTCGCCGGCGGCAAAAAGGTTTGGGCTGGGCTTGCCGGCAAAATGAATCGCGGTCTTGTCATTCACTTTCATGCCCAGGTAAGTGAAGGTGATGCCGGGCTTGAGCGGATAGCCATAGAAAGGCGCGGTGTCCAAAGGCCTCGCCCAATGGGTCTTGGCCGGGCTCAATCCTTCAGTGTGGCAGTCGTCCAGAACGGCATGGTCGAATTCGCCGACGCGGCACGCCTTGTTGAACTCCTGGACGGTATGGACGAAGGCCCGTTCATCGAGTCCCAACTGACGCGCGAGTTGCGGCAAGGAGTCCGCCTTCTCGCCGGGGAACACCGGCGGCATGAAGCGTCCGACCGCCTTGGCGTCGATGATGGAATAGGCGATCTGCCCCGGCTGCTGTGCCACGAGTCTGCCCCAGATGGCGTAGCGCTTGGGCCAGAAGTCCTCGCCTTCATCGTAGAAACGTTGGGCGTGCCGGTTCACCACCAGGCCCAGGGAGACACAGTCCACCCGGGTACAAATGCCGCCATCGTAGAGCGGCGCCCGTGCGTCTATGGCCACGGCGTGGCATTGCGTGGGCTCGCCAATGGTGTCTGCGCCCTGAGCGATCAGGTCGGAGAGCAGCACTCCCATGTTGAAGCGGGTGCCGCGGATCAGGAAATTGTCTGCGGTCCATTCGCCGTATTCGTTCTGCCCCCAGGCTTCGCGCATCCATTCGCGGTTGGACTCGAAGCCGCCGCAAGCCACGACGCAGGCGCGGGCCATGATGCGCTCGGCGCCGACGTGGGCGGCGACAAAACGGCCTTCTTTCAGTTCCAGACGAGCCACTGGCGACTCGTAGCGGATCTCGACACCGAGATTTTCTGCGCTGCGGTAATAGGCATTGATGAGCGCCTTGCCACCGCCCATGAAAAAGGCGTTGGTGCGCGACAGGTGCAGGGTGCCGGAGAGAGAGGGCTGGAAATGCACGCCGTGTCCGCGCATCCAGTCGCGGCATAGCGAGGACTCGCGGATCACCATCCTGGCAAGGTGCTCATCGGTCTGGCCGCCGGTGACCTTCAAGAGGTCCTGCCAGTATTCCTCTTCCGGGTAAGCTTCTGTCAGCACGTCCTGCGGGGCATCGTGCATGCAGCGCAGGTTGCGCGTATGGGCGGAATTGCCGCCGCGCCATTCGCGCGGCGCCGCCTCCAGGAGCAGCACGGAAGCACCGCTCTCACGCGCCATCAGCGCTGCGCACAGGGCCGCATTGCCGCCGCCAATGACTAGAACATCGACCATCTCAACCAAACCTCCAGTGGATTCATTCCGCGACGGGGAAAGGGCTGGGCTTCCTGGCTGAGGACAGCACCGGCTTGCCAATCAAGACCGCGGGAAGCCCTTATAATATACGAGCTTTGCCCTGAGTTTTCGTTGTATAGTAAGGGTTATCCGTCGAGAATAGCGCGGCGGGGCCATGCCTGAGTTACAGGGCAATCCTGGCCAGAATATATTATAAAAAAGGCAGTTTTTGACCTGCCTGAAAGTTGGAGGAGACGCCACAATGAACCGGATTTTTTCTCCGGCCCGCAAGATATGCGACGGCCTGAGCTTTTCATGGAAATTCATCCTCGTCGGAATACTGGTACTCCTGCCGCCCGACGCGCTGGTTTATCTTCTGCTCTATGGCAACCTGACGCCGGGCATGCAGATCCTGATCGGCGTCTCTTTGTTCACCGCCTCGCTGGGCCTCTATCTGCTGGTGGGCATGTATTTTTCGCTCACAGCGACCACCGCCGCATTTGTCACGGCCATAGATCGTTTCAGCAAGGGCGATCTGGCCGCCCATATTCATACCACGACCAAGGATGAGATGGGCCATGTGGCTGCCCAGTTCAACGAGATGCGGCAGAATCTCAAACGCATGATCGCCCGCGTTTCCGGCAGCGCCGTGATGGTGGCCGATACTGCCGCCAAGCTTTCCGATAAATCGCATCAGGTGGCGCAACTCACGCAACAGCAGACGGACTCTGCTTCCAGTGTCGCTGCTGCCGTCGAGCAGATGACCACCAGCATCGCCATGGTAGCGAGCCATGCCGTGGATGCGGAAACAGTTTCCGCAAAGGCCGCCGAACTTTCCGCCGATGGGGAGAAGGTGGTTCGCGACGCTTCCTCGGAAATGGCACGGATTGCCGACTCATTCAGCAAGTCCTCGCAGGAGATCACCTCCCTCGGTCAGCGCACCGAGGAAATCAGCTCCATCGTCAATGTCATCAAGGAGATTGCCGACCAGACCAATCTCCTGGCACTGAACGCCGCCATCGAGGCCGCTCGCGCGGGCGAGCAGGGACGCGGCTTCGCGGTCGTCGCCGACGAGGTGCGCAAACTGGCGGAGCGCACCACAAACGCCACCAAGGAAATCACTTCCATGATCGGCAATGTCCAGGCCAGCATGCAAAGTGCGGTCACCAGCATGGGTGCGGGCGCTTCCCAGGTCATGCAGGGCGTGAATCTCTCCTCGCGGGCGGGCGATGCGCTCTCCGACATCAACAGCGGCTCCAAGGATGTGCTGACCATGATTCATGACATCGCCAGCGCCGTACAGGAGCAGACATCGGCCAGCCACCAGATCGCCGAAAACATCGAGCGCATCTCCATCATGGCGCAGGACAGCAACAGCAGCATGGAGCAGATGTCGGCAGAGGCGAAAGCTCTCGGCATGATATCGGGAACGCTCAAGGACGCCATCAGCCTGTTCAGCGGCGGCACCGCCAATGACGCCCAGCAACTGGTGGAAAAAGGGGTCGCCCTGATTGCCGCGAAGGGCAAGCAGAAGGCCTTTGCCGCGTTTCTCGACCCTGATGGCGAGTTCATCAAGCGCGACCTCTATCTCTTCGTTTATGACACCTCCGGCAATGTCCTGGCGCATGGCGGCAATCCCGCCCTGGTCGGCAAGCCGATGATCGATGCCAAGGATGCCAATGGCAAGGCCTTCATCCGCGAACGCATAGAAATCGCCAAGGCCCATGGCAGCGGCTGGCAGGACTATATGTTCAATAACCCTGAATCCAAGATGGTGGAAAGCAAGACCTCCTTCATCAAGAATATCGATGACATGATCGTCGGCTGCGGCGTATACAAGTAACGGTTTCATCCATCCGCCTGTCGTCAGCAGCGGACGGAAGGAGTAAAATCGGATTCACCAGAAATCATAGAGTGAAGTCGACATGCGCACATATCTGCATTTCAATCTGCAGGATCGGTCAGTCAGGAAAGAGGAATTGCACGGAGAGGCGCTCGCCCGCGCCGGCCGGCACTTCATCGCCAAGACGCTTCTCGGCTGCGGCGCGGCGACAGCCGACCCGCTTTCCCCCGAGAATCCACTGATCTTCTCGGCCGGGCCTTTTGCCGGCACGAACTTCTCCAACGCCAACCGCGTCAGCGTCGGCTGCAAGAGCCCGCTGACAGGCGGCATCAAGGAGGCCAACTCGGGCGGCACATTCGCCTTCGCCCTGGGCCAAATCGAGATGGCCGGGCTCACCCTTCTCGGCGCGTCCTCAGAGTGGACGGTCATCCGCATCACCAAGGAGGGCGAGGTTGGCTTCGAGAGCGCGGAACCCTATATGGGCAAGAGCAACAATGAGGCGGCTGCGCTCTTGTTCGAGAAATATGGCAAGAAGATCAGCTTTGCCCTGTGCGGCCCGGTCGGTGAATATCTCGGCCTGGTGGCGGGCATCGCCTTTGCCGACACCGATGGACGGCCCTCGCGGCTGGCGGCACGCGGCGGCGTCGGCGCCGTCATGGGCAGCAAGAAGGTCAAGGCCATCGTGGTCGACATGCACAAGATGCCGACCTTCCATGACCGCAAAAAAGTCATGGGGGCTATCCGCGAATACGGCAAGAGGCTGGCAGCCGAACCTGCGATCGCTTCCTACACCCTGGTCGGCACGGCGATGATGGGAGACGTCATGAATCTGATCGGCGGACTGCCGGTCAAGAACTTCAGCGCCGGCCGGCAGGTCGAAACATCCCAGGGACCCTTCAAGCTGGGCGGCGATTATGTCCGCGAGCGCAACCTTTCCCGCGGTGGATTGACGGCGCACGCCTGCATGCCAGGCTGCACGATCGAATGCAGCAACGTCTATGTCGACGCGAACGGCAAGGAAATGGTTTCCCCCCTCGAATACGAGACCCTTGGCCTGATGGGCAGTAATTGCGGCCTCACCGATCCGGACGATGTGGCTACCGTGAATGCCATCGCCAACGATCTCGGCGTGGACACCATCGAGGTCGGCGCCACCCTGGCCGTGCTGATGGAAGCCGGAAAAGGCGCCTTCGGCGATCTGGGCTTCATGATAGATTCACTGGAGGCGATGCGCAGCGGCAGCGAACTGGGCCGCCTCCTGGCGCAGGGAACGGCCAGGGTCGGCGAACACTTCCAGGTCGCCCGCGTTCCCGTGATCAAGAAGCAAAGCATCAGCGCCTATGACCCCCGCGTCGTCGAGGTGACGGGGATTTCCATGATGCTCACGGCGCAAGGCGCAGATCACACCACAGGCAACATGCCGGTCTACGACTGCAACAACAAGACGACGGATGAACTGGTGGCAGTGAGCCTCGAGTCGCAGATTTCCAATGCCGTTGCGGACTCCCTCGGCCTGTGCATTTTCGGACGGACGGTGACCTACGTCAGTTCGGAACTCATCGTGACCGCCATCAATGACGCGCATGGCACTGACCTCGACATCTCCTTCGTCAAGGCGCTCGGGCTGGAGACGCTGCGCATGGAGTGGGACTTCAACAAGGCGGCGGGCTTTACCGACGCGGACGACGAACTGCCGGCTTTCTTTTATGCGGAGGCCCTCGCCCCCACAGGCAAGACCGCCCGCCATCACGGCGTGGAAGTCCGCAGGCGATTGCAGGAATTGCTGGGCTAATCCGGGTTAGCCCCAGGCCGCGAGAAACTCCTGCCAGTGCGGCTTGCCGAGGGCTGAGAGGGCGCTTCTCACAAAGCTCACCTCGGCATCGTGTTCGCCGGCAGAGACGATGCCGCGCATCTGCTGGAAGCGCAGATAGACGAGATAGGTATTGACCACGTCGGTCTCGCAGTAGTCGCGGATCTCACTGATCTTGCCGTCCAGCCAGGCCTGCCAGACGGCAGAGCCGTCCATGCCGAGCTTGCCGGGCAAGCCCATCAGCTTGGCCAGATCGTCCAGGGGTGCGGATGCGCGCGGCTGATACATGGCCAGGAGATCCATCAGGTCAAGATGGCGCGAATGGTAGCGGCTGATGTAGTTGTTCCACTTGAAGTCGCGGCTGTCGCGATAGTCGCCCTCGCCCATTTCCCAGTAGCGCGGCGCGGCAACGCCATGGATCAGGCCGCGGTAGTGCAGCACCGGCAGGTCGAAGCC
>CAIYYX010000218.1 GCA_903930535.1 uncultured Sterolibacterium sp. | reverse complement strand
TTACGTGCTAGCACTGGCGAAGCAGCTGCGCGGGCACGCGCGTTTTAGCGGCACGCTCGACGGCGAGACCATCGACCGGCTGTTCAAGGCGGCGCCGCTGCACGACATCGGCAAGGTGGGCATTCCCGACCGGATCCTCCTCAAACCCGGCAAGCTGGACGCCGAGGAGTACGAGATCATGAAGACCCACACGACCATAGGTCGGGACGCGATCGAAACCGCGCAGCAGCGCATGGGCGTACGCATACCCCTGCTCGATAGCGCCGAGGAGATCGCGCTTTCGCACCAGGAAAAATGGGACGGCAGCGGCTATCCGCAAGGCCTGGCCGGCGAAGACATTCCGCTGTCGGCGCGGCTGATGGCCGTGGCCGACGTCTATGACGCCCTGATCAGCCGCCGCGTGTACAAGGCACCGATGTTGCATCAAGAGGCGGCGGAAATCATCAGCGCCGGCCGGGCCAAGCATTTTGATCCGGATATCGCCGACGCCTTCCTCGCCTTGCAGAGCGAGTTCTGTGCCATCTCGCGCCGCTTCGCCGACCAGGAGGAGCAACTCCATGCCCTCGAAACCCGCAGCCAACAAGCAGGAGCAGCGTGATGAAGATGAACAAAACAACCGCCGGCGGGCTGATCCTGATCGTCGATGACGACCCGGTGGTGGCGGGCATGCTCGGCATCTCACTGGCCGCGGCCGGCTACGAAATTGTCGAGGCCAACTCGGGCGAGGAAGCGCTGGCCTTGTTCGCCGCAGCCAAGCCAGGACAGCTGCCCGACATGGTGTTTCTGGACATCGAAATGGGCATGGGCATCGACGGCTTCGACACCTGCCGCAGCCTGCGATCCGCCGATGCCAGCGGCCATCTGCCGATCATCTTCCTCTCCGGCCATGACGAACTGGACACCCGCCTGCTCGCCTACGATGCCGGTGGCAGCGACTTCATGGCCAAGCCCTTCGTCCCCGACGAGGTTCTGCGCAAGGCCAGCCTCGCGGTCCGGCACAAGCGCCAGCAGGAGGCTGCCGAGGTGAGCAGTCAGACGCTCCTGGCGAACGCCAGGAGCGCCATGAACAGCCTGGGCGACTCGGGTGCGGCACTGCAGTTCAGCCGCGGCGCCCTCGGCTGCCGCAGTTTGCGTGCCTTGGCGCAGCTCATCATCGAGTCCATGGCCGCCTTCGGCATCGCCTGCCATGTGCAATTGCGCACGCAGAATGATGTCCTGACCCTGACCCTTCAGGGCCATGGATCGCCGCTGGAAGAATCGGTGATCGAGCGCATGCGGACCATGGACCGCATCTTCAGCTTCAAGAACCGGCTGATCATCAACTACGACAACGTCTCCCTGCTGATCACGGACATGCCCATCAAGGACGAGGAACTCTGCGGACGCATCCGCGATCAGGCAGCGATGATCGCCGAGGTGGCCGAACTGGCGGTGGGCAACATCGAACTGCGCACCGACATGCACCGGCGCACCGACGAAATGGGCAAGCTGGCGGAGACGAGCCGCAGCGCCCTCGAGGAACTGCGCAGCGGCTATCGCGGGATGCAGGTGGCGACCCGCCTCGAGCTGGAAAACCTGGCGAACAGCATCGAGGGCATGTACATGCATCTGGGCCTGACCAACCGCCAGGAATTCACCATCAGCGATACCGTGCGCGCTTCGGTCGACCGCGTCTTGACGCTGTTCGAGAGCAGCCAGGAGCTGGATCGGAATTTTGCCGGGGTCATCGACAGCCTCACCCGGGCCGGCGAATACAAGATCGCCAGAGAGGATGAGCCGGCGCCGACGATCGAACTCTTCTAGCCCCTGCCTGTTGGTCATCGATATTGAAGACCGCGGCGTCGATGCCGCGCGAAGAATGTGAAACCGCAGTTTCAAATATTTGACCGGCTTGCCCTCATGTGAAGCAGCCGCAACAATGCCTTCTCAAGATCCTCCGAGCGATACCCGCTCTACAGGGAGAGCATGATGTTGAAAGCGTTTCGCGGCTGCACTCAAATACCCGTATACCTGAACAACGACAGCCCCCCTCTCCCGGCGCGCTTTTCCTATCGACGCTGCGCCGTCATGTCCTTCCCGGCAATGCTCACCGGACTCCTGGCGCTGTTGCTGATTATCACGCTGACCTGAGCCTCCGATTCACCATTGCCGTCATTGCGCGGAGTGGAAGGACGAACCAATCTTCTTCGTGCCACCAAGATTGCCGCGGCCCATGAAGGGCCTCGCAATGACGAACCATTTCCCCGTTACCCTGTCCCCGTCATTGCGAGGAGTGAAACGACGAAGCAATCTTCTTCGCTCGACCCAGATTGCCGCGGCCCCAAAGGGCCTCGCAATGACGGACCATTTCCCCGTCACCCTGCCCCCGTCATTGCGAGGAGTGGAAGGACGAACCCTGTCCCCGTTACCCTGTCCCCGTCATTGCGAGGAGTGAAACGACGAAGCAATCTTCTTCGCTCAACCAAGATTGCCGCGGCCCCTGAAGGGCCTCGCAATGACGGACCATTTCCCCGTCACCCTGCCCCCGTCATTGCGAGGAGTGGAAGGACGAACCCTGTCCCCGTTACCCTG
>CAIYYX010000217.1 GCA_903930535.1 uncultured Sterolibacterium sp. | reverse complement strand
GCCAGGCCGCCGACGATGTTTATGGCCAGAATCATGATGCCTGCGACGGCATCGCCGCGGACAAACTTGGACGCACCGTCCATGGAACCGAAGAACTCGGCCTCCTGCGCCAGTTCCTCGCGGCGCTTCTTCGCCGCTTCCTGAGTGAGCACGCCCGAGTTCAGATCGGCGTCGATCGCCATCTGCTTTCCAGGCATCGCATCCAGCGTGAACCGTGCGATGACCTCCGACACCCTCCCCGCCCCCTTCGTGATGACGATAAAGTTGATGATCATCAGAATGGCAAAAATGATCACACCGACGAGGTAATTGCCATGGATGACAAACTCGCCGAAGGCCTGAATCACCTTGCCGGCCGATTCCGGCCCCTTGTGCCCTTCGACCAGAACGACGCGCGTGGATGCCACATTCAGGGCAAGGCGCAAAGTGGTGGTCAGCAGCAGCACCGCCGGAAACGAGGAAAACTCCAGTGGCCGGGTGGTCCTGATGGCCACCATGATGATGACCATCCCCGCCAGCAGGTTGAAAGTAAACAGCACGTCGAGAACCAGGGCCGGCAACGGGATCACGAGCATTGCCATAATCATCAGAACCAGCGCCGGAATACTCAGGTCGGCCAGTTTGCTGTTCAGGAAACCGTGGCGCAAAGTCGAGGCTACAGAAAGTGCTGTTGCTGGCATATTTTTGACAGTTATATATTGTATGTATTTGAATTTATTATAATTTATTTTCGCCGCTAAGCGGCTTCCACGGTACTAACGCAATCTCTGTGCCACATCCTTGCAGCCGTGCTCATCGAGGATTCGGGGACGGCGGCAAGTTCGGCGTCCCGTGCCGACGGCCGATCCGCACCCAGCGACCGGGCTACAGGGCGTTAGCGAAACCTGTCACGTTTATTGCTTTAGGAAGGCATGTCCCGCTATTTCATAACAACTCCTGAACAGCCAGGCCCGCCAACTTTATGAACAATCTTCAGCCAATAAATCAATCGCCTGCCGCGAAGTCCAGGAGCGATAGCCAACCGTCTTTGGATACTGCCCGCAGCGTCGGGATGGGGTTTGAATCGGTCCTGCGGGACGTTCGCCGCTCCGGAAACGGCCAGGATATTGCCACTGCGACCGGCAAGAAGATGCCGCCTGGCGCCGATCTTCAAAAATATGCGCTCGGGCCTCGCGTCAAGATCATCACGTCAAGCGATCCGGCTCCGGACGAGCAGAGTCTGATCGCTTTTGCGCGGACCGAAGGTATCGACGAGGCGCTACTCAACCTCATCATGGGAAAAACGAATGCGCCGACCAAACCTGCAACTGACGACTCTTCGGTACCGGACGCGGCGACACCTACTGGTACAGTCGACCCGGCCCTGGCAATTCCATTCGGCGGCCTGATACAAACACCCGTGGTGCTGTCCTCGCTCGTGCTCGCCGCAGAACCGGCAACGCCGGCTGCCGGCCCCTCGGCCGCGAGCAGGCCATGGCTGAGCTTCGGCGCGAAAACGGGCACCGGCGCACCCGGATTGCGTCTTCCGACCGATGCGGCGGCAGGCGGAAACACGGCCCCCGCGCCGACGGCGACGGCGGGCGCGTCCGCTCCGGGGGTACCCGAACTGGCGCAAAGCGCGGGCGGGACCGTAGAGCCTCGCGCCGAGATTCCCGTATCCGGCAGCGCGGTCCGCCCGGCGCCCGCATCGCCTTTCGCTTCTGTCGGGCCCGGTCTGAACAACGCCGGCGCCCGCAACCTGACTGCGTCAGAAACGCCACTCGGTCCAGGCAAGCCTGTTGATGCTCCCGGGGCAACGGCCAAGTCCATCGAGGTAGCATCGGCACCGGTTGGGACGGCAGGCGACGCTCCCGCCGATGTATCCAACCCATTCCCGCGCAATGCGCAGACCGTTGGTGCAGATACCGCGAAAACCCCAGCCCCCGCCAACCAGGCCGTGCCGGACCAAACAAATCAGGATGGCGCCGCGATTGACGGCAAGGTTTCGCCAAGCCAGACCGAACCGGCCGAGCACGGCGCGGCGCAGGTGCCACAGGCGCCGCAGAAGGAAGCCTTGAATGAGCACATCGCAGCACTGATCAAGCCGGAGGGTGAGAAACCCGGAAAATCCAGGTCCGACACCAGCCAAACCGTGGCGTTGCGGGAAATCGACGCGCCAGCTGCCGCCGAAACGCCACAGTCCGCGGCAAGGGATAGTGTCAGCCAGGTTTCCGCGGCTGCATCCGGCGATCACCCGCAATCCCGAGGCGGCGCTGCCCAAGACCTCGATCTGGGAACTTCGGCGCCCGCGCGCGAGGAATCGATGCAAGACGCCCACTTCAGGCGCAGCGAGCAATATCAACAGCTCTCCGACCGGGTTTCCGAAGCCATCGGCCAGAGGCTGTCGGCGCAGATTGCCAAAGGCGAATGGCAGGTAAGCCTGCAACTCAATCCCAGGCATCTTGGAAAAATCGATGTCCGGCTCGGCATGCGCGGAGGCGGAACAATAGATGCGGAGTTCAATACCGACCAGCAGCACACCAGGGACCTCCTGCTCAACGGCCTGCCAAGGCTGAAGGAGGTCATGGCGGCATCCGGAATAGATATGGCGAACATGGAAGTAAAACATGAAGGCGCCTCCGCCCAGGGAGGCAACCCACACGCGCGGCAATCCCTGCGCGCAACGCCCCCGGGGCCGCTTCCCGACACGCAGACACCTGCGGCGCAGGCGGCGTCCCATACCGCCCGCATCGGCGCCGACGGGCTGGACGTCATGGTCTGAACGCTTTCCACCCCCGCGCGCCACCTCCGGGCACGCGGCTTGCTTAAGAGTCTCCCAAGAGCAAGAAAACAACGCGAAACGTCAAAATTCTTACACCTGCGGCGGCCGTCTTTCGGCCTGCCGCAGGCAAGGCGACCGGTCACATCGCGTAACTGCTTTAGTTGGGATAGTTGGTTGTTATCCATTTGATTCTTTTAAAAACTTTAAAGGGCTTTTTCTGACACCATGGCTGAAGAGAAAACCACAGAAGTAGCGGAAG
>CAIYYX010000216.1 GCA_903930535.1 uncultured Sterolibacterium sp. | reverse complement strand
TTAAGTAAACAGCATAACGCTTCGGATTCTGACGCTTTATGCGTCCGTTATGTTAATCAAGCTGTCGGATATGTGCCGCATCACACATTATGACTACTGATTCAATGCAGGGGTAATATTCAGCTCTCTTCGTTTTCTTCCTCAGACGCGGCGGCAACACTGCGGGCGAGTGAGCGAGACCACCTGCGAACTATCACAGTGCCGGATCGGCCCTTGACTTTATTCCGCTGGCGTCCCACGGAGTGGTGTAAGAGCCCGCTGCAACCTCAGGCGAAGCTCGCGAAGCGAGCGCAGCCTTAGGTTGCAGCGGGCTCCGAAAAATCGGGCGGCCATCGCGAGTTTCCACTAGGCTCTGGTTGTGACCCACAGTAACCAACCGGAGACATCACGATGACCGATTCCAGGATGGCACTTGCCGACCTGATTGAGAAGGGCGGCGACGCCGATTTCCTGCGGGAAGTTTTGGCCTTTTCCCTCCAGCGTCTGATGGACCTGGAGGCGGAAGCCGCGTGTGGTGCTGGCCTTCACGCCCGCTCTGATGAACGTGTGAACAGCCGCAACGGCTACCGCGAACGACCGCTGGAAACCCGAGTCGGCAGGATCGATCTACAGGTGCCGAAGCTTCGCAAGGGCAGCTACTTTCCGTCATTCCTTGAACCACGTCGCACCGTTGAGAAGGCCCTGACCGCCGTCATTCAGGAGGCTTACATTCAGGGCATCTCGACTCGGTCGGTTGATAATCTGGTTCAGGCCATGGGCATGACCGGCATCTCGAAGAGCCAAGTGTCGCGTCTGTGCGGCGAAATCGACGAACGGGTCAACGCATTCCTGACCCGACCGATCGAGGGCGAATGGCCGTATTTGTGGCTCGACGCCACCTACATCAAGGTGCGGGAGGCCGGCCACATCGTCTCGGTCGCTGTGATAATCGCCGTGGCGGTTAACACCGATGGTCGGCGCGAAGTGCTGGGTACGGCGGTCGGCCTGTCGGAGGCCGAGGTATTCTGGACTGGTTTCCTGCGCACACTCACCAGGCGTGGTCTGCGCGGCGTCAAGCTCGTCATCTCCGACTGCCATGAGGGCATCAAGGCCGCTGCTGCAAAGACCCTGCAGGCCACCTGGCAACGTTGCCGAGTCCACTGGATGCGCAATGCCCTGTCCCACGTCTCCAACAAGGATCAGCGCCCCATGGTCGCGGCCATGATTCGCACCGTGTTCGCTCAAGGTGACGCCAAGGCTGCCAGTGAACAGTGGCGCAAGGTTGCTGACAATTTGCGGCCGAAGTTCCGAAAGCTTGCTGAACTCATGGACGCTGCTGAGCATGACGTTCTGGCATTCATGGCCTTCCCGAAAGAACACTGGGCAAAACTATATTCAACGAACCCGATTGAGCGCCTGAATGCTGAGGTGAAGCGGCGAACAGATGTCGTCGGAATATTCCCAAATGAGGCAGCTATCCTACGCTTGGTTGGAGCCATACTCTTGGAGCAAACTGATGAATGGGCCATCCAACGCCGCTACATGACGCTGGAAACCATCGTACCGTTGAGCGATAATCCTGATGCGCTGCCGGCCATCGCCGCTGCGTAACAACCGGCAATCAGAGCCGGTGGTGACCAGCATGGTCGCCCGCTCTTACACCACGCCCTGGGGCACGATCATTGCGGTGAGCGGCGTCCGCAGCTCGTGGCTGACCATCGCGAGAAATGCCGTCTTGGTGCGGCTGGCGTATTCGGCCCTATCCTTGGCT
>CAIYYX010000215.1 GCA_903930535.1 uncultured Sterolibacterium sp. | reverse complement strand
GAGCCCGCAGGGCGCGGCGATCATGGCCTATCCATTCCGTCATTGCGAGGCCCGCAGGGCCGTGGCAATCTTGGTGATGCGAAGAAGATTGCTTCGTCCTTACTCTCCTCGCAATGACGAGCTATTTTGTCATCGCGAGCCCCAAAGGGGCGTGGCGATCTTGGATTGCTTCGCTTATGTCATTGCCACGGCCCTAGGGGCCTCGCAATGACGAAGTAGTCGGGCGCACGATGGCCCGAGCTACATGAGGTTGATGATGTAGCCGCCGGATTTTTCGTCGCGCTGCAGCTTGAGCAGGTGGCGCTTCCCCGCTTCGACGAGCAGGTCGCTGAAGGAGCGGAAACCGTAATAGGACTCGGTGAAGCCGGGCTTGCGCCGCTTCAGGGCCTGCTTGACCATGGAGCCCCAGATCTGCTCGCCGGCACCGCGCTCCGCGACCAGAGCCTCTATGGTTTCCAGCGTCAGGTCGAGCGCCTCCTGTTTTTTTTCTTCGTCTTCGCCTGCCTCTGCCTTCTTCGGGCGGCTCTTCGCCGCTGCGGCGGCCTTCTCGGGACGCTTTTGCGCGGCTCTCTTCTTGGTTTCCTCCTCGCGCACCAGGTCGTCGTAGAAAATGAACTCGTCGCAATTGGCGATCAACAGATCCGAGGTGGAGTTCTTGACGCCCACACCGATGACCAGTTTGTTGTTCTCGCGCAGCTTGGACACCAGCGGCGAGAAGTCGGAGTCGCCGCTGATGATGACGAAGGTATCGACATGGGACTTCGTGTAGCACAGGTCCAGCGCATCGACCACCATGCGGATGTCGGCCGAGTTCTTGCCTGACTGGCGCACATGGGGAATCTCGATCAGCTCGAAGGCGGCCTCGTGCATGCCGGCCTTGAAGTCCTTGTAGCGGTCCCAGTCGCAGTAGGCCTTCTTGACCACGATGCTGCCCTTGAGCAGCAGGCGCTCCAGCACCTTCCTGATGTCGAACTGCGCGTACTTTGCGTCCTTCACGCCCAGGGCGACGTTCTCGAAGTCGCAGAACAGCGCCATGTTGTTGATCTCGTTTTGTAGAGCCATGATTATTTTCTTTCAGTGTTGCAATATTTTCGACAGGAATTGCTGCGCCCGCTCGGAGCGCGGCGTGCCGAAGAAGGCTTCCTTCGCCGCATCCTCGACGATGCGGCCCTGGTCCATGAAAATCACTCGGTTCGCGACGCGGCGGGCGAAGCCCATCTCGTGGGTGACGACCATCATGGTCATGCCTTCCTCTGCCAGGCCGACCATGACGTCGAGCACCTCCTTGACCATCTCCGGGTCGAGCGCCGAGGTCGGCTCGTCAAACAGCATGCAGATCGGATCCATGGACAACGCCCTGGCGATGGCCACGCGCTGCTGCTGGCCGCCGGAGAGCTGGCCGGGAAATTTTTCCGCCTGGGCGGAGAGGCCGACGCGCTCCAGCAGCTTCAAGCCTCTGCCGACGGCCTCCTCGCGCGAGCGGCCGAGCACCTTGATCTGGGCGATGGCGAGGTTGTCGGTGATGCTCATGTGCGGGAACAGCTCGAAGTTCTGGAACACCATGCCGACCTGGGCGCGAAGCTTCGAGAGGTCTGTCTTGGGGTCGCCCACGGAGATGCCATTGACCACGATCTCCCCGTCCTGGAAGGGCTCGAGGCCATTGACGCACTTGATGAGCGTCGACTTGCCCGATCCGGAGGGTCCGCAGACCACGATGACCTCGCCCTTCTCGACTTCGGCCCTGCAGTCGGCGAGAACCTGGAAGCTGCCGTAGTGCTTGCTGACATTCCGGATGGAAATCATGTGACCACTCTCTTCTGGAAGCGCTTGACCAGCAGGGATGCGGAAAAGCAGATAGCGAAATAGACGGCGCCGGCGAACAGCAGCAGCTCGACCAGTCTGCCGTCGCGGTCACCCACCTTGTAGGCGGCGCCGAAGAAGTCGGCCAGCGAGCTGACATAGACCAAAGATGTGTCCTGGAACAGAATGATGCCTTGGGTGAGGAGCAGCGGCACCATATTCCTGAAGGCCTGCGGCAGGACCACGAGGCGCATCGCCTGAGCATAGCTCATGCCCAGCGCCAGGGCGGCACTGATCTGCCCCTTGGAGACGCTCTGTATGCCGGCGCGGATGATCTCCGAATAGTAGGCCGCCTCGAACAGGGCGAAGGCCACCATCGCCGAGGAGAGTCTCGTGTCGGAACTTCTCGGGGTGTTGAACAGGCTCTCCAGCAGAGCCGGCACGATGAGGAAGAACCAGAGCAGCACCATCACCAGGGGAATCGAGCGGAACAGGTTCACATAGCCCGCGGCGAACCAGGACAGGGGCTTGAAGCTCGACATCCTCATGATGGCTAAGAGCGTGCCCCAGACGATGCCGACGACGACGGCAATAACGGTGATTTCCAGCGTCGTCTTCATGCCGTCCCAGAGAAAGGGCAGGGCGCCGGGAATCGAGCTCCAGTCGAAGTCGTTCATGTGCCTCCCCCGATATAGCCGGGAACCCGCGTCTTCGCCTCGAGCCTGTGCATCAGGCCCATGATGACGGCGTTCAAAAGCATGAAGGTGAGCGTCACGGCGATGAAGGACTCGTAGGGTTGGGCGGTGTAATCGACCAGTTGCCGACCCTGCGCCGCCAGTTCGAGCAGGCCGATGGTGGAGGCCACGGCGGAATTCTTGAAAATGTTCAGGAACTCGGAAGTCAGGGGCGGCACGATGATGCGGAAGGCCATGGGCAGCAGTACATACCGGTAGGTCTGGGGCAGGGTGAAGCCCAACGCCAGGCCGGCATATTTCTGTCCTCGCGGCAGGGAGTTGATTCCCGAGCGGACCTGCTCGCAGACGCGGGCGCCGGTGAACAGGCCGAGACAGACCATGGCGGCCGCGAACTGCTGCAGCAGGGGATGCATCTGCTTGTAGGCGTTGCCGATGCCGCTGGGCAGCAGTTCGGGCAGGACGAAATACCAGATGAAGAGCTGGACCAGGAGCGGGATGTTCCTGAACACCTCGACGTAGAGCGCGGCGATGCCAGACAGCCAGCGGTTGGGCACGGTGCGCAAGACGCCCATTACCGATCCCATCACCAGGGCGATGATCGAGGCAGACAGCGACAGCGCCAGCGTCGTCTCGAGGCCCGAGAGCATCCAGCCAAGATAGCTGGTTTCCCCGGAAGGAACCCGGGCGAGAAATACGCCCCAGTTCCAGTGGTAGCCCATGGCCCGCTGCCTCTTACTCGAAGGCCTTGTCGTTCGGGTTCTTGAAGAGAGCCGCGACGTCCTCGCTCATCGGGAACATGAGGTTCAGTCCTTTGGGCGGAATCGGCGACATGAACCACTTCTTGTAGAGCTTCTCCGCCTCGCCCGAAGTCATGGCCTTGGCAAGCGCGGCATCGACCAGTTTCTTGAAGGCCGGGTCGTCGCGACGCAGCATGCAGCCGTAGGCCTCGCGCGACTGCGGTGCGCCGAGGACGACCCAGTCGGCCGGTTTCTTGGCCTTGGCCATCTCGCCGGCGAGCAGGGCATCGTCCATCATGAAGGCGCTGGCGCGTCCCGTCTCAAGGGTGAGAAAGGATTCGCCATGATCCTTGGCGCTGATGATGTTCATGCCCAGCTTCTTGTCCTCGTTCAGCTTGCGGATCAGGCGCTCCGAAGTCGTGCCGGCGGTGGTCACCACGTTCTTTCCGGCGAGATTGGGGAAGTCCTTGATGCCGGAATCCTTCCTGACCAGGAGGCGGGTGCCGATGACGAAGAAGGTGTTGGAGAAGGCGACCTGCTTCTGCCGCTCGCTGTTGTTGGTGGTCGAGCCGCATTCGATATCCACGCTGCCGTTTTGCACCAGCGGGATGCGGTTCTGCGAAGTCACCGGCGTCAGCTTGATCTGCAGGTTGGGCAGCTTGAGATCCGCCTTGACGGCATCGACCACCTTCAGCATCAGTTCCTGCGCATAGCCGATCACCTGCTGCTTGTCGTCGTAGTAGGAGAAGGGAATCGAAGACTCGCGGTGGCCCAGCGCGATGGTGTTGCTGTCCTTGATTTTCTTCAGCGTGCCGCTGAGCTCCTGCGCCAGGACGGGTGCGCTGAGGAAGGATGCGGCGAGTGCGGTTATGAACAGGCGGCGGCTTTGCATGGACGGTCTCCTTATGGAAGGCGAAATATTATGCTGGATTTCCTAGGGAAACGCTGATCAAGTACAACTTCGTCATTGCCAGCAAAACGAAGCAATCTAAGAGCCATGCAAGATCAGCGGCTTTAAGATCGCCACGCCCCTTTGGGGCTCGCGATGACGGACTCGACCAGAGTTTCCCTAGTTTACAGCGGAATCGCCGCAATCGTGCTGCCTTCTTCCGCAGCATGATCCGGGGCGGGCGGGCGCAGTGCGTCGACATCGGCGGCGTCCTTGGCTAAGCTCCCTATTTCACGAATCGCGGAATTCCCCATGACCCTCCCTGCAGAAACCCGAGCCCAGGCCTCCGACCTGATCGCCTTTATCGACGGCAGCCCCAGTCCCTGGCACGCCGCCGCCAGCAGCGCAGAGCGCCTGCTGGCGCAGGGATTCGTCCGGCTCGAGGAAACGGAGCGCTGGCAACTGGCCGCCGGTGGGCGCTATTTCGTGGTTCGCGGCGGCGCATCGCTCATCGCCTTCATCCTGGGCGGCGATGCGCTGGCGGAGACCGGCTTCAGAATGGTCGGCGCGCACACCGACTCGCCGGGGCTGCGGCTCAAGCCTAAAGCGGCGCACACCACTGATGGCGTGATGCGGCTGGGGGTCGAAGTCTATGGCGGCCCGATACTCGCCACCTTCACCGACCGCGACCTGAGCCTGGCGGGCAGGGTCAATGTGCGCGTATCCGGCGGCTTCGAAACCCGGCTGTTGCGTTTTTCCGAGCCCATGATGCGGCTGCCCAACCTCGCCATTCACATGAACAGGGAAGTAAACGAGAAAGGCCTCAAGCTCGACAAGCAGACCGAGCTGCCGCTGATTTTCGCCATCGCGGCGGCGGACATGGACGCAGACGGCCGCTTCCGCAGCCATATCGCCAGTGAACTCCGGGTGGAGGCAGGCGACATCCTCACCTGGGAGCTCAATATTCACGACACTCAGAAGGGCAGCCTGTGGGGTCTTGAGCAGGAGTTCATCGCCGACAGCCAACTGGACAACCTCGCCTCCTGCCATGCCGCATTGACCGCCCTCCTGGAATGCGCAACCCCGGCCGCCACAAGTCTCTGCGCCTTCTTCGATCACGAGGAAGTGGGCAGCGAGAGCGCTGCCGGCGCCGGCGGCAGTTTCGTCGCCGATGTCATCAAGCGCATCAGTGCGAGCGCAGGGCTGGACGAGGAAGCCCGCCTGCGGGCGCTGGCGCGGAGCTTTTTCATCAGCGCAGACATGGCCCACGCCTACCATCCCAACTTCCCCTCGGCCTATGAGCCGTGTCACCGCGTGATGGTCAACGCCGGCCCGGTGATCAAGAGCAATGCCAACCAGCGCTATGCGACGGGAGCGGATTCCGCCGCGCGCTTTATCGCCCTGTGCGAGCGCGCCGGCGTCCCTTACCAGCAATACGCCCACCGCACCGACTTAGGTTGCGGCAGCACCATCGGCCCCGTCGTCGCCTCCCGCCTGGGTGTGGCCAGCGTCGACGTCGGCTCGCCGATGTGGGCGATGCACAGCAGCCGCGAGAGCGCCGGCGTCCTGGATCACGGCTATATGATCGCGGTGCTGACGGCGGCATTCCAGGCGTGAGGCTGGCCTGTATGATTCGGCACACCGCCGTCCGTTCCCTGCCGGCAACACCCGCATCATTGAAGAGAAAAATTTCCGCATGCCAGACATAGAGAAACCCAGGTACGCCATCGTGGCGGCCGTGCAGCTGCCGAATGTCAGCGACATCGAGTTCGAGGCGTCCCTGGCCGAGCTCTCCGATCTCGCCAAGACACTGGGGTTCAAGGTTCTGCGCACCTTCGTGCAGAAGCGCACTGCCTTTGACGCCGCGGCCTATCTCGGCACGGGCAAGCGGCAGGAGATGCGCGTTTGCGTGAGCGAATCCGAGGCCGCTGACGCCCAGCGCATCGAAGCCGTCCTGGTCGACCACGAGATTTCGCCATCGCAGGCGCGCATCCTCGAAAACGAGGTCGGCTGCGAGGTGATGGACCGCACCATGGTCATCCTCGATATCTTCCACCGCAACGCGCGCTCGCGCGCCGCACGCGCACAGGTGGAAATCGCACGCCTGGGCTACCTGGCGCCGCGCCTGCGCGAGTTGGCCAAGCAGGCCGGCCCGCAGGGCAGGCAGCGCAGCGGCACCGGCGGCCGCGGCGCCGGCGAATCGCACACTGAACTGGACAAGCGGAAAATCCGCGACCGCATCGCCGAGTTGCAGCAGGAAATAGCCGCGATGGATGTCGAGCGCAAGACGCAGCGCTCGCGGCGGCAGGAGAGCCAGGGGCTCGCCAGCGTGGCGCTCGTCGGCTACACGAACGCGGGGAAGTCCACCCTGATGCGCGCACTCACGGGCAGCGATGTGCTGGTCGAAAACAAGCTCTTCGCCACGCTCGACACCACCGTGCGCACCCTCCACCCCGAGAGCATTCCCCGCGTCCTCGTCAGCGACACGGTCGGCTTTATCAAGAACCTGCCGCACGGCCTCGTCGCCTCGTTCAAGACAACGCTCGAGGAAGCCCTCGATGCGTCGCTGCTTCTCCATGTCATCGACGCAGCCGATCCCGGGTTTGCACGACAGCTTGAGGTCACCGACGAAGTGCTTGCCGAGATCGGGGCGTCGGACGTGCCGCGCATCCGTGTCTTCAACAAGATCGACCGCGTCGGCGACCCGGCGGCGCAAGCTGACCGCGAAGCGATGCTGCAGGCGAAGTACCCGGACTGCATCGTGATGAGCGCGCAGCGCAGCGCAGACGTCGCCATGCTGCACGAGGCGATCATCGCCTTTTTCCGCAAGGACCTCGTCGAAGCCGAGCTATTCCTTCCCTGGGCAGCGCAGAAACTGCGTGGCCAGATCTTTGCAAACTGCGAAGTGCTGGAGGAACGCGCCGACGGCGAAGGCGCGTTCCTGCGCGTCCGCGGCGAGCGCGAAACGCTGAATGACCTCTCCGAGCAGCTAGGGAAACCCTGATCAAGCAAAGCCCCGTCACCGCGCGGCCGCGCTTCCGTCATTGCGCGGCCCGCGCTTCCGTCATTGCGAGGCCCGCAGGGCCGCGGCAATCTAAGTGGCAGGCCCGACTTACCAAGATCGCCACGCCCCTTCGGGGCTCGCGATGACGGGCTTTTTGGGTGTCATTGCGAGGCCCGCAG
>CAIYYX010000214.1 GCA_903930535.1 uncultured Sterolibacterium sp. | reverse complement strand
GTAGAGAATACCATTACCGCCCGTAGCCCGCGTTTTGCGGGGCTATTTTTAATGTTTTTACATTTACAATCAACAACTTAGACTCTGTGGCGGAGAGGGTGGGATTCGAACCCACGGTAGGGTTGAACCTACGCCTGATTTCGAGTCAGGTACATTAGACCACTCTGCCACCTCTCCGGCGGCG
This sequence comes from uncultured Sterolibacterium sp., assembly GCA_903930535.1. Taxonomy (GTDB): domain Bacteria; phylum Pseudomonadota; class Gammaproteobacteria; order Burkholderiales; family Rhodocyclaceae; genus CAIYYX01. Next base: position 55,138 of record CAIYYX010000214.1, on the reverse strand, counting down.
CGAATTTTAGCATCAAACGCGGCCTTGGCGCCACCACGGCTTAAGGGTCAGGCAATTAACTCGGGGGCTCTCCATGCGCTGGCTTACCTGCCTGCCCACCGCCTTGTTTCTCATCGCAGGCTGCACGCGCCTCGATCCGCCTGAGCAACGCGGCGAACTGGTCGTCGCCATCCGCAGCACGCCAGGCTACTTCCAGGAAGATGAAGGCAACGGCTTCGAGCACGACCTGGTGGTCCTCTTTGCCCACGAGTTGGGCGTGAAAGCGCGCTTTGAGGTCACTCGCGACCATGCCGAGTTGTTGTCGCTATTGAAGCAGGGCAAGGTGCATTTCGCCGCTGTTACTGTCACCGGTGAGGCTGCCGCGACGGGCCCGGCCGAGGCTTTGCGTTACTCGTCGCCGCTGCGCAAGGCTGGCCAGATGTTGGTGCAACAGACCGACACCATTCCTGTGGACGAAGTCGCAGACCTCAAGGGCAAGACCATAGAAGTGCTTGCCGGCTCGCCGCAGGAAGCACGGCTGCAAATGATGAACGCAAAGCTGCCGCAGTTCTCGCTGCAGGCGCACACCGGCATGAGCGAAATCGACCTGTTGGAGCGCGTCAGCCAGAACAAGAGCGAACTGGCTGCGACCGATGCCTCCCACTTTGAAATCGCCCAGAACTTCTTCCCCAACCTGCAGGTGGCGCAGGAACTTGCCGGCAGCGTTAACTTCGCCTGGGCTTTCACCCTGGAAGGCAATGCGGCGCTGTTTCAGAGGGCGCAGGCATTCATCGGTCGCATCACCAAGGATGGAACGCTGGCCAAGATCAATGACCGCTACTTCGGCCACATTCGCCGCATCAATCGCAACGGCATCAGCATTTTTCTCGAACGCATCGGCACCCTGTTGCCGCACTTCCGGCGCGACTTTCTCGCGGCCCAGGAGGTCACCGGCATCGACTGGCGTCTCCTGGCTGCCCTGGCCTACCAGGAATCGGCGTGGGATCCGCTCGCCACTTCATTCACCGGCGTGCGCGGCATCATGATGATGACAGAGGAAACCGCCGACAGTCTGCATGTCGAGAACCGCCTCGACGCCAAGCAGAGCATCGCCGCGGGTGCAAAATATCTCGCCGACCTGATCAGTCAGTTGCCCGCCGGCGCGAAGCAGCCGGACCGCTCATGGCTCGCGCTGGCCGCCTACAATCTCGGTCAGGGGCATCTTAACGGCGCACGCGCCATCGCGCTGGGCTTGCGGAAAAATCCGGACTCGTGGTACGAGATGAAGCAGGTGCTGCCGCTCCTGGAGCGGCAGCAATATTACGAGCGGCTGAAGAGCGGCCGCGGACGCGGCGGCGAGGCGGTCATCATGGTCGAGAACGTGCGCACCTACTATGGCATCCTCCGCCGCTTCGAACCGGACTACAAGTCGGCCACTTATGTTGCGCCGATGCTTGCCATCCCGCCCATGTAGGGAGCGAGCGCCGCAGGCACGGTGACGCTGCCATCGGCATTCTGATAGTTCTCGAGGATGGCGACCAGGGTGCGGCCAACGGCCAATGCCGAACCATTCAGGGTATGCACCAACTCAGGCTTGCTGCCCTTCAAGCCCCTGAAGCGCGCCTGCATGCGCCGCGCCTGGTAGGACTCGAAGTTGGAGCAGGAGGAGATCTCGCGGTAGGTGTCCTGCGCCGGCAACCAGACTTCCAGATCATAGGTCTTGGCGGCGGAGAAACCCATGTCTGCCGTGCATAAGGCCATCTTGCGGTATGGCAGTTCCAGTTTCATCAGGACGGCTTCAGCGTGACCGGTGAGTTCTTCGAGCGCCTGCCAGGAATTTTCCGGGGAGACGATTTGCACCAGTTCGACCTTGTCGAACTGGTGCTGACGTATCATGCCGCGCGTGTCGCGGCCGTAGCTGCCCGCCTCCGAACGGAAGCAAGGGGTGTGGCAGACGAACTTCAGCGGCAGGGACTCCACCGGGAGAATTTCTCCGCGCACGATATTGGTCACCGGAACTTCGGCGGTGGGAATGAGATAAAGCTTGGTTCCGTCGCTACGCACGACATGGAACAGGTCTTCCTCGAACTTGGGCAACTGGCCCGTGCCGAACATGCTTTCCGGATTGGTGAGATAGGGTACATACACTTCCGTATAGCCATGCTCCGCGCTATGCATGTCGAGCATGAACTGGGAGAGCGCTCTATGCATTCGAGCAATGCCGCCCTTCATCAGGGTGAAGCGGCTGCCCGTGATTTTCGTAGCCGTCTCGAAGTCCAAGCCGCCCAAGGCGGAGCCGATGTCCACATGGTCCTTGACCGCGAAGTCGAAGAGGCGCGGCGTGCCCCAGCGCAGCACCTCGACATTGTCGGCTTCCGTCCTGCCCTCGGGCACGCTCTCGTGCGGCAGGTTTGGGATCAAGGCGACGAAGGCATTGAAGCGCTCCAATAACGCAGCGAGCAGGTCCTCGCTGGTCTTCAAGTCGGAGCCCAGGCCGGCGACTTCTTCCATTACCGCGACGGCACTTTCTCCCTTGGCCTTCAGCATGCCGATCTGCTTGGAGAGATTGTTGCGCTTCGCCTGCAGGTCCTGGGTGTGCGTCTGCAACGTTTTGCGCTCTTCCTCCAGCTTCTTGAAGGTATCGACATCCAGGGTCACGCCCCGGCTCATGAGGCGGCTGGCGACCCGGGAAAGATCGTTTCTCAGCAGTTGAATGTCCAACATGGTTTAGGGTTTCCTCTTGCGGTCGAGTTCTCGCAGATGCGCGAGTTTCTCGGAAATCTTGGCTTCCAGTCCGCGCGGCGTCGGTTTGTACCATTCGACGGGGGGCATGTCTTCCGGGAAATAATTTTCGCCGGCAGCGTACGCCTCTGGCTCGTTATGGGCGTAGCGGTATTCACGGCCGAAACCCAGTTCCTTCATCAGCTTGGTCGGCGCATTGCGCAAATGTTCGGGCACCAGCCGCGACTTGTCCTTGGCAATGAAGGCGCGGGCCGCATTATACGCGACGTAGACGGCATTCGATTTTGCCGCGACCGCCATATAGATCACCGCCTCCGCCAATGCCAGTTCGCCTTCCGGGGACCCCAGCCTCTCGTAAATGGCACAGGCATTCAAGGCCACCTCGAGCGCGCGCGGATCGGCAAGCCCGATATCCTCGGTCGCCATGCGCACCAGGCGCCGCCCCAGATAGAGAGGATCGGCGCCGCCGTCGAGCATGCGCACGAACCAGTACAGCGAGGCATCGGCATCCGAGCCGCGCACGGCTTTGTGCAGCGCCGAGATCTGGTCAAAGAAGGCGTCGCCGCCCTTGTCGAAACGGCGCAGGTCGGCGGCAAGAATGTTGTCCACCATGGCTGCGCCGACTTCCTGGCCCGCGCCGGCTGCGGTCTTGATCAGTTCCAGGACATTGAGCAGGCGCCGCGCATCCCCATCCGCATAACCGATCAGCCGCTCCTTGGCAGCGGCGGCAAAGCTGAGATTGGGCAAGGCACTGGCGCGCGCCCGCTCGAACAGTTGCCCCAGTTCCTCCTCGGACAGGCTTTTCAGAACATAAACCGAGGCGCGCGAGAGCAAAGCCGAGTTCACCTCGAAGGAGGGGTTCTCCGTGGTGGCGCCGACGAAGGTGAGCAGGCCGCGCTCGACATAAGGCAGGAAGGCATCCTGCTGCGACTTGTTGAAGCGATGCACCTCGTCTACGAAAAGCAGGGTGCCGCGGCCCGTCTGTGCCAGCGTCAGCTCCGCCTGGGCGACCGCCTCGCGGATGTCCTTCACACCCGAGAAGACGGCGGACAGGGCGATGAACTGGGCGTCGAAGGCGTCCGCCATCAGCCGCGCCAGCGTCGTCTTGCCCACGCCCGGCGGCCCCCAGAGAATCATGGAATGCGGGGTATGCGACTCGAAAGCCAGGCGCAGCGGCTTGCCCGGGCCGAGGAGATGGCCCTGCCCGATCACCTCATCCAGCGTCTTGGGCCGCATGAGTTCTGCCAGCGGCGCGTGCGGCGAGGGCGAAACCGCGGTGAGCAGGTCACTCATTTTTCAATTTTTCACTCTCCGACGACATCCGCACCCTTGGGCGGCACGAAGCGGAAGACGCCTGTCGCCAGAACCGGATTGCGCTCGAACTGGCTGAAGGTGAGCGTCGTGGTCTGGCCGAAGTTGTCGTGCACTTCCATGACGCGCGGCAGGTTTTCCTTGAATCCGAGGCGCACGCGCTCGAAGCTGCCCTCCTTTTCTTTGGGCGTCGCCTCGACCCACTCAAGGCCATCAGTGCTGCCGCCGTCCTTCAAGAAGAAATTCTTTTCCATGGCGTTGTCGCCGGCGAGCAAAGCCGCGGGGCTCGATCCCAAAGCCGATCCCAGTTTCTTGACCGAGACCTGATTCATGTCCTGATCATAGACCCAGAGCTTTTCGCCGTCGCCGACGATGAGCTGGGAATAGGGCTTTACATAGGTCCAGCGGAACTTGCCTGGCCGCGAAAACATGAAGTTCCCCAGAGACTGCTGCGGCTTGCGGCCGGACTTGCCCACCACCGTCTGGGAAAAGCCGGCGCGGGCGCTGTGGGTGTCGGCGACGAAGGCCTTGAGTTGGTCAGTGCCCGAGGCGATCGCCTCGGCGCAGAAGAAACAAAGAACACAGAGAAAATGATTTTTCATGTTTACCACGTTCATTCATTGCGCTCGGGCACCAGCACCTCGCGGCTGCCGGCGCCGTTCATCGGCGAGACCAGGCCGGCGCGCTCCATCTGCTCTATCAAGCGAGCCGCCCGGTTGTAGCCGATGCGCAGATGGCGCTGCACCAGGGAGATGGAAGGCCGGCGCGTCTTCAGCACCAGTTCGACCGCCTGGTCGTACATCGGGTCGTCCTCGGTACCTGCTGCGCCGCTGTCTGCCTCCCCGTCGCCGCCGCCTTCTGCCGAAGGCGCATCGAGTATGCCCTCGACATAGTCCGGCACCGCCACCTTCTTCAGGTGATCGACGACGCGATGCACTTCGCTGTCGGAAACGAAGGCGCCATGGACGCGCACCGGCAGGCCGGTGCCGGGGGCGAGGAAAAGCATGTCGCCTTGGCCCAGCAAGGCCTCGGCACCCATCTGGTCGAGAATGGTGCGCGAATCTATCTTGGAAGACACCTGGAAGGAAATGCGCGTCGGGATGTTGGCCTTGATGAGGCCGGTGATGACATCGACCGACGGCCTCTGCGTCGCGAGAATCAGATGGATGCCGGAGGCGCGCGCCTTCTGCGCCAGGCGGGCGATCAGTTCCTCGACCTTCTTGCCGACCACCATCATCAGGTCGGCCAGTTCGTCGATGATGACTACGATATAAGGCTCGGCGTGCAGCGGCTCGGGCGCCTCAGGGGTGAGCGAGAAGGGGTTGCCGATATGGGTGCCCGCCTTCTCTGCCTCGTGGATTTTATTGTTGTAGCCGGAGAGGTTGCGCACGCCCAGGGCCGAGAGCAGTTTGTAGCGCCGCTCCATTTCGCCGACACACCAGTGCAGGGCATTTGCCGCCTTGCTCATGTCGGTCACCACAGGCGCCAGGAGGTGGGGGATGCCTTCGTACACCGAGAGCTCCAGCATCTTGGGGTCTACCATGATCAGTCGCACATCCTTGGGCTCGGATTTATAGACCAGGGAAAGCACCATGGCATTGATTCCGACCGATTTGCCCGAGCCCGTGGTTCCGGCCACCAGAAGATGGGGCATCTTGGCGAGATCGACCACCACCGGCCCTCCGGCAATGTCCTTGCCCAGGGCGACGGCAAGCGGCGCGTGCAGGTCATGGTAGGCCTTGGAGCCGATGATCTCCGAGAGGCGCACGGTCTGCCTCTTGGCATTGGGAAGTTCCAGCGCCATGCAGGGCTTGCCGGGCACGGTCTCAACCACGCGTATGCTCACCAGCGACAGGGCACGCGCCAGATCCTTGGCGAGGTTCACGATCTGGCTGCCCTTGACGCCCACTGCCGGATCGATTTCGTAGCGCGTCACCACCGGGCCGGGATAAGCCGAGAGCACCTTGACCTCGACGCCGAAGTCGGCGAGTTTGCGCTCTATCAGGCGCGAGGTGAATTCCAGGGTCTCGACGCCGGGCAAGTCGTCCGGGCTGTGCGAGGCCTCGTCAAGCAGATGCAGCGGCGGCAATGCGCCGCCCGGGGCGTCGAAGAACAGCGGCGACTGGCGCTCCTTCTCGATGCGCGCCTCGGCCTTGGCCGCCCTGGGAATTTCCGGGGCAACCGGCTCTATCCAGACGGGCGGAGCAGGATGCTCCCCGGTCTTCTTGCGCGCCACCTCGACGACCGCCTCGCGCTGCTCCGCCACGGCGCGACCGATGCGGCGATCCTGCCAGGTCTGGAAAAAATTACGGGTTGCGAAATAAATCGATTCGAGCAGGCCGCCACAGCCTTCCGCCAGGCGCAGCCAGGACATGCCGGTAAACAGGCTCAGGCCCGCCGCGAAGAGGGCCAAAAGAATCAGGGTGCTGCCGCTGTAGCCCAGGTAATTCGCCGCCAGGCGCCCGACCTCATGGCCCAGCACGCCGCCTGGCTTGAGCGGCAGAGGCCACTGCAGGCTGTAGAAGCGCAACGCCTCGATGCCGCTGCTGGCGACGAGAACCACGATGAAGCCGGCTAGGGCGATGAAGAAGGGTCGTCTGTCGCCCGGCAGGAAACCTTCTAGGCGGCGGTAGCCCCAGGCCACGGCAGACAACAGGAAGAGCACCCAACCCCAGGCCGAGACGCCGAAGAGAAAGAGCAGAAGGTCGGCCAGCCAGGCGCCGAAGCGGCCGCCGGGATTGGCGATGCGCACGCCCTGCACGGCATGGGACCAGCCCGGATCGGCCTTGTCATAGCCACCGAGAACCAGCGCAATATAGGCCGCCAGCGCCGCCAGCGCCAGCCAGCGCGCCTCCCGCAACAGGGAGACGATTTTTTCCGGAAGGGCCTGGCCGTCGGGTTTTTCCGCCACGAATCAGCGCCGGATAGAGGGGAAATGGGGAACAGACATGAAGGCCATTATACCGGTCGGAGCACAGGGTAAGACCGAAAAAGACCGGGAATCCGGCATCATTACAACCCGTACCCTGGCAGCCAGAGCGGGCTCTGATATGCTGTCGTAGGTCGGCCTTTAGGCCGACAGTCGGGTTGCCACCCTAAAGGTGGTCCAGAGAAAGCCCGGCCTAACCATCAACAGACGCATGACTGACTACCAGCGTCACACCATGAATATGGATTCTGGAACGCACCATTTCACAGGGTTAAGGATGTCTTAAGACTGTGCAGATAAAGTTCGGCTTTCTACAACTTCACTGGTGAAAACGAATGAGCAATAAGGAGCGTGTTGAGCACAGAGCATCGACCCACACCGAAACGGCGCGGACCCATCAATCAGATTTACTTGAGGTTGAGCGTCATGGCACGGATTCATTGCATACCAAGACGAACAGTCGCGAAGCGGCTAGCCAGGAGGGATATCAGTTCAGCTTTGCGGGCAACCTGGTGACGGCGGTTAAGGAAATTGAACATGGTGTCCCCACGGTCAAGACGGTCAAATCCAATGAGAGCTATTCTCTGAGTGGAACGGATGTTCTGAAGACCGAAGCCGATGGCATATATCTGGAACTCTCGCGTTTCACTGACAGCAACTCTGATGGCGTTTATCAGCAGACTTCCGGAGCGACGGTATTGAATCCGGGTGCAGCGAAAACATCCCTTCAATTGCAAAATGCCCTGTCGCATAGCGATCACATGAAGTTCGGCATTACTGGCGACCAAGTGCTTACTGCGTCTGAAGTGTCATCCAACGGCACCGTCATCAAGGAAATCCTGAATGTCGCTCAATTCAGTATCCAGAACGGCTTTGTCATCGAAGCCGCGACAGTGGGTACGACCACCCATTGGGAAATTTATCGTGATGGCAACAGCGATGCCATTTATACCGAAGTTGCTCACGGCAGCGGGCCGATGGTGGATCTAGTGGGTTTGGCAGCCAGTCTGGCGGCAGTGAATTCACTGCTCTGAGCGGTTTCCGGATGCAACGAGAACACTCAATCCGTGGATTTACTGTGCAATGGCAAAATCCTAGGAATTGCTAGCACCCCCTTCGTGGCACAAGTGCCCTGGGTTGTCCTTAGGACAACCCAGGGCAGTATAATTTAGTCCTCGCAGCGTCCAGGAATAATGCCATGAGCTCACGCCACTCCCGCCTCTTGATTCTCGGTTCCGGCCCGGCCGGGTATACAGCAGCCGTTTATGCCGCACGCGCAAACCTGAACCCCGTGCTGATCACAGGCATGGCCCAGGGCGGGCAGTTGATGACCACCACCGAGGTCGATAACTGGCCCGCAGATGCCGACGGGGTCCAGGGACCGGACCTGATGGCGCGCTTCCAGAAGCACGCGGAGCGCTTCAATACCGAGATTATTTTCGACCATATCCACACGGCGCAACTGACCGGGAAGCCCTTCACCCTGATAGGCGATGCCGGCACTTACACCTGTGACGCCCTGATCATTGCCACCGGCGCCTCTGCCCAGTATCTGGGCCTGCCCTCCGAGGAAACATTCGCCGGCAAGGGAGTTTCCGCCTGCGCCACTTGCGACGGTTTCTTTTACAAGCAGCAGAATGTGGCGGTCATCGGCGGCGGCAACACCGCGGTCGAGGAAGCGCTCTATCTGGCCAACATCGCCGACCATGTCACCGTGGTCCATCGTCGCGACAAATTCCGTGCCGAGAAAATCATGCAGGACAAGCTGTTCGAGAAAGAGCGTGCCGGCCGCGTGACTATCAAGTGGAACAGCGCCCTGGAAGAGGTTTTAGGCGACAAGAGCGGCGTCACAGGCATGCGTGTGAAAGACGTCAAGACCGGGGCTACCCAGGACATAGACCTGAAAGGCGTGTTCATCGCCATCGGCCACAAGCCGAATACCGATCTCTTTGTCGGCCAACTGGAAATGGAGGGCGGCTACATCGTCACCCAGGGCGGCAGGAACGGCAACGCCACGGCGACCAGCATTGCCGGCGTCTTCGCTGCCGGCGACGTCCAGGACCATATCTACCGCCAGGCCGTCACCAGCGCCGCCACAGGATGTGAGGCGGCGCTGGACGCCGAGCGCTACCTCGATCATCTAGGCTGATAGAAGTGGGCAAGCCGCGAGCAGAAGACTTGGCACTCTTCCGCGAAGCGGTGGCCGGTGTCGTGCCTCTCCAGTCCGACAAGGTTTTTCACGAAGGAGAGCGGCCTCTGCCCATCCCGCGCCAGCGGCAAAAGGACGAAGCTGCCGCGCTGGCGGAATCGCTGGCGCCTGCGCCGCTGGAGACATTGCTGGAAGGCGGCGACGAGCTTTCCTTCCTCAAACCCGGATTGCCGCGCACGGTGCTCAAAGACCTGCGCCGCGGCCGCTGGGTGACACAGGACCAACTCGACCTGCATGGATTGAACCGCGAGGAGGCGCGCGAAATGCTTGCGCAGTTCCTTTTGTCCAGTCTCGCACGCGGCAATCGCTGCCTGCGCATCATTCATGGCAAGGGCTTGCGCTCACCCGGGCGGGAGCCGGTGCTGAAGGAACTGGTGAAGAACTGGCTCGCCAATCGCCCCGAGGTTCTCGCCTACAGCCAGGCGCGCGCCACCGACGGCGGCGCGGGTGCGGTGACCGTGTTATTGAAGGCTGGGCGCTAGGTGCGGTCCGCGCGAAGAACCGCGCCGGGAGAAGGGCCGCCCCGAGCCCGGCGCCGCGTAAAACATGGAGTCCCGAAGGGACGAACCTCCGTCACCCCTTTCCCGGGGAAAGGGGGCGGGGGAAAGGTCGTTTAATCCTCACACTGCCGCTTCGTCGGTCTCGCCGGTGCGAATCCTGACCACCTGCTCGACGGCCGAGACGAAAATCTTGCCATCGCCTATCTTGCCCGTGCGCGCCGCCTTGACGATGGCTTCCAGCGCCGCCTCGACGGAGTGGTCGGCGACGACGACCTCGATCTTGATCTTGGGCAGGAAATCGACGACATATTCCGCGCCGCGATAAAGCTCGGTATGTCCCTTCTGTCGGCCGAAGCCCTTGACTTCGGTCACGGTGAGACCGGTCACGCCTACTTCCGAGAGTGCCTCGCGCACTTCGTCGAGTTTGAACGGCTTGATGATTGCTTCGATTTTTTTCATGTTTTCTCCCCAGAATCCTAAGATTCATCCACATAGCGCGATGTTATCGGATATCGCCAGTCCTTGCCGAAGCCGCGCCGGGTGATGCGGATGCCGACAGGGGATTGACGCCGCTTGTATTCGCTGCGCTTCAGCATCTGTACCACGCGCGTCACATCCGCAGCGGCAAAGCCCTGGGCGATGATATCGCGTGGGCTCTCATCGCGCTCCATATAGGCCTCGATGATGGCATCGAGCACCTCATAGGACGGCAGCGTGTCCTGGTCCATCTGACCGGGCTTGAGTTCGGCAGAAGGGGCACGCGTCAGGATGTTTTCCGGGATCACGTTCGTCACACCGTTGCGATAGCGGCAGAGGCGATAGACGAAGGTCTTGTAGATATCCTTGATGACGGCGAAGCCGCCTGCCATGTCTCCGTAAAGCGTTGCGTAGCCCACCGCCATCTCGCTCTTGTTGCCGGTGGTCAGCACGATGGCGCCGCTCTTGTTGGAAAGCGCCATGAGCATCATGCCGCGAATGCGCGCCTGCAGATTTTCCTCGGTGGTGTCGGCAGGCAGTCCTGCGAACTGCGGCGCCAGCAATTCCGAGAAGACGCGCATCGCCGGCTCGATGCTGATTTCATCGTAGCGCACGCCGAGATTCTTCACCAGGGCGCGCGAATCGTCGAGACTCATCTGCGCCGTGAATGGCGAGGGCATCATCACCGCGCGCACACGCTCCGGCCCCAGCGCATCGACGGCGATGACCAGGGTCAGCGCAGAGTCCACACCGCCAGACAGGCCGATGATGGCGCCGGGAAATCCGTTCTTGCCGAGGTAATCGGCCACCCCCAGTTTGAGCCCGGCATAGGCCTCCGCCTCTAGCGGCAGGGACTTTGCGATCAGGCCCGGCAGCAGCCTGCCGTCGCAGTACTCGACGATTTCCAGCGCTTCCTCGAAGGCCGGCAACTGATGGGTGAGGTGGCCGTCTCCATCGAGTGCGAAGGAGGCGCCGTCGAATACCAGTTCGTCCTGGCCGCCGACCATGTTGGCATAGATCACCGGCATGCCTATGGCACTGATGCGCTCGCGCAGCACTTCATAGCGCTGCGCCTGCTTGTTGAGGTGGTAGGGTGAGGCATTCAGGGCCAGCAGAATTTCCGCGCCCGCTGCGTGGGCGGCATCTGCCGCACCGGGCTCCCAGACGTCGGCGCAGATATTGATGCCACAGCGCACACCCTTGACCATGACGATGCAGGTGTCAACGCCTGCGGCGAAATAACGCTCCTCGTCGAACACCTCGTAATTGGGCAGGCGGTGCTTTCTGTAGGTGGCCTCGACAATGCCGCCGCGCAACAAAGAGGCCGCATTGTAGCGGCTGCCCTGAAACTCCTCGGGATGGCCGACAATCAAGGCCAGTGCAGGGATCTCAGCGGCAATTTTCCGCAGTTCGCGATCGCAGGTGCGGTAGAAGTCAGGCCGCAGCAGCAGGTCTTCGGGTGGGTAACCGGAGAGGGCCAGTTCAGGAGTAAGCAGCAGATCTGCGCCGAGTGCGCGGGCGCGGTGGGCGGCGGCAAGAATCAGCCGCGCATTGCCGGCCAGGTCGCCGACAATGCAATTGATCTGGGCAATCGCGATCTTCAGTGGGCTTTTCATAACAGCGCTACTATACAACACGACCTATACTGACCGCCGCCATGGAAACACGCATTCTCGACTCGCTCTCCGAAGTGTCGCCCGCTCAGTGGGACGAACTCGCCGCTGTCAACGGAACTGCGCAGCCCTTTCTCCGTCATGCCTTTCTCGAGGCGCTGGCAAAAAGCGGCTCCGCCTGCGCAAAAACCGGCTGGCATCCACATCACTTGACGCTGTGGGATGGGGACCAGTTGGTCGGCGCCATGCCCTTCTACCTCAAGGACCATTCCTACGGCGAGTTCGTCTTCGACTGGGCCTGGGCCGATGCCTACCAGCGCCACGGCATCCCTTACTACCCGAAGCTCCTGGCCATGGTGCCCTTCACCCCGGTTGAAGGCGAGCGCCTGCTCGCGCGGGACGATGCGTGCCGCGCCCTGCTCTTGCAGGGCGCACTCGATTACGCCAGAGGCAGCGGCCTATCCTCACTGCACATCCTCTTCCCCACGCCTGCGGAAGCCGAGGCTATGCATGCGGCCGGGATGATGATCAGGCGCGCCGTGCAGTTTCATTGGAGCAACCCGGGCTATGGTCACTTTGAGGATTATCTTTCCGCCCTGACCCGCGACAAGCGCAAGAAAGTCCGCCAGGAAAGACGCCGCGTCCTGGAGGCCGGCGTCACGTTTCGACGTCTGACCGGAGGAGAAATCAGCGAGCAGGACTGGCGCTTCTTTCACCGTTGCTACCGGCTCACCTATGAGGTGCGCGGCAGGCAGCCCTATCTGAATCTCGATTTTTTCCTGCGCTTAGGACAGACCCTGCCGGAAAATATCCTGCTCATCATCGCAGAACAGGATGGCGTGCCGATTGCCGCCGCCCTCAATCTCTTCGATGATGAACGGCTCTTCGGCCGCTACTGGGGCTGCGTAACGGATGTACCCTGCGTGCATTTCGAGGCCTGCTACTACCAGGCCATTGAGTTTTGCATTGAGCGCGGCATCCGGGTTTTCGAAGGCGGCGCGCAGGGGGAGCACAAACTGGCGAGAGGCTTTCTGCCAACGGAAACCCTTTCCGCCCATTGGCTTGCCCACCCCGAATTTTCGCAGGCCGTGGAAAGATTCCTGGCCCGCGAAAGCCAAGGCGTCGCGCAATATGTCCAGGAGCTCGGGGAACACAACCCGTTCAAGGCGTAAGACTGCGAGCAATGCGAGCGACCGTCACCTCCTTCCTCGGGAAGGAGGTTGGGAGGAAGGTGGTCCTTAGTGCCCTGGGTTGTCGTACCGACAACTACGTGCGCAACCCCCTAAAGGGGGTAAGTGCCCTGGGTTGTCGTACCGACAACTACGGGCGCAACCCCCTAAAGGGGGTAAGTGCCCTGGGTTGTCGTACCGACAACTACGGGCACTAAAACGCCGGCTTGTCCTTTGCGTCGCGATAACGGGCCACGCCGCTCATGATTTCCTGCTTGGCCTCCTCGGCGCCGACCCAGCCCTTGACCTTGACGAACTTGCCCTGCTCCAGATCCTTGTAATGCGCGAAGAAGTGCGAAATCTGATCGAGCAGGATTTGCGGCAGGTCGCGCGGCGCCTGGACGCTGCGGTACATCTGGGTCAGTTGATCGACCGGCACGGCGAGCACCTTGGCATCATCGCCGGCCTCATCCTCCATGGCCAGCATGCCTACCGGACGGCAACGCACCACCACGCCCGGCGGCAGCGCGAACTGTGCCATCACCAGGACATCGACAGGGTCATTGTCGCCGGCAATGGTGTGGGGAATATAGCCGTAGTTGCAGGGATAGTGCATCGCCGTCGACATGAAACGATCGACGAAAATGGCGCCTGAGTCCTTGTCCACCTCGTACTTGATCGGCTCGGAATGCATGGGAATTTCGATGATGACATTGAAATCGTTGGGCAGGCTCTTGCCTGCGGGTACCCGGTCCAAACCCATGATTGCCTCTATGCTTGCGTGTAGAATCGATTATAAAGGATTGCCCCTACTTCACCCCATTCATGAAAAATAATGCCCTGCGGCTCAATCAAAAGATCGCCATCGTCACCGGCGGCGGCTCCGGCTTCGGCGAGGCCATCGCGAAACGCTTTGCCGAAGAAGGCGCGAAACTCATCGTCAATGATGTGAATGTCACGGCCGGCGAACGTGTCGCCAGCGAAATCGCCACCGCCGGCGGCACCGCCAGGTTCGTTAAGGCCGACGTTTCCAGGGATGCCGATGTGGCGCGGCTCATCCAGTCGGCGCAAGACACCTACGGCCGCCTGGACATCATCGTGAACAACGCCGGCTTCACCCATCGCAACAAACCCCTGCTCGAAGTCACGGAAGAGGAGTTCGAGCGGATCTATGCGGTCAATGTGAAAAGCCTGTTCCTCACCGCGAAGCATGCAGTGCCAGTCTTTCGCAAACAGGGCGGCGGCTGTTTCATCACCATCGCCTCGAGCGGAGGCGTGCGGCCGCGGCCAGGGCTCACCTGGTACAACGGCAGCAAGGGGGCTGCGATAATCACCAGCAAATCCATGGCGGTCGAACTGGGCCCGGATAAAATCCGCGTCAATTGCATCAATCCGGTCATAGGCGAAACAGGCTTGACCTCCGAATTCATGGGCATGCCGGACACGCCGGAGAACCGCGTCAAGTTTATTGCCGGCATTCCGCTCGGGCGTTTCTCGAAACCGGGCGACATCGCCAACGCCGCGCTGTTTCTCGCTTCCGACGAGGCCCAGTTCATCACCGGCGCCTGCCTGGAAGTCGACGGCGGTCGCTGCGTCTGAGCGTTTAATCCTCGCTCAGGAAGCCTCGAATCCGGCAGCGTCGATGGCGCGCAGCATGGCCTCGCGGCTCAGCAGTGCCGCATCATAGGCGACTGCGGCCTCACCTTTTTCCAGCGAAACTTCAGTCTCGGCAATACCCGGCAAGTCCTGCAGGACGCGGGTCACGCTTTTCACGCAGCCCTGGCAGGTCATGCCGCCGACTTTCACCACCGTTTTTTCCATAGTTTTCCCGATCAAGGATGCGGCTTCCAGCGTTTCAGCAACAAGGAGTTGCTCACCACAGAGACAGAGCTCAGCGCCATTGCCGCGCCTGCTATCACCGGGTTCAGCATGCCCGCCGCCGCCAGCGGGATGCCCAGCACATTGTAGAGGAAGGCGAAAAAAAGATTCTGTCGGATCTTGGCCAGCGTCGCGCGCGAAAGAGCTATGGCATCAGCGACATTGTTCAAGTCGTTTTTCATCAGGGTCACGCCGGCAGTCTCCATCGCCACATCGGAACCCGCGCCCATGGCGAAGCCGACATCGGCGGCGGCCAGCGCCGGCGCATCGTTGATGCCGTCGCCAGCCATGCCTACCAGTCCTTCCGCTTTCAATGCATTGATGGCGGCAGCCTTGCCACTGGGCAGCACCTCGGCCTGGAAGCGGAGTATGCCTGCCTCGCGCGCGATTGCCGCCGCGGTCTGTTGATTGTCGCCGGTGAGCATCACCACCTCGACGCCAAGGACAGACAGACGCGCCACAGCGTTTCTTGAACTTGGCCGCAAGGGATCGGCCACGGCGATGATGCCCAGCGCATGGCCGTCGCGCGCGACCGCGACGATGCTCTTTCCCGCCTTTTGCAGGACAAGAAGAGCCGCTTCGTCGAGGGCCACGCCCTGCCCGCGCAGGAAAGCGGGCGAACCGAGGAGACAGGGGCGGCCATCCAGTTCGCCGCGCAAACCCTTGCCCGGTTCGGCCACGAGTTTCTGCGGCGCGGTCAAGGTGAGATCCGCCGCCCGCGCCAATATCGCGGCAGAAAGGGGATGGCTTGCTCCCTGCTCCAGGCTTGCCGCGACCCGCAGCAGATCGTCTGCGTTTCCAGTAGGCACGATGTCCGTGACCACGGGTTTGCCCAGCGTCAGCGTCCCCGTCTTGTCCACGCCCAGCACCTTGATCTTTTCCGCCAGTTCGAGCGCTTGCGCATCCTTGACCAGTATCCCTGCCTTCGCCCCTTGGCCTGTGCCGACCATGATCGCCGTCGGCGTCGCCAGCCCCAGCGCACAGGGGCAGGCGATCACCAGCACGGCGACGGCATTGACCAGGGCTTGGGTGAAGTCGCCGGCAAGCCCCCACCAGCCGATGAAAGTGAACAGCGCGATGGCGCAAACCACGGGCACGAAAATGGCCGCGACGCGGTCGGCGAGCCGCTGCACCGGCGCCTTCGAGCCCTGCGCCTGCTCCACCATGCGGATGATGCCGGAGAGCAGGGTATGGCTGCCCACCCCGGTGGCGCGGGCTCTCATCAGCGCCGGACCATTCACCGTGGCGGCGAACAGTTTGTCGCCGCGACGCTTCGCCACCGGCATGCTCTCACCGGTCAGCATCGCCTCGTCGACACTGGAAACCCCGTCAATCACCACGCCATCGACCGGCACACTCTCACCCGGCCGCACCATGATGATGTCTCCCGGGATCAGGGAGGAAACCGCAACCTCCCGCACGGAGCCGTCGCGCTCGACATGCGCGGTCTGCGGCTGCAGGCGGATCAGGGCCTCGAGAGACGCGGTCGTCCCCGCCTTGGCGCGCGCTTCGAGAATCTTGCCGAGCAAGACCAGGGTGATGATGGTGGCGGAAGCCTCGAAATAGACATGCTGGTGATGAAGGCCGGCCAGGGTCACGACGATGCTGTAAAGATAGGCCATGCTGGTGCCCAGGGCTACCAGCACGTCCATATTGCCGCTGCCGCCGCGCAATGCGTTCCAGGCGCCGGCATAGAAACGCCGGCCTATCCAGAACTGCACCGGCGTGGCGAGCAGAAGCTGCAGCGTGCGCGGCAGCACATCCTGGTGGCTGTCGACGGCACCGAACATGAAAGCCATCTGCGCCACCAGTGGCAGGGTCAGCACAGCGGAGATCCAGAAGCGGCGGAGTTCCTGGCGATAGACTGCGAGCTTTTTTTCCTTCTCCTCTCCATAGCTGTCGCTGCTGGAGAGCTCCGCCTCGTAGCCCGCACGTTTGATTGCGCCAATAATTTCTTCGGCAGAGGTCAGGTCTGGCGTGAAGCGCACATGGGCCTTCTCGGCTGCAAAATTGACTCCGGCTTCCACCCCTGGCAGCTTGCCCAAAACTTTTTCAATGCGCGCCGCGCAGGCTGAGCAAGTCATGCCCGAGATGGAAAGCTCCAGCGCATTGTCTTTCATGGCAGACTACTTGGAGAGCAGCACCGGGATACTCGTAAGGTGCAGCACCTTGGTGGCGACCGAGCCCAGGAGGGCATTGGGCAGGGCGCCGCGGCCATGGTTGCCCAAAGAAATCAGATCGCAGGCGAGTTCCCCCGCCACCCTGACGATGGTCAGGGCCGGCTCGCCGACATGGATGTGCAGGGTGTAAGGCAGCTTCGCCGCATCGAACAAGGCACGCGCCGCAGCCAGAGCGGCTTCGCTCTCCTCGCGGTAGTAGTGCTCGAGAACATCGTGGCCGACATGCCGCGTCGCAAGGCCCACCGGCACCGGCGGATGCACGTGCAGCAGATGCAACTCCGGCCGTTCCCTGAACCAGCTGACATGGTCTATCAGGCTTCTCACGGCCATTTTAGAGGCATCCGAGCCGTCTATGGCGATCAGTACTCTCATGCAGATATTCTACACAAGACAGACCACTCCCTGCCAGAGCCGGCCGCCGAGCGTGGTGGCATTGATGAGGCCGAAGGCGCCGAAACCGAGCACCAGGAGGCCGGAGAACAGACGCACGTTTCGCGCGCGCGTCAGCTCGCGCAGATGTTTCAGGAGCAGGCCGGCGGCGAGCAGATTGGGCAGGGTGCCCAGGCCAAAGGCCAGCATCAGCCCGGCGCCGCGCCCTGCGCTGCCGGCTAAAAGCGCCAGCGTCAAAGCGCTATAGACCATGCCGCAGGGAAGAAAGCCCCAAAGCATTCCCAGGGGAAAAGCCTGGGAAACCGAGCGCAGCGGCAGGAAACGCCTGGTCAAGGGCTGAATCCTCGACCAAAGGCGCTGGCCGATGCGCTCTAAAAAAGTCAGCGTCCTTGTCATTCCCGTCAAGTACAGCCCCAGCGCCACCAGCATCAGATTGGCGGCGACGTAGAGGGCGAGTTGCACCGGCAGGAGATCGTTCAAGAGCAGGCCGATGCTCCCCAGCGTCCCGAAGGCGGCACCGGCAAGAGTGTATGAAAGGATTCGGCCGAGGTTGTAGGAAAGCTGCAGCGTCCATGAAGGTCTTTGTCCCGGCAGGCCGCTGGTCAGCGCGGCCACGATGCCACCGCACATGGCCAGGCAATGCGTACCGCCCAGGAGGCCGATCAGGAAGACTGCGATGAAGCCGGTGTCGGGCATTTTATGGGTTTGCTTTGTCGGGCTGCACCCGTCAGGGTGTCTCCGGCGAAAGCCCGAGACAAGCTAAGGAAACTCTGATCAAGTCCGTCATCGCGAGCCCCAGAGGGGCGTGGCGATCTTCAAGCCACTGATCTTGCATGGCGCTTAGATTGCTTCGCTTTGCTCGCAATGACGAAGTTGTACTTGATCAGCGTTTCCCTAAATAACTTTAGAGTAGCGCGCCCGCTGCCTGTCACTGCGCAGGTAACGGTCGAACACCATGGCGATGGCGCGCACCAGCATGCGGCCGCGCGGCTCTACGGTGATCCACTGGCTGTCGATGGTGAGCAGGCCGGCCTTCTCCATCTCGGCAAGATCGGCGAGCTCATCGGCGAAGTAGGATTTGAAGTCGATCAGGTGGGCGATTTCTATCGACTCGATGGACAGCTCGAAATGGCACATCAAGGCCTGGATGATGGAGCGGCGCAGCAAATCGTCAGGGGTCAGCTCGATACCACGCATCACCGGCAGCACGCCGCGGTCGATGGCGTCGTAATATTCATCGATGGTCTTGTAGTTCTGGCAATAGGTCGGCCCGACCTTGCTGATGGCAGAAACGCCGAAAGCCATCAGGTCGGCCTCGGCGTGCGTCGAGTAGCCCTGGAAATTGCGGTGCAGGCGTCCCTGGCGCTGCGCCACGGCCAGTTCGTCGTCGGGCTTGGCGAAGTGATCCATGCCGATGAAGACATAGCCGGCATCGGTCAGGCGACGGATGGCCAGCTGCAGAATCTGCAGCTTTGCGTCCGGCGTGGGCAATTCCGCTTCGTTGATGCGCCGTTGCGGTTTGGCCAGGCCGGGTAGATGGGCATAGTTGTAGATTGAGAGCCTGTCCGGGGAGAGCTTGATGATCTCCTCCAGGGTGCGATTGAAGCTGATGACGTTCTGCTTGGGCAGACCATAGATCAGATCCACGCTCACCGACTTGAAGCCGGAGGCGCGCGCCGCTTCGATCACCAGCTGCGTTTCCTCTATGCTCTGGATGCGGTTGACCGCCTTTTGCACCGCTGGATCGAAATCCTGGACGCCGACGCTCATGCGATTGAAACCGAGCTCGCCTAACAGGGCCACGGTTTCTGCATCGACCTTGCGCGGATCGACCTCTATCGAATATTCGCCGTTGGGCACCAGGCGGAAATGCTGGCGGATCGAAGCCATGAGCTGGCGCAATTCGTCATTCGAGAGAAAAGTGGGCGTGCCGCCGCCGAAATGCAATTGCACCACCTCGTGGGTTCCCTCCAGCGCTGCGGCCTGCATCTCGAGTTCATGGGCCAGATACTTGAGGTATTTCGCGGAGCGGCCATGATCCTTGGTGATAATCTTGTTGCAAGCGCAGTAATAACAGATGGTGTTGCAGAACGGGATGTGGACGTATAATGACAGAGGTCTGCCGATACCCCCTATGGTGCGCCGACCGAGCCAGAGACGATAGGCCTCGGCGTCGAATGCCTCGACGAAGTGGTCGGCCGTCGGATAGGAAGTGTAACGCGGGCCACTGACGTCAAAGCGACGGATGACCTGCGGATCGAATACCAGTTCTTGAAATGTGCCCATCTGGACCTTTACTTGACCTTTAAAATGACGATATCAGCATGTTTAAGCTTATCATGCCGGAACCTGTACTTGACGCATTGACACAGATCAAACGGCTGTACAACCCGACCGACCATGCACAAACCTAATCATCCCGTCATTCCGCTGACGCTGACCACCATCAAGGCGGCATGTTCTCAGTGCAACCTGCGCGAACTCTGCCTGCCCTATGGTCTCTCCGAACAGGAGATCGAACAGGTCGATTCCATGGTCGGCGTGCGCCGGCGCGTCAAGCGATCGCAGCACCTCTATCGGGCCGGCGAAGGCTTCGAGGCAATCTACGCCATCCGCAGCGGATTCTTCAAGACCGACGTGCTGCTAGAGGACGGCCGCAACCAGGTGACAGGTTTCCAGATGGCCGGTGAAATTCTCGGCATGGACGGCATCAGCACCGAGACGCACACCTGCAATGCCGTCGCCCTCGAAGACAGCGAAATCTGCATCATTCCCTTCCCCCAACTGGAAAACCTGTCGCGCGAGATCCATGCGCTGCAGCACCATTTCCACAAGGTGATGAGCCGTGAGATCGTCCGCGATCACGGCGTCATGATGTTGCTCGGCACCATGCGCGCCGAAGAGCGGCTGGCGGCATTCCTGCTCAACCTGTCGCAACGCTTCACCTCGCGCGGCTATTCTGCGGCAGAGTTCCACCTGCGCATGACGCGCGACGAGATCGGTTCCTACCTCGGCCTCAAGCTCGAGACAGTCAGCCGCGCCTTTTCGCGTTTCCAGGACGAAGGCTTGATCAACGTGCAGCAGAAACACATCCGCATTCTCGACATCGCCGGAATCAAGAAGCTCTTGAGCCGCCAGCCCTCTTAGGGTTTCTTCTCCGGCCCGAACCCCCATGCTACAGAGCGAACGACTCGACGTCCGCCAGATTCTGGCGCACCTGCCGCTTTTCCGCGAACTCTCGCCGGAGCAGCTCGACCTGATCGCCGCCGGCACGCGCGAGAAGCGCGTAGAAAAGGGCGAGATGCTGTTCCAGAAGGGGGACAAGCCACGCGGCTTCTACGTCATCGTCTTCGGACAGGTCAAGCTGGCCTTTCCTTCGAGCAATGGCAACGAGAAAGTGGTCGAGGTCATCGGCCCCAAGCAGAGCTTCGGCGAAGCCGTGATGTTCATGGACCGCCCCTATCCGGTGTTTGCCGAAACGCTCAGCGACACCCTGCTCTTCTACATTGCCGAGAACGCCGTGCTGGACCTGCTCGGCACCGACCCCTCTTTCGCCAGGCGCATGCTCGCAGGGCTTTCTCTGCGGCTGCATTCCTTGCTCCAGGACGTCGAATCCTACTCCCTGCGCTCCAGCACCCAGAGGGTGATTGGCTATCTGTTGCAGCAATGCGAAGAGAATGAGGCTGGAGATGGGGAAGTCAGCATCGACCTGCCCACTTCCAAGCAGGTGATCGCCTCACGCCTCAACCTGACCCCCGAGACGCTGTCGCGCATTTTTCACGATCTCTCCGATGCGCAACTCATCACCATGCAGGGCAAGAAGATCACGTTTCATGATCTTGGCCAACTGCGCGAATTTGATCTTTAACTGCGCGATCTTTAACTGCGCGATCTCTGACCCGACAATATAGCCACACCGCGCCGAGCAGGTTCCACTCCAGCAGCAGGCAGGAGGCGGCGAAGGCGAGCCCCGCCGGCAGCGCCCATGCCGGCCATAACACCGCCATCAAAAGCAGCGCCAAGGCTGATATATGCAGCCGCATCTGCCAGCGCACTGCGCCTTCCGGCATCATCTGCTTCATGTTGGGCATTGTTGCAGGCTCGCCCAGGCGCTGCAGGTGCAACCAGTTCAAAAATGGCACGATTTTGTAGAGCATGCCGATGATCACCGAAAGAAAAGCCCCGGGGAAAACCAGAACGCCCAGCCAGAGAGGCGCACGCGCATGGCTGCCGAATTGCGGGCTGGCCTCGAAGAGCAGCCATGATGCGGAAAACGCCAGCAATGACAGCATGGCCACGCGCCAGAGAATAAGCGTGACGTCGGTTTGCCTGCGCCGTCTTTGATACTGCAGGATAAGCGTAACAATGGCATAGAGCCCTGCGAGCAGCATGCCCGCCTCTGCCACCTGGACCTGCCAGGCCTGGGCCTCGTCCGCTGGCGAAAATAGTTGCAGCGACCAGAGACACAGAACCAGCAGCAGTCCAAATGGCAAGGCGCGCGTCAGCCACTCCGGATAAGCAGGGGTAAGCTGGAACATCGGCACCACCAGATAGGAGACGCCGATCACCAGCATCAGTGCCCAACCGCCCAGTCCCCAGGCGACATGGACGTTGATCAAGAGCAGGAGCGGCAAAGCGGAAGTTTGCAGCCCCAGGATGCCGGCCAGAGTGATTCCCAGGAGCAAGGTCACCAAGAGGCCGAAGACCGCGAGACGCAGGACATGAACAGTCATGCCGCGAGCCGGCGTGCGCCACAAGGCGAGCATCATGACTGTCAGGAAAAATCCGATGCCCAGAGCAAACACTGCCCCCGCCAGCAGAAACAGGATGGGGAGTCCCAGGACAAAGGCCGCTGCCAGGAACACCGCCCCGGCAGTGATCATGGGATGCACCACGCTCGCCACCAGATGCGGGCGCCAGATGTTTGCCCCGGCCACCACCGCGACGAACTGCAGGAGGGCGCCGCACATCACCTGCAGCATGACATCGACTGCCAGGAGATGGGTCAGCGCCAGCGCGGCGGGCGACCAGCGCGAGCTCATGGCCTCTGCGCCATACCAGGCCAGGAGGAGTCCGGCGATGACGCCGAACAGCGGCGCGGTGAGAAAAAAGCGATAAGGCACCGAAATCGGCGGCGCCTGCTCGAAAGACAGGATGGGTTGCATCAACGCTTGCTGATGCGGATCTCGTTGGTGCCGTCGGCGAGGAACCGGGCGCTGTAGCGGTAGCCGTTCTTGTTGAGGATCGAATACAGGGGATGGGGTTCGCAGTGCAGCAAAACGGTCAATTCCTCTCCCGGCGCCAGCGAATCCAGTGCCTCCAGGGTCTTCTCCAACGGCTCGGGGGGCACCATCTCGCGCCCGTCTATGATGCGCGACTCAGGCATGGGCCGGCTCCAACAACGCTTCCAGCTTTGTCGAAAGCGCGTCGGCCTGTGATCCCAACGCCTGATCGCACATCGGGTAAAGAATGTTTTCTTCCTTCATGTTGTGCTGTTGCATCAGCATCAAGAGCGTCTCCGAAACGCCGGAATAGGCGTCCTGGTCGCTGGCTGCGAGCGCCGCAGAGAGTTGGTCGAGCAAACCCCGCATCTGGTCGTGCTCATAGCGCATCATCCGTGTCGGCCCGTCGCTCATGCCTGTGGCAGATTCGAAGGCAGGGAAGAGTATGTTTTCCTCCGCGGCGAAATGCGCCTCCATCTGCTGACGGAAATGAGCGAAAGACGTCGCCACAAGCGGCCAGTCGCGGCGGTTGGCGGCATCTTCGGCGGCGACGAAATAATCGTCGCAATGTCTGTGGTGCTTTGGCAGGATTTGCGAAGGAAGAGTCATGGCCTTATCCGGGAAAGAGAATGACTCTATCATAGCGTTTGCCATCATCTCTTCCTTGACGGCCATCAAGATTGCCCTGCTGGATTGATCGGGAAGCGTATGCGAATCCGCGTACCACCCTCCTCTGGGCACTCCAGCAGCGCTTCGGCAGCGTGATTCTGGGCGATCTCGCGAACGATGGCGAGTCCCAGTCCGGAGCCGTTGCCGGCGCTGCCTGGGACGCGGTGGAAGCGCTGGAATACCCTTTCCCGCTCCTCCGGGGAGATGCCCTGGCCGTTGTCCTCGACCGAGAGTTCCGGGGCGAAATCGCTTGCCTGTTCGACCTTGAGGGTTATGCGCGGGCCGCCATAGCGCAAGGCATTGTCTATCAGGTTGTTGATGAGTTCGCCAAGGAGCAGGGCGTCGCCCTTCACCCACACCGGCACCTCGCTGCCGGCAAAGCCCAGGTCGTGACCGCACTGCAAGGCACGCGGTACCCAGCGGCTGCCGGTATCGAAGGCCAGGGCGCGCAGGTCGACCCGGCCCTGATGGCTCATGCTTGCGCCGGGTTCGGCGCGTGCCATGAGCAGCAACTGATTGGAAAGACGCGCGGTTCGCTCGACCGATTCAAGCAACTGCTGCAAGGCCTGTTCGCGCATTGAAGGATCCTGTTCGCGCAGCGTGCGTTCGAGTTGGACCTTGAGAGAGGCCAGCGGTGTGCGCAACTGGTGGGCGGCATCGGCGATGAAGCGCTGTTGTGCCGTCAGCGCCTCACCCAAGCGACCGAGCAAGCCGTTGAAGGCATCGATCAGCGGCCGCGTCTCAAGAGGCACGTCGGTGACCGGCAACGGCGTCGGATCATCACGGCGGCGGGTATTGACCGCATTGGCCAGGCGTTCCAGAGGCGCCAGGCCGACCTTGACGCCCTTCCAGATGGACAGCGCGGCGAACAGTATCAGCAGCAGTTGTGGAACCACCACCGCAGCCACGATGTCGTCAGTCAGTGCTTCGCGCTTGTGTTTGGTCTCGGCGATACGCACCATGACCCTGTCTTCCGACTCCAGGCTCGTCACGCGCAGGGAAACGGCACGAACACCCTCCCCATTCAGACTTGTGTCGTAGAACGTGGGTCTGTCCTGGCTCTCATCAGAGGCTGGCGGCGGCAACTGCCCGTCGCCGGCGATGATCCCCTGGCGCTGGCTGGCGACCTGGTAATGAATGTGATCCTCGCCATCCCAGATCAGCATCTCGATCGCCGCCCGCGGCAGTTCTATGCTGGCCATGTGGTTCCTGACCTGAACCTGCTGTGCCACGCCGCGCGCCGTCTCAAGAAGAGAATGGTCGAAGCTGGCGCGTGCGAACTTCAGGGCCAGGGCATAGCTCAGTATGCCGCTCACCAGGAGCACGGCGCACATCGGCAGCAAGAGACGAAGCAACAAGCCATCGCGCAATCTGATCTTCCGCATCCGCTTCCCTAGAAATTCCTCTGCGAAAGCCCTATAGGCCAGTTCGGGCACTAGCGGTCAGTCATGCTGCCGTTGATGTGTAGGTCGGGCTTCCGCCCGACAACACGTATTCTTGGCAGAGCATACCAAGCCGATCTCCTTCGATTGTCGGGCTGAAGCCCGACCTACAAGTGCCCGTAGTTGCCTGCGGCAACCATGGGCGCTAGGATTCTAAGACATAAGTCCCGGGCGCGTCAGCCAGTGCAGGATACTCCTTGCTGTCGACGGAAACAGGCTTGATCAGCCTGCCTGACTGCGGCTTTAGCCAAACCATCCAGTCTTCCCACCAACTGCCCTCATGGTGCTGTGCGCGTTCATGCCAGCCCTCGCTGCTGTCGTGACGCTCTACACCGCCGACCCAGTATTCGCGCTTGGCCGGGGTCACGGGCGGATTGACTATGCCCAGGATATGACCGGAAGAGGATAGGACAAAACGCTTCTCGCCCGAGACATGGTTGTTGATGCGGAATGCCGAGCGCCAGGGCGCGATATGGTCGTCGCCGGCCGCGACCGAATAGAGCGGCTGAGAGATGCGCGAGAGATCGATTTTCTCTCCGGCCAGCGTCAGGGCATCCTTCTTGATCAACTTGTTTTCCAGGTAAAACTCGCGCAAATACCACTCATGCATCGCCGCCGGCATGCGCGTGGTGTCCATGTTCCAGTAGAGCACATCGAAAGCCGGCGGCGTCTCGCCATAGAGATAGCCATGCACCACATAGTGCCAGATCAGGCTGTTGGAGCGCAGCAGCCTGAAGGCGCTGGCCATCTCCCTGCCGTCGAGAAAACCCTTTTGCCGCATCGAGCGGGAAAGCCAGTTGACGCTGCCCGGGTCGAGGAAGACCTCGATGTCTCCCGGCTTGTGGTAATCGACCAGGGTGGCGAGCAAAGTCAGGCTCGCCACCGGCACGGCGGCATAGTGGCGGTTGGCCCAGGCCATGTAGGCTGAAAGCGCCGCGCCGCCGATGCAGTAACCGACGGCATGCACACGCGGTGCGCCGCTGATGGCGCATGCCGTCTCGACGATCTTGGCCACACCCTCCTTGAGGTAGTCCTCGAAAGTGACCTCGCGCATATCCTCGGTCGGATTCTTCCAACTCGTGATGAAAACGGAATAGCCCTGGTCGAGCAGGAACTTGACGAGGCTTTTGTGCGGATTCAGGTCGAAGACGTAGAACTTGTTGATCCAGGGCATGACAATGACGAGTGGCGTTTCATAGACCTTGGCCGTGGTCGGTTCGTAATGGATGACCTCCAGCAGCCGGTTCCTGAACACCACCTTGCCTGGCGTCGTGGCGAGATTCCCGCCGACGGTGAAATCCTCCGGGTTGGCCATGCGCACGGTGCCGGCGGAGAGGTCGTCGAGAAATATCCGCAGGCCGCGGATCAGGCTGTCGCCGCGGCTCTCGATGGCCTTTCTGACCGCCACCGGATTGCTCCAGAGGAAATTGGTCGGCGCCATGGCATTCAGCCACTTCCGCCACCAGAATGCCGCGCGGCGGCTGTCCTTGCCAGACATGCCTGGCGTATCAAAAAGCATGTCCTGCATGTGATGGCTGGTGAGCAGATACCATTCCTTGGCGATGTCCCAGGTCGCCGATTCCTGCCAGAGCGGATCGGCAAAGCGCGTGTCATCCTGGTGCGGCCTCACCACATCCTGACTGGGCAGTCCCAGGATGCGGCGCCAGGAATGCCATTGCAGCGCCATCATGTCGTTGGAAAATTTCGCCATGGACTCGGCCAGTTCCTGCGGATGGGAAAGCCAGGCCATCTGCGCATGCAGGAGCGGCGTCGTCATGCCCATCGGATCGAGGTTGGCTTCGACCGCCTGATCCATGGCGCGCAAGGCTGCCTGCGGCGTCTGGGGTGGTTTCGGGTGGCTATCGTTCATTGGCGATTTCAGTGAAGGTCAAACTTTTGCCCATGCTGCGGCACGACGACATCCTGCCAATGCAGGTGCTCCTGCACGCAAGCGGCGAATATCGCCGCCGTCGCGGCCTCGCCATGGATGACGAAGGTGTGGCGGGGAGGCGCGGCAAAGTGTCCCAGCCAGTCTAGCAAACCCTGCTGGTCGGCGTGCGCCGACAAGCCTCCGAGCGTATAGATGTCGGCGCGCACGGCGACGTCCTCGCCGAAGATGCGGACGCGACGGGCACCGTCCACCAGGCGACGGCCGAGGGTGCCGGCGGCCTGGAAGCCGGTGATGACGACGGAGCATTCGCGCCGCGGCAGGTTGTTCTGCAGGTGATACTTGATCCGCCCACCATCGCACATGCCGGAGGCCGAGAGGATCACGGCGCCGCTCCTGATGCGGTTCAAGGCGATTGACTCCTGGACATCCTGAACGAAGCGTATCCTCGGTCGATCCGGATGCTCGCGCTGCCAGGCAATCAGTTCATGGGTCTTTGCATCGAGCAGGTCCTGGTGCTTCAGCGTCAGTTCGGTTGCAGACGTGGCCATGGGCGAATCGACGTAGATGTCGAGCGGCGGCAGCAGAGCGCGGCGCACCAGATCAGTGAGCATGAACAGCACCTCTTGCGTTCTGCCGACGGAAAAGGCCGGCATGATGACGTTGCCGCCCTTCTTGTGCAAGGTGTCGTCAATCGCCTCGATCAGTTCATGCTCCGTCGCCGCCAAAGACTTGTGCAGGCGATTGCCGTAGGTCGATTCCACCAGCAGTACGTCTGCATCGGCCACAGTTTCCCTATCGCGCAGCACCGGCTGCCCCGGTTGGCCGAGATCGCCCGAGACCACCAGCTTTCGCATCCGTCCTCCCTCCTCCAGCCAGATCTCGATGATGGCGGAGCCGAGGATGTGGCCGGCATCGCGCAACACACAGCGTACCGAAGGATGGGGCGAAAACGTGACGCCATAGGCGACGGGGCGAATCTGGCGCAGGCAAGCCTCCGCCTGCGCCACGGTGTACAAAGGCGCCCGCTCCCAGCCACGCCGCGCATGGCGTTCATGGTGATGGCGGTTTTCCCACTCCGCCTCCTTCTCCTGGATATGGGCGGAGTCGAGCAGCAGCACCCGCAACAGGTCGGCGGTCGCCGGCGTGCAATACACCGGACCGCGGAAGCCGAGTGTTGCGAGCCTCGGCAACAGGCCGGAATGGTCGAGATGGGCGTGGCTCAAGAGGACGAAGTCCAGCGTCTTCACACCGAAACCGAGAGCGGCGAGATTCTTCCGGTAAGACTCTTGCCCGCCCTGAAACAGGCCGCAATCGACGATGAAACGTGCTGTCGCCTCGACCAGGCAACAGGACCCGGTGACCTCGTTCGCGGCACCCTGAAAAGTGAGCTGCATGATGGCTTCAATTGTGATGGGGGCGAAGGCTAGAGCATTGATCTGGGTCAAACATTCGCCAGAGGCGGCTCCTATAATGGGTTTGTCATAACACTTTCCGGGAGATACAACATGTTCAAAAATATTCTTGTCCCGACCGATGGTTCGCCGCTGTCGACAGATACTGTCAAGCGCGCAGTCACCTTCGCCAAGGAAACCGGTGCAAAGCTGACGTTTTTCTTCGCCAAGCCGGATTATCCGGTGGCTTTCTACGGCGAAGGCGCCTTGATCGATCCGACGACGCCCGAGAAGTTTGCCAAAATGGCGGATCAACAGGCCCAGGAAGTCCTGGCTGCGGCGAACAAGGAGGCCCAGGCTGGCGGAGTCGCATGCGAACTGCGCAGCACCACCGGCGACATTCCCTACCAGGCGATCATAGATGCCGCAAAGCTTGAGGGCTGCGACCTGATATTCATGGCATCGCACGGCCGGCGCGGCTTCAGCGGTCTGTTGCTGGGCAGCGAGACGCAAAAGGTGCTGACCCACTCCAAAATCCCGGTACTGGTGTACCGCTAAGACAGATGCGCAGCGGCTTGCACGGGCCATCGGTAACTGCGGTCACGGTGCTGCTCTGCCTGTCGCTGGCAGCCCATGCCGACGAATTGCCCATGCCGCGGGTGCACGCCAGTGGCGGCATTCCCTATGTCAGTGGCGGCATAGGCGCAGAAGAGCGGCAGGCGATGCAGGCGCAGGCGCAGGAATACAATCTGCGCCTGACCTTTTCCCAAGCCGGCAGCGGCGCATTGCTCACCAACATCAAGGTCGGCATCTATGACAGCGCCGGCAATAAGCGCCTGGAAATAAACAGCGAGGGCCCCCTGCTGTTCCTGCGTCTTCCCGCCGGCCGCTACCGGCTGGAACTGATGCACGCTGGCATTCTTCTTACGAAAAACGTCGTGCTGAGCGCCACGGGCAGTCGCGCACTCGCCTTGCAGTGGCCTAAATAGCTTTTCCTTCAGTCTCGCACCGCCAGCAAACGCTTGAGGATTTCGAAGCAGGCCAGGCTGGCGATTGCGACGACTAAGCCAACAAGAAGCATGTTTCCGTCCGGCGGGGCAAAGTGGAACAGTCCGCGCAGTCCCTGCCACCCGAACACCAGAAGCAGCCCGCAGGATGTCAGCATCAGCACCCCCGCGACAACCCAGTTTCCCCCCGCGACGAATCCGGCCCTTGTCCGGTTCACCAGCAGCAGCGCCAGATTGCCGACGACCATGGTCAGGAACACCAGAGAACGTCCCTCCTCCGCAGCCAGCCCTAGCCACAGCGCCCAGCCATAGACTGCGGCGGCGATGGCGAAGGCCATCGTACCCTGAACCAGACTCAGGGCCAGCACACGGCCGCCAAACAGCGGTGAGCGCGGATCACGCGGCGGACGTTCCATCAGGCCAGGTTCCTCGGCTTCCGCCTCGAAGGCCAAGGAACAGGACGGACTGATGATCAGTTCGAGAAACATGACATGCGCAGGTAAAAGCAGCAGCGGTTGCCCGAGCAGCACCGGCAACAACGACATGCCGACGATGGGCACATGCACGGCCAAGGTATAGCTCATCGCCTTCTGCAGGTTGTCATAGATGCGCCGGCCGAGGCCAATGGTGGCGACGATGGCGGCGAAGTCGTCATCGAGCAGCACCAGGGCCGCCGCCTCGCGCGCCACGTCGGTGCCGCGCCCGCCCATGGCCACACCGATATGCGCAGCCTTCAGCGCCGGGGCGTCATTGACGCCATCGCCGGTCATCGCCACCACCTCGCCGCGCAGTTTCAGCGCCTCGACCAGGCGCAATTTCTGCTGCGGCACGATGCGCGCAAACACCTCCAGGTCGCTGATGCAGCGGGAAAGCTGTTCTGCGTCCAGGGTATCGAGCGTTGCACCAGACATCAATGCCTTGTCATCCAGTCCTATCCGGCGCGCGATGGCCTGCGCCGTGCGCGGATA
Organism: uncultured Sterolibacterium sp.; assembly: GCA_903930535.1. Lineage (GTDB taxonomy): Bacteria > Pseudomonadota > Gammaproteobacteria > Burkholderiales > Rhodocyclaceae > CAIYYX01. Next base: position 25,171 of record CAIYYX010000214.1, on the reverse strand, counting down.
ATCGCCGGTAATCATGACGACGCGGATGCCGGCCCTCTTGACGGTTGCAATCATCTCCGCCACGTCTTTGCGCAGCGGATCCTGCAAACCGACCAGGCCGACAAAGGAAAAGGAAATGTCGTGCTGCCGCTGCGGCCAGTCGTCGCTCGTGAGGTTCGCCCGCGCCACGCCGAGGACACGCAGGCCGGCATCGGCCATATTCGCAGCGGCTGCCAGCACCTTCTGCAAGTCCCCAGCCTCGAGGTGGCAGAGGTCGGCCACCGCCTCTGGCGCGCCCTTGGTGGCAACCACCCATTTGCCATCGCCGCGCCAGACATGCGACATGGCCAGAAGATCGGCAGACAGGCTGTACTCGTGGGCAATCCCCCATTCCTCATGAAGATGCTCGCTGCCCCCGAGCAGGCGCTGGCCGAGTTCATGGCAGGCGCGATCCATGGGATCGAAGGGCTCGCGCTCGCTGGCCAGGATGGCGAACTCGACCAGGGAGTGGAAGCGCTCGGGCAAGGCCTCCTGACCGGTGAGTTCAAAGGACTCGTCCTCGCACCACAGGGATGAGACCGCCATGCGGTTCTCGGTGAGGGTGCCGGTCTTGTCTACGCACAGCACGGTCGTGGCGCCAAGCGTCTCTATGGCACCCAGGCGCCGCGTGAGCACCCGCCGCTGCGAGATGCGCCAGGCGCCCAAGGCCATGAACACGGCGAGTATCACCGGAAACTCCTGGGGCAACGCCGCCATCGCCAGGGTGATTGCGGCCAGAAACGCCTCCAGCCAGTTGCCCTGATCGAAACCCAGGAGAGCCACCATGGCCACGCAGAGCACGGCAACCAGCAGAACCAGGCGATCGACCAGTCGCCGCATCTGCAGCTGCAGGGGTGAATGCGCCTCCTCCGCCGCATCGAGGCTTATGCCGATGCGGCCGATGGCGCTGGCTGCGGCAGTCGCCGTGACAAGCGCCAGGCCACCGCCCTGGGTGAGCAGGGTCCCGGCATAGACATAGGGTTGATCGTCACCCCCTGGTTGCACCGGCGCTGCGGCGGCAGTGGCCGACTGCTTGCGCACCGGTACCGATTCTCCGGTGAGCAGCGATTCGTCGGCACAGAGGTCGTGACATTCCATGACGATGGCGTCGGCCGCGACCCGGTCGCCTTCCTCCAGAACCAGGAGATCGCCACACACCACCTCACGGCCGGGAATGCGCAGCCTCTGTCCGTCGCGCACCACCAGCGCGCGCGGGCTGGAAAGCTGACGCAGGGTTTCCAGGACGCGCGACGTACGATGTTCCTGGACCAGGACCATGGCCATCACCAGAACAACAAAAGCAAGCAGCATCAAGGCCTCGGCCCTGTCGCCCAGGGCAAGATAAATGCCGCCAGCGGCCAGGAGCAGCAGGAACATCGGCTCGCGCAGCACTTCCAGCGCGATGCCAACAATACCCTGGCGGGCTGTCGAGGAAAGTTCGTTGGGGCCGTTCTCACGCAGCCGGCGGGCGGCTTCGGCGGAGGTCAGACCAGCAGAAGAAGTGGGCAGCGCCATGGGTGGCCGCTCATGCAGTCAAGGCTTGCGACCGACTCGGCTCTCGCAGTTGGCAGCGATCATGCAGGAATTCACTTCGCTCGAATCGCGCTGGATGAAGCAGGTCAAAAGGCTGGAGGCTGCGCAAATGGCCCAGAAGGCGAAGAAGCCGAGGGAGTAGACAGTCGTTCTGGAAAAATTCACCGGCTCGCCGAAAAGATAGAGTTCCTGAGGGTCGATCAGCGTGAAGAACAGGATCTCGGCGATACCGGCAACGATGAAGGATGGCCACAGGACCCAGATCAGCCGCTTCATTGAAATCTCCTTTTTGTTTATTCTACTTCGATTTACTTTGTCTCGCCGCCCAGCAGTGTCTCGCCGGAAGCAGGCAGGATGATGTTCCCCATCAGGCGCCAGGTCCCGGCGTCGTCTTCGAGCAGCACCACCCAGTGGCCTGCCGCCGGCAACCTGAACTTGCCGCTGTAATAATCATTCTGCCGCAGCAATACCTGACTTTGGTCCAGACCGGCGCGGGTCGGGTGCGTCACGGTGACACGCAGGCTGGCTGGCGGAACGAAAGCCGGTGCGCTCCCGGCCAGGCGGATGGCGATGCTATCCATCTTGATGCGAATTCCGGCGCTTATTCCGAGCGCCTTGGCGTTCTCGCTCTCGGCCAGCGTCTGATTGATGGCCATGCCCGTCTTGTAGTAATCCTCGCTCACCAGTCCGTCATTGGAGCGTATCGCCAGCCACAGGGTGATGAAGCTCGCCACCATCACGACAAAGGGCCCGGCCATCAGGAGCCAGGGGCCGGGCTCGCGATACCAGAGGGTTGTGACGCGTTCATTCATGGGCTTTTCCATTATGGCAGCAGGAAGCTGGCCTTCTCGCGCACAGCTATTTTCTCGTCATCCAGGGACTTGACCTCGAAATAAATCCTGTTGTAGCCCTTCTTGCCGGATTTGGGTGGGGTATGCACCTCCACCATGACGCTCTGCGTGGCAGCCGAGGGAATCTCGATAATACGCTTGTGCTCGATCTCGATGCCGTCCAGTCCGGACACGCCGAGATCGTAACGGTGCGCCGTTTCGCTGACATTCATGATCTGCAGGTGAAAGCTGTTTTCTATCATGCCGTTTTCCTCCTCGCGGAACAGCGCACCGCGGTCGCGGATCACATTGACCTTGAGCGGCGAGCGCAGGGACAGGCCCACTCCGGCAGCGGTGATGATGAGCATGAGAATCACGCCATAAATCATGGTGCGCGGACGCAGGACATGCGCGATGATTTCCTTGCGGCCCCACTTCTGCTGCATCGCATGTTCGGTCGAGTAGCGGATCAGGCCGCGAGGATAATCCATCTTGTCCATCACCTGGTCGCAGGCGTCTATGCAGGCCGAGCAGCCGATGCACTCGTATTGCAGGCCATCGCGGATGTCTATGCCGGTCGGGCAGACTTGCACGCAAATACTGCAATCGACGCAGTCGCCCTTGCCTGCCGCCTTGTAATCGAGTTTCTTCGAGCGCGAGCCGCGCGGCTCGCCGCGCTCGCCATCATAGGTGACGATCAGCGTATCCGGATCGAACATGACGCTCTGAAATCTGGCATAGGGACACATGTGCTTGCACACTTGTTCGCGCATCCAGCCTGCATTGCCGTAAGTGGCAAAACCGTAGAAGAAAATCCAGAAGGACTCCCACGGCCCGAGGCTCAAACTGACGACTTCCCCCATGAGGCTTCTGATGGGCGTGAAGTAGCCAACGAAGGTGAAGCCGGTCCACAGCCCCACGGCGATCCAGACACCGTGCTTGGCGGCCTTCTTGGCGAATTTGCGGGCGGAGAGCGGCTCTCCGTCGAGCTTCATGCGGGGGCTGCGATCACCCTCGATTTTCTTCTCTATCCACAGGAAGATTTCGGTATACACGGTCTGCGGACAGGCATAGCCGCAGAACAGGCGACCGCCGATGGCAGTGAACAGGAACAGGCTGTAGGCGGAGATGATCAGCAGAATCGCCAGGTAGAAGATGTCCTGCGGCCAGAAGATGAGGCCGAATATGTAGAACTTGCGTTCGGCCAGTTCGAAAAGAACAGCCTGACGGTCGTTCCAGGGCAGCCAGCAGAGGCCGTAGAACAGCACTTGGGTGAACCACACCAGGGACCAGCGCCAAGTCGCGAACAAGCCGGTGACGGCACGCGGATAGATTTTTTCGCGGACCTCGTAGAGCGACTGCTCGGGGAGATGTTCCGGCGCAGGAGATTCCTCGCTCATCATGAATTGATCCTGCGGCCGAAAAACTTCCCGGGAGTCGTTCCCGGGAGAGTAGGGTTACTTGCCAGCTTGAGCCCTGCCAAGACCATAGACATAGGCGGCGAGCAGATGCACCTTGGCTTCGCCGAGGAACTCCTTGTGCGCAGGCATCTGGCTTTTCCGGCCCTGGGTGATTGTGTCCATGATGGTCGCTTCACTGCTGCCGAAGAGCCAGATCTTGTCCGTCAGATTGGGCGCACCCATCGCCTGGTTGCCGCTACCGTCCGCACCGTGGCAGGCGATGCAACCGGAGGCCGTAAAGGCTTCCCGTCCGCGCTGCACGCGCAAGGGGTCGGCAGCCAGGCCGGATAGTGATCTGACGTAGCCGGCGAGATCCTTGACCGTCTCTGCACCCAGTTGAGCAAACGGCGGCATGACGCCGATGCGGCCATTGAGAATGGATTCCTTGATGTTCTCCGGCGTGCCGCCGAAAAGCCAGTCGTTATCGGCAAGACTGGGGAAACCCTTGCTGCCCTTGGCATTGGAACCGTGGCACTGCGCGCAGTAGGCGAGAAACAGGTGTGCTCCCAGATGCTGGGCATCCTCACTGGCCGCCACCGTTTTCAGATCCTGCTTCAGGTAGGCCTTGTATATTTTCCCGTAAATGGCATCGGCATCCGCCATTTCCTTGTCGTACTCACCCTCTGATGTCCAGCCGAACTGGCCGGAATAGCTGCCCAGACCGGGATAGACGACGATGTAGCCCAAGCCGAAAACCACCGTGATGTAGAACATCCAGCGCCACCAGTTGGGCATGGGATTGTTGTACTCCTCCAGGGTTTCGTCCCAGACATGCCCCATGGTCTGTCCCGGCGCATGTCTGGCCCGCCCCTGCAGCCAAAGGAAAACGCCGCAACCGACGACGCTGACCAAGACCATCAACGCAATGTAAGGACTCCAGAATCCGCTGACAAAATCGCTCATGGCGCAATCCTTTCATTTTTCCGCTTGGCCTGCCAGTTCTCGTCCACCGGTTCGTCATCCGTAAAGGGCAGAAGCGCAGCTTCCTCGAATGACTGCTTGCGCTTGCCGCTATATGCCCACCAGACGATGCCGATGAAGGTGGCGAAGGTGAGTACCGTAACCATCGAACGCAAATCGTTGATGTCCATGATCACCTCGACTGTTTGAGTTCGATGCCCATGCCCTGCAAATAGGCGACCAGCACATCCAGTTCTGTCTTGCCTTTCAACTGCTCCGCCGCGCCCTTGATCTCTGCATCGCTGTAGGGCACGCCGACGCGGCGCAGGGCCTGCATCTTCAATTCGATGTCCTCGCTCCTGGCTGGGCGATCGAGCCAGTAATAGGCGGGCATGTTCGACTCGGGCACGAGGTCGCGCGGGTTAAGGAGGTGCGTTCTGTGCCACTCGTCCGAATAACGGCCGCCGACGCGGGCCAGATCCGGACCGGTGCGCTTGGAGCCCCACTGGAAAGGATGGTCATAGATGAACTCGCCGGCCACGGAATAATGGCCGTAGCGCTCTGTCTCGGCGCGGAAGGGCCGTATCATCTGCGAGTGACAGTTGTAACAGCCTTCGCGGATATAGATATCGCGCCCGGTCAGGCGCACCGGATCATAGGGCTTCAAGCCGGTGACCGGCTCGGTCGTAGACCTCTGAAAAAACAGCGGCACGATCTCGACCAGTCCGGCGACGCTCACCACCAGAATGATCAGGACAACCAGCCAGCCGACGTTTCTCTCTATGGTATCGTGGGTAAGCATTTGTCGATTCCTCCTGATCAGGCGTGCGCGACTGCCAGCACAGGCGCATTGACCGCCTGGCCGCCGGCGATGGTCTTCATCATGTTGTAGGCCATCAGCAGCATGCCGCCGAAGAACATCAGGCCGCCCAAGAGACGGACCGCATAGAACGGATAGGTCGCCTTGACGGACTCCACGAAGGAGTAGGTCAGCGTGCCATCCACGTCAATCGCGCGCCACATCAGCCCCTGCATCACCCCGGCGATCCACATCGCGGCGATATACAGCACCACGCCGATGGTGGAAATCCAGAAGTGCAGGTTGATGAGCTTGACGCTGTACATCTCGCTCTTGCCCCACAGGCGGGGAACCAGATAATAGATGGCGCCAATGGAAACCATCGCCACCCAGCCCAAGGCGCCGGAATGCACGTGGCCTATGGTCCAGTCGGTGTAGTGGGACAGGGCATTGACCGTCTTGATCGACATCATCGGGCCTTCAAAGGTCGACATGCCATAGAAGGACAGCGAGGTGATGAGGAACTTCAGGATGGGGTCATCGCGCAGTTTGTGCCAGGCGCCCGACATGGTCATCATGCCGTTGATCATGCCGCCCCAGGACGGCGCCAGCAGGATCAGGGAGAAGATCATGCCCACCGACTGGGTCCAGTCGGGCAGCGCGGTGTAATGCAAATGGTGCGGACCGGCCCACATATAGGTGAAGATCAGAGCCCAGAAATGCACCACCGAGAGGCGGTAGGAATACACCGGGCGGCCGGCCTGCTTGGGCACGAAGTAGTACATGATGCCAAGGAAGCCTGCGGTCAGGAAGAAACCCACGGCGTTATGGCCGTACCACCACTGCACCATGGCGTCCTGCACGCCGGCATAGGCGGAATAGGATTTCATCGGCCAGAAAGTGACAGGACTCTCTGCGCTATTGACGAGGTGCAGAAGCGCAACGGTGAGAATGAAGGCGCCGAAGAACCAGTTCGACACATAGATGTGAGAGGTCTTGCGTTTGACCAGCGTGCCGAAGAAGACCAGCGCATAGGAAACCCAGACCAGGGTGATCAGGATGTCGATCGGCCATTCCAGTTCGGCGTATTCCTTGCCGCTGGTCATCCCGAGCGGCAGGGTCACCGCGGCCAGGACGATGACGACTTGCCAGCCCCAGAAGGTGAAGGCCGCCAGCGCCGGCGAAAACAGCGGCGTGTGGCAGGTGCGCTGCACCGAGTAATAGGAGGTTGCGAACAGCGCACTGCCGCCGAAGGCGAAGATCACCGCGTTGGTGTGCAACGGCCGCAGGCGGCCGTAACTCAACCATTCGACGATGCTCAGTTCGGGCCAGATCAACTGGGCGGCGATGATGACGCCCACCAGCATGCCGACGATGCCCCAAACCACGGTCATCACGGTGAACTGGCGCACGACTTTGTAGTTGTAAGTCGCTTGCGATTGCATGATTGTTTTACCTCATAGGAAAAGATAGCCAAAACCACATCGCCAAAGCGCAACTGTTGCAGAGTACTTGCCGCACCCCATCATCTTATTGACACAGGTCAAATCCAGGGTGGAATCGTGCTACTTTTCCGCTGCCGCATTTGTCCCCTCCTCCTCATGCGGACGGTCGTCATCCATCAGAATACGGTAGGCTGGCCCTTCGAGATCCTCGAATTGACCGCTCCTGAGCGACCACCAGAAGACTCCGGCGATCAGAAAGACCAGAACCACGGAGAGCGGAACCAGCAGATACAGGATATCCATCAGTCCTCTCCTCCCTGCAGGCGCAGGGCATTGGCCACCACCAGGAGCGAACTGCCCGACATGCCTATGCCGGCCATCCAGGGCGTGATCATGCCCGTCATCGCCAGGGGGATGGCCAGAAGATTGTAGGCCAAAGCCCAGTATAGATTCTGCCTGACGATGACCAAGGTCTGCCGCGCGACCCTGACACCCGCCACCAGATGCGCCAGATCGTCGGTCTGCAGCACGATGTCGGCCTGCCTGCGCGCCAGGTCCGTGCCGCCCCCCATGGCGATGGAAACCTGGGCTTGGGCCAGCACGGGTGCGTCATTGACTCCGTCACCGACCATCGCGACAACCGCGCCCTTCTCCTGCAAGTCTTTGATGAAGGCTTGTTTTGCTTCGGGAGACATGCCGCCGTGGGCATCAACGACACCCACGCGGCCGGCGATCTCCATCACGGCAGTCGGCGTGTCGCCGCTCAGGATGGATATCTTCATCCCGGCGCCAGCCAGTTCGTCAAGCATAGTCCCGGCCTGTGGGCGCAGGCTGTCTTTCATGCGCATGAGCGCGATCCAGCCGGCAGAATTGGCCAGACTGATGACGCTGCCACCCGCCTGGAGCCATCGCAGCGCGCCCTCAGGCAGAGGCTGGCCGTGAAGCGCACCGGCATAGGCAAGAGAGCCCAGCCGCAGCCTGTCGCCATTGATATCCGCTTCCATGCCCTGGCCCGTGCTGGCGCGAAGCGACAGGAGGGATAGCGGTAGGGTTTCTCCCTCTGCCGCAGCCAGAGAGAGGCCGCGCGCGATGGGATGCTCCGAGCCCACCTCAAGAGCGGCGGCCATGGCGAGAATCTCTTCTTCCGACCATGAGGCAAGCGGCAGTATCCCGGATAGAACCGGCCTGCCCTGGGTCAGCGTACCGGTCTTGTCGAAAACGAAGTGATTGGCCCGGGCCAGAGTCTCAATGGCGTGAGCGCGCGTCACCAACAGGCCAAGCCTCGTCAGGGCACCGGTGGCCACCGTCAGCGTCGCCGGCGTGGCCAGGGACAAGGCGCAGGGACAACTCACCACCAGTACGGAAACGAATATCCAAAGGGCACGGCCCGGATCGAGGAGCAGCCAAACCCCGCCGGTCGCAAATGCCAGCAGCAGCAGCAGGGTGACGAAGTGCCCGGCGATGCGATCAGCCATTACGGTGAGACGCGGCTTATCCATGGCGGCGCGCTCGACCAGGCGTTGTATCGCCGCCAGCTTCGTCTCTGCGCCGACCCGATGCACCCGCACCAGCAGCGGGCTCACCAGGTTGATGCTGCCGCCCGTGACAAAGTCGCCGCAGCGTTTATTCACCGGCAGGCTCTCGCCGGTGAGCAGCGCCTCGTCGGCCGAACTCGTCCCGGAAATCACCTCGCCGTCTGCCGGCAGGGTCTCGCCCGGGCGCACCCGCACGATATCGCCGGCTTCGAGTCGGGCGACAGCGACGCGCTCGGAATCCTCTTCCGGGTAGTGCGGCAGACGCCAGGCAAATGCCGGCAGGGCGGGCGCTAAGCGCTCTATGCCGCGACGGGCCTTCTGCCGCGCCAGCAATTCGAGATAGCGTCCGCCCAAGAGGAAGAACACAAACATCGTCACCGCATCGAAATACACGGCGCCGCCTGCCGTGAGTGTCGCCCAGACGCTGGCCATGAAAGCACTGCCCACACCCAGCGCCACCGGCACGTCCATGCCGACGCGCCTGAGAGTCAAATCGCGCCAGGCATTCCTGAAAAAGGGTGCAGCGGAATACAGCACCACGGGCAGGGTCAGGATCAGGCTGGCCCAGCGCATCAGCTGTTCGATGTCGGGCGTCATGGTGCCGGCATCGGCCAGATACACGGGAATGGCATACATCATCACCTGCATCATGGCGAAGCCGGCGACAAACAAACGCCAGAGCGCGGCCCGCCTCTCCTCTTGCGCCAACTGCTCGGCGCGCGCGGGGTCGTAAGGGTGGGCGCGAAAACCGATAGCCGAGATCGCCGCCACGATTTGCGACAGCCGGATGACATTCTCGTCCCAGCGCACCTCAACGCGGTGGGTGCTGTAGTTGATGCTGACCCGGGTCACGCCAGCTTGCCGCGCCAGGTGCTGCTCGCTCAACCAGACGCAGGCGGCGCAGGTGATGCCCTCGAGAATCAGGGAGGCCTCGCATTCCCCCGCCGCATCATCGACGCGCCGGACGAAACTTCCCTGCATCTCGGGATGATCGAACAAGCCGAGGTCCTGCAAGGCTTGCGGCAGCGCCTGGCGCGGCGACTCGGGCAGGGCATCGCGGTGCAGGTAGTAGTCTGCCAAGCCGTTGCCGACAATGGCATGGGCCACCGCCTGGCAACCGGCACAGCACATTTGTCGCACCGCGCCGGCGATGATCACCGTATGGAGAGGACCCGCCGGCAGGTCAAGACCGCAGTGATAGCAAGGATCTGACAAGAGAATGAACGGGTTGGTGCCGGCGAGAGGAGTCGAACCCCCGACCTTCGCATTACGAATGCGCTGCTCTACCAACTGAGCTACGCCGGCCTCGGTGAATGAGGAGGCGAATTATAGCGATTCGCACCCTGCCCGGCAATTCGGCGAGGATTGCATCACCTTTCGCCGCTCACGCTGCCGAACCAACCGCCCGTCAGAAGTGCTTGGCAAGCCCGACAATATTTGTTTAGCATATGACATTGGGAAATTACCGAGATTGCCGCTATGCGCAGAACAGCCAAAGGGTTCTCCCTGATCGAGTTGATGGTCACGGTTGCGGTCATCGGAGTCCTGGCGGCATTCACCTACCCAAACTACTCTCAGTACGTCAATCGCGGGCATCGCGCCAACGGCCAGCAGTTTCTCATGGAGATGGCCCAGAGGCAGGAACAGTATCTCATCGACAGTCGGCAATACGGAACGGCCGCAGAACTCAATGTGTCCCTGCCACCAGGAGTCGCGCAGGATTACACCCTGACCGTCACCCTCAACGTCGGCGGCGCAAGGCCATTCTTCCAGGCCGTTCTGGTGCCGCTGTCAAGCCAGATGGCGAATGACGGCCGCCTGTTCGTGAACAGCCGCGGCGAGCGCTGGCGCGAAACCAACGCCACCTGCGATGCCGCCATCCTCGGCTCTTGCGCTGCCAGCAGCGGCACTGCGATTGCCTGGGAGTGATCATGATGAAGGCGGACAGCAGCGGCTTTACCCTGGTCGAATTGATGGTGACCGTGACCATCATGGCCACCGTGATGATGATAGGCGTGCCGCAATTCAGTCAGCTGATCGCCAACCAGCGCGTCCGGGTGGCGGTTTCGGACATCCAGGAAGACCTCCTGTTTGCCCGTAGCGATGCGATCAACAATCAGCGTCGCATCGTGGTTGAGTCGGTCAATGGCACAGACTGGAATGGCGGATGGCGCGTCTGCGTCGCCAGTACGACGACCTCCTACGATTGCGCCGGTTCCACTGAAATCATGCGCGTCTCCCAGGCGCTGAACGCGCGGCTGAAATCCTGCACCTCGCAAGCCAGCCTCGCCATGCTCGCCTTCCGCCCCGACGGCCGGATAGACCTGAATCCTGTGTTTGTCGGCAACGGTTTCATTCGCGTCAGCGACGACATGAATGATCTCGACCCTGCGAACGACAAGATCCGCAGCATCTATTTCGGGCCCAGCGGACGCATGAACACCCTCTGGGAAAGCGGCGGCCTCAATGGGGCAACGCCATGCGTATGACAAAAACGCGCGGCTTCACGCTGATTGAAGTCATGGTGACGCTGGTGATTCTGATGTTCGGCCTGCTGGGCCTCGCCGGCCTGATCGTCAAGGGCCATCGTGCCGTCTATGAAGCCTACCAGCGCTACCAGGCGCTGACCCTGGGCAACGAACTGGCCGAACGCATCAAGTCAAACCAGGCCATGCTGGCGAGCAGCACGATAGTGCCGGGAACCCCGGACAACCTCTCCATCGCCAATCTCTATGCGGCCGGAGCGCCTTTGGCCACCCCCTTGGGCGACCCGGGCACCGCGGCGAAATGGAATGCACTGACGGTGGGGCACACGATTCCTGACTGTGGCGCAGTTATCTGCACGAGGCAGAATCTGGTCGACTACGATCTCGGCGTCTGGGAAGGTCAGTTGCTCGGCGTTGCCGAAACTCGAGGAATCAGCAACATCGGCGGCATCATCAATGCGCGCAGCTGTGTCGAGGGGCCCCTCGCCGCACCCTCGCCACCGAATACCTATCGCGTCAGCGTTTCCTGGCAGGGCGACATGCCGACCACGACACCGACATCTTCCAACTGCGGCATCGGCCTCTATGTCAACGCCGCCACAGGCGCTGTAGACGACGCGACGCGACGCGTCGTATCCATCGATGTGACGATTTTCGTGCCGCTATGAAAATCGACAAACAGCCCCTTCTTGACAAGCAGCAGGGTCTCTCGCTGGTGGAACTGATGGTCGGCCTGGCGGTCGGCCTGGTCATCAGCCTGGGGCTTCTGATGCTGGTTTCGGGCACATCGAATGCCTTCAAGGTCCAGGATGATTTCTCGCGCCTGCAGGAAAGCGGGGCGGCCGCCTTGCACTACCTCATCGATGACTTCCGCATGGCCGGCTTCTACGGACTGGCGATGAGCAGCGGCTCTGTCTCCCTGGACAGTGCGACCCTCGCCACGGCAGGCATCAACGCCATTGCCAACGATTGCGCTGCCGGCTCGCCCTCTCCGCCCTGGTCCCTGAACCTGTTGCAACCGATAGATATACAAAGCGGCCTGACCCCGGCCAACGTCCATGCCGCCCTGCCCTGCATCGAAGCGGACGATTTCGCAGCGGGCAATGCCTCTGTCATCATGCTGCGCGGTGCGGTTGGAACCCCGCTCGCCGCAGGGGCCCTGGATGCGAACGCGCTATACGTGCAGTCCTCGCCCAGCCAGAGCCCCAACACCCTCCTGTTCAAGGGCGCAAATTTCGCCGCCTTGAAGGCCGCCAACCTCACCCGATCTTTCGCCAATGGCACTGACTTCCCCATCTTCGCCTATCAGTCCCATGTTTATTACATCCGCCCCTGCAGCCGCCGGACGGCGGCGACTTGTTCGAACATGCTCAACGACGACGGCGGCAGTTCCATACCAACCCTGGTGCGTCATGAGCTGGCCGGCGCCAGCCTGCAACTGGTGCCGCTCGCGGAGGGTGTCGAGCGCATCAATCTGCTCTACGGTATTGATACCAATAACGACGGCATTGTCGATCAGTTCATTGCCGCACCGACAGCGCTCGAATTACCGTCGATCGTCGCCGTGCGCATTTACGTCCTGGTGCGCACAGCGAGCACTTCGTCGGGCTATTCGGATGCGGGCAAGAACTACGATCTGGGGGGCGGCGTCAATTTCACCTGCACGCCAGGTGTCGATTGCAACCTCAGGCGCCATGTCTTCTCGCAAGTGGCTTCGTTACGCAACTGCGCGCAGCGGCGCGGCGGCGGAAACACATGTTAAGACAATCCCAAGCCGGCGCAGTGCTCGCCACCAGCCTGATCATCCTGGTGGTCATGACCCTGCTTGTTCTCGGCATGCTGAAGACCAGCGTGCTCGAACTCAAGATAGGCGGCATCGTTCATACCGCAGAACAGAATTTCTCGAATGCGGAAGTCGCCCTGGTCAAATTCATCAACGACAACAACGGCCGCCTGACCGCAGGTTGCCTGACCACCGTGGGCACCGGCAGCTGTTTCTGTACCAATCCCGACCCGGCCCAATGTCAGACCGCGAATGTCGGCGGCAACGGCACCAGTTATGACGCTGGAACGAACAGCCTGGTGATAGGCGGAAGCTCCTTCTTTGGCGCGCAGCAAACCCTGATCACCGCCCGGCAGCTCACAGCTTGTGTCGAAGATGCCGCCAGGGGCAGCGGCAACCAGGTCAACGGCGGCCTGGGTGCCGTGTATTTCGACGTCGCCGCCCTGGCCACAGGGGTGCTGGCCGGCCAGGCCAGCGTGCACCAGGGAATCAAGTCATTTTGCCAGTGATGCCCGACCCATCATAAAGCCCGAAGAGAATGCGAGGCCTGCCATGAGAACCTACAAGCGAATCCGCCGCACTCTCGCCTGGATCCTGATCGTCGCATTGACCAACCCCTTGGTGAGCCCGTCGGCCTACGCCCAGGTTCCGCCCAACGGCGTCGGCGACTTCACCCTCTATACCTCGACCAGTTCCAGCGGCGCTTCCGAGCCCAACATCCTGCTCATCATAGATACCTCGGATTCGATGAACATTCCCGAGGCCTGGCGCGAATATCCCGGCGCCTACGAATCCCATGTCGAGTACCTCTGGAACGACCTGAACCGCATCGTCGATGCAGACATCGGCGGCGGCGAGGCGGTAGCCGAAGACGCGAACAGGATATCCACGGCTGCCCAGAGCACGACACCTTCCAGCCCCTGGGGGTTCTGGGCCGGCGCCTCGCTGGCCGAGCGCCAGGCCCTCTGGCAGGCGGCGCGGGTCTATGCCAAGGCCACTCTGGCCGGCGACCCCGGCCCGCGCTCGGTCTGGCGCGACTACGACGATCTTTCCTGGATCTACTGGCTGCCTTCCGGCACCAGCGAGAGCGATGCCAGACTGCGCTCGCCTTCCTGGAACCGCTTCCGCGGCTACCTCCAGAGCTTGGGCGGCAGGCGCTACTTCGACTTCGGCTCCACGGTGAACGATTACAGCGGCTACAACCAGTGCGGCAGTTCGCTGGCCGAGCTCACACCGTCCACTATATTCGCGCCGGCAAACGTCGTGCAAAACAGCGGCAAGTTTCCCGGTCAGCAATGGCTGCGCTGGGAGCCCTGGACCAGTCTCGTCACCGTCGGCAACAACAGCTACCCCGGCTCCAGCGCATCGGCCAATGCCTTGGGCAGCGGCACCAATTATGCTGCAGGCTACCTCGACGCATCGAGCGTTCCTTCAGGCAATCCGAGCAACAACCCGGTCTTTCGCGACAGTTTCGGCAGCCCACCGACAGGCATCAACGGCTTGCCCATCCGCTATGGTGACGGCTCGGCGGGCGCCAACTGGAGCGACCCCAAGGCCGACCTGGGCGGCTTCAATTTCCGCAGCACCATAGACGGCTACACGTCCCAGGCAAATCTTGACGAGATCAAGTCCTGGTACGGGCTTGCCGCCACCAGCGATATCGACGCCAGCGGCAGCACCGACATCAAGGACAGCAAGTTCATCACCTGGAAGGGAAATCGCGACGCCGCTGCCGCCTTCGGCTCCATAACCGGCGTGCCCGCCTATGTCGACTCGACCCCTGCCGCCTGCGACGCGGCCACCGGGCCGCAAAGCGCGACCTGCCTGAGGAAGCCGGGCTTGGTGACGGACAACGTCACGGTCTCGAAAACCTCGACCTGCATCTTGGGCGGAACGAGCAGCGAAACGGATGTCTTCGGTATCGCGCACCCCTGGGGCGGCAACTGCAACCTGGGCCCCATCAGCTGCAACGACCCCAACGGCGCCGGCGTCGCTCCCGACTGCGGCAACGTGCCCGATCCTGTCTGCGCGGCCCCGACGGCTATCAGCACATTCTTCTACGACAAGTGGTACTTGAACTGCGCCTGGAGCGGCGGCACTGCCTTCAACGTGTCCAGTTGCGCCCTGCAGAACGTGCAATCGCTCACCGTGCCGGTCTGCCAGTTGCTGGGAACGGGTAGCGTCACTGCGCCCAACTGCGCCATGACCGGTCAGACAGCGATCAATGTCGGAGCCTGCGCCTTGCAAGGGCAGTCGAATGTGTTCGTCGCTGCCTGCACACCCCAGGGCGGCGGCGTGGTCTCGGTGAATGCCTGCGCTCCGAGCGGAGGAGCATCAGTTTCCGTGGCGGCCTGCGCGCCGACGGGAGGAGGAACAGTTACCGTCAATGCCTGCAGCTTCTCGGGCCGCCAGACGGCCACCATCGACACCTGCCAATGGCATCATCGCGATAGCCACAAGATCGAAGGGGTGGGTTGGTATGCCTACGGTGGCAGCTGCGAGGAGAGCGGATCCACCGCCAACTGCTCGGCTTCGGGCACGACCATCAATGGACACCCTCTTGCCGTCGGATTTTTCGGCACGAAGGTCGCCGCCGAAAACGACCAGAGTGGCTGCACCAACGCCGTCCCTGCCGGGACCGTTTATAACTATGGGGGAAGCTGCAAGGAAAACAACTCGACCGCGAGCTGCCAGGTCACCGGCGGCTTCACCAAGACCATAGGCGGAACAAGCTATGACAATGTGAATGGGGCCTGCGGCAACACCATCGCTTCAGCCACCTACACCTACGGCATCAGCTGCCAGGAAAACGGCTCGGTCGCCAGTTGCTCGACCAGCGCAGGTTCCTCCATGACCATACGCGGCACCACTTACAACGGGGTGGGCGCGACCTGCAGCAACACCATCGCGCCAGCCACCTACACCTACGGCATCAGCTGCCAGGAAAACGGTTCGGCCGCCAGTTGCTCGACCAGCGCCGGCTCGAACATGACCATACGCGGCACCGCCTACACCGGCATCGGTGCCACCTGCAGCAACACCGTCGCAGACGGCGTGTATGCCTATGGCGCAACTTGCATGGAAAGCGGCTCGGCTTCCAATTGCAGCAGCAGCGCCGGCGCCTCCCTGACCATACGCGGCACCCCATACACCGGCGTCGGCGCCACCTGCAGCAACACGGTGGCCGCGGGCGGCTACACGATAGGAGGCACTTGCCAGGAGAACGGCTCGCAGCTTTCCTGCTCGACCAGCGCGGGGGGCAACATGACCATAGGGGGCGTGGGCCAGACAGGTGTAAACAGGACCTGCGCCCAGGTCCAGGGGGTCGGCGCCTACCTGACGGGAGGTTCTTGCGCTCCTGGGGGAGCCCTCTGCAGCTATGCTCCGGGAAATGACATCACCCTGCGCAGCACAGTCTACGGAGGCTACGGCGCGACCTGCACAAACGTCGGCGCCGGCCCCGGCAATTACACGGTGGGCGGCACCGGCTGCGGCACGACACCGGCCGGCTTCGAGGCCAATTGCAGCTACAACCCCGGCAGCGACATCACCATAGGCGGCGTGGCCTATCCTCACTTCGGCGCCAGTTGCAGCAACATCGTCGCTTCCGGCGCCTACAGCTACGGCGGCGACTCCTGCTCGGGAACGGCGGGAAATTGCAACTACAATGCGGGCGAC
This sequence comes from uncultured Sterolibacterium sp., assembly GCA_903930535.1. Lineage (GTDB taxonomy): Bacteria > Pseudomonadota > Gammaproteobacteria > Burkholderiales > Rhodocyclaceae > CAIYYX01. The sequence goes on along the minus strand of CAIYYX010000214.1, from coordinate 8,704 downwards.
ACGCTTGTCGTTGCGGGCAGCAATTATCAGCACCAGAATGCCAGCTGCGCCAACATTTTTGCCGCAGGCGCTTACCAGTACGGCCGGGTCTGCCAGGGAACGACTGTCTCGGCCCAAGCAGTGGCCACCCCGGGCGGCACCCCCTTCGCCACCGTGGACACCGCCACCGCTTGCGATGTCGCCGGCACCGGCACCCTCGTCGTCGGAGGCACAACCTACGGCACCTACGGCGGCACTTGCAGCAACAAGAACCCATACTGGCACGATCAGACCTGCATGGCCCGCTACGGAGCCAACTGCTACCCCGGGTGCGCAGCCCCGGCGGCAACGAGCTTCACGGGAGGTGGCGGCAGCGGCGCAGACGCCTACTTCCGCGTCTTCAACTTCGCGGCAAGCAGTGACTATCTGGTCCATGACTGCAAGGTCGACGAACCATCCGCCAACCCGGGGAGCAACAGCTATATGCGCGGCACGATTCCCTTGCGCACCCTGGGCACGGACTTCAACACGCTCACCGACCCGGCCAACATCACGGCCCCCTACACGACCAATCCGGGCCAGGGGGTGACGGCCGATGCCGGCAAGACCATAGACATGTATTCGGTCAATTATCTGAACTGGAAGTTCGGGCCGAAAGGACCCAGTGACTATCCGATAGGCCGCAAGTCCCGCCTGCAGATCGCAAAGGATGCGCTCGCCGGCCTGGTTGCTGCGACCAACGGCGTGCGCTTCGGTCTCATGGTCTTCAACAAGACGGCGGATGCCCTCCACAATTATTCTGACGAGGGCGGCAACATCGTCTACAAGGTCACCACCATGGGACCGAAAAACTGTTCCCTGGCCAGCGCCTCGACCACGGGCAGCATCAACTCCGGCAGCACGACCTTGAGCCTGGCATCCAACCCGGGCTTCGGTGTCGGCAATGCCATCACCGTACCGGGCGCAGGCAGCGCAGGGTCGGACCTCAATGCCAACATCGTCAGCATCGCGGCCAACACCGTCACGCTGAGTTCGGCTGCAGGCACCACGGTCGCGGCGGCGACCATAAGCGTTCCGGCTTGCACCGCCAGCGAGGCCACGGCCTATGCCAACCGAGTTAACCTCATCAACACCATCAACAGCCTCGGCGCCGCATCGCGCACCCCGCTCACCGAGTCGCTCTACGAGGCCTATCTTTACTTCCGCGGCGAGGCGCCGCTGTTCGGCCGTCTCACCACCCCTGCCCTGAATGGCGGCGTAGTCGCCGCCGGCTGCGACAAGAGCGCCTTCGCAACACCTGGCGTCGGCACGGACTGCACGGGTTCATCGGGAAACTATGTCTCGCCCATGATGAGCAGCCTGGACCCGAACACCGGTCTGCCCGCCGCCTGTTCGAAGAACTTCGTCATCATGATGACCGATGGCGGGCCGGAGGAGGATATCTCGGCGAACGCGCAAATCAAGGCACTTTCCTATATCGACCCCGGCGGCACCACGATCTCAGCACTCCAAAGCACCGCCTCCGCTCAATTCGAGTTGACCGGCACACCTTATGGACCGATAGACATCGAGCCGTCCAACCAAGCCTACGATGGCGGCTATGTCTGGCTCGACGAACTCGCCTACTACATGGCCAATGCCGACATGAACGACGCCATTTCTGGCCGCCAGCCCGTCAACACCTATACGATAGGGTTTGCCGGCGCCGATTCGCCGGTGCTCAGCAATACTGCCGCGAAGGGCAACGGCCAGTATTACGTCGCCCAGGATGCCGGCGCACTCTCGGCCGCGCTGACGGCAGCGGTGGCAGCTATCCGCGAGTGGAATCCCACCCTGGCGGCGCCGACCATTCCCATTTCCGCTCTCAACCGCTCGGAGAGCGCAGCCGAGGTCTACCTCGCCTTCTTCGGTCCCTCCAGCAGCCCGTCATGGGACGGCACGGTGAAGAAGTTCCGGCTGGGCCAGGGAGCCGCGGATTGCGGTCTCGACGCAGATGGCAAAGCGATCCCGCTCTGCCTGATCGGCAAGACCGTGCTCTCCGGTGCCACGGTAAAAAACATCGAGCAGGTGACGATCGATCCGCTGACCAGTCAGCAAACGTCCATCGTCAATCCCGCCGCCGTCAGTTTCTGGAACCCGGCCAATATCCAGGACAGCTCCCATGCAAACAAGGGCGGAACTGGACAGGTCTTGCAGAACAGTGCGAATCCTTCGACGCGTAATGTCTATACGTTCATATCCGACCCGGGTGCCGCCAGCGAAGGCGTCTCCGGCAGCACGGATCTCGCCGCCAATGCTGTGAATGAGGGATCAGCCCTCATCACCAAGGCGCGCCTGGGCAACGCTTTGATGTCGGAAGCGCAGCGCGGGACATTGATCAACTTCATCCGCGGCGGCAACACCGGCGTCGCGGCCTGCAGCGATGCCCCCGCTGCCGGCACGGCCTGCACCTCCTGGCGCAGCTGGCCGCATGCCGACGTGATGCATGCCAAGCCCGCGATCGTGACCTACGATCCGACGCCGGCTGCCGACGCCGAGTCGGGCGCAAGCACCGCAAGCTCGCAATATCTTTTCTATCTCTCCAACGATGGCCTGCTGCACGCAGTCAATGCCGCGAACGGCCAGGAAGCCTGGGCCTTCATGGTGGAAGAAGCCCTGGCGCAAATACAGGCCTTGAACGCCAACCTTGCCGGTCAGCATCTGACGCTGGCAGACGGGGCGCCGACCGCATGGACTCTTGACGCCAATGGCGACGGCAAGATAGTGCCCGCAGACGGCGACAAGGCCTATCTCTATTTCGGCCTGCGCCGCGGCGGCCGCGCTTACTATGCGCTCGATGTCAGCGATGTCGCCAACCCGAAGTTCATGTGGAAAATAGACCGCCGGGCAGCGGGCGCCCAGCTTTGCAACCCCTCATGCAACAGCGTCGCAGACTACGACGAACTGGGTTACTCCTGGTCCACACCCATCGCTGGCAGGATAAGGGCACTCGCTACAGGGCCAGCAGTCATCTTCGGCGGCGGCTATGACGGCAACCAGGACAACTTCTCGGCAACGGCTGCGGACTCCATGGGGCGGGCGGTTTATGTGGTGGATGGTGTTACCGGAAGCACCCTCAAGGTATTCAAGAACGGCTCGCTCGCGGCCGGGGGCGGAGCCATCTCCGGCATGGACTTCAGTATCCCCTCGACCGTCGCGGCGCTGAACACCGACTTGGACAGTCAGGGCCTGCTCGATCGCATCTATGTCGGCGACACGGCCGCAAACCTCTGGCGCTTCGACATCGACAACGGCGATACGGCAAACTGGACCGCCAAACAGCTTGCCGCCCTCTCCAATGCCTTTGCCCTGCCGATCACGGTGCCCAACCGCAAGATCATGACCCCTCCTGTCGTCGTCAAGCAGAGCTATCTGACTCAGAATTATGATGCCGTTTATGTTGGCAGCGGCGACCGCGAGCATCCGCTGATCACCACCAGCACCGACATGATGTTCATGCTCAAGGACTTCGATCTCGGCCTGACGGCCTCTTCAGGAGGCCTCATCACTCTTGGCAGCCTCTACAACATCAGCAATATTTTTCTCGCAAGCGAACTGAATGAGGCGACCTTCAAAGCCAATTCGGGCTGGTATCAAGGCCTGCAGACAGGCGAGAAGGTGTTCGCGCCACCGACGGTTTTTTACAATGTGCTGCGCTTTTCCACCTTCAACCCGACCGCGAGCCTGAGTGCCTGCCTGCCGCCTGGCAAAGGAAAGCCATATGCCCTCGATGCGCGCTTTGGCGGTTCCGTACCGAACGGCACGACGGCCGCGTCGACCACGAGCAAACAGGATCCAGGGATTTCGTCAGCGGGAACGCGGGGCGTTTATGCCGACCCCTCACTGCCCGTCATCATAGGGGGAAAGGTCTATCTGCCGATCTGCCATGATGGCGTCTGCAATTTCGAACTGCTCGGCTCCATCGGCGGCGCCTCCAGGATGTACTGGTACCGCGAGTCGGCGCGCTGAAGCGGCGGATTAGCCAGCCAGTTCCTTGGGCAGGGGAAAGTTCACATTCTCCGGGGCGCCGGCGAGGGTCTCCACCGCGTCGGCCCCCAGCGCCTTGAGTCTATCCACCACCTGCGCCACCAGGACATCGGGGGCCGAGGCGCCGGCCGTGACGCCGACCCGCAGGCGACCTGCAATCCAGGCCGGATCGATCTCTTGCGCGCCATCAACGAGATAGGCCGGCACGCCGAGATTCTGCGCCACCTCGCGCAGGCGGTTGGAGTTCGAGCTGTTCTGCGAACCGACGACGATGACCACTTCGCACTGCGGCGCCAGCAGTTTCACCGCATCCTGGCGGTTCTGCGTGGCGTAGCAGATGTCATCCTTCTTCGGCCCGACGATGGCCGGAAAACGCGTCCGCAATGCCGCGACGATTGATGCGGCATCGTCGCTGGAGAGCGTTGTCTGGGTCACATAGGCGAGCCTTTCCGCATCGGCTATTTGCAGGTTGGCGACATCGGCGACGTCCTCCACCAGATGCATGCCGGATTTCACCTGACCCGTCGTGCCCTCCACTTCCGGATGCCCTCTGTGGCCTATCATGACGATCTCGCGGCCGGCCTGATGCATTTTCGCCACCTCGACATGCACCTTGGTCACCAGCGGACAGGTGGCATCGAAGACCTTGAGACCGCGCTCGTCGGCTTCATCGCGCACCGTTTTGGCGACCCCATGGGCGCTGAATATCACCGTTGCCCCCGCGGGAATTTCGTCGAGTTCCTCGACGAACACAGCACCCTTGGCGCGCAAGTCCTCGACCACATAACGGTTGTGCACCACCTCGTGGCGCACATAGATCGGCGCGCCGTAGATTTTCAGCGCGCGTTCGACGATTTCTATGGCACGCTCGACGCCGGCGCAGAAACCGCGTGGATTGGCGAGAATTATTTTCACTAGAGTACCCCTATCACCTCGACCTCGAAGCGTATCGACTTTCCCGCCAGCGGGTGATTGAAGTCTATCAACGCCGCCTGATCGTCGATCTCGCGGACCAGACCGGTGTATCGACCGCCATCGGGGGCGGAAAATTCCAGCAGGGTCATCGTCTTTATCTCCTCGCCTGCGGGCAGGCTGGCGCGCGGCAGTCTTTGCAGCAACTGCGGGTGGTGCAAGCCGAAGGCCTGCTGCGCTTCGAGCAGGAACACACGGCGCTCGCCGACCGGCATCCCGGCCAGGCAGCGCTCCAGCATCGGCGCCAGTTCGCCGTTGCCCAGCTGCAGCGTCGCCGGCCTTGATCCAAAGGTGCTGATGAGTTCATCGTCGTCGCTGCTGGCGATGCGGTAGTTGAGCGTCACCAAGCTGTCGTCCTTGACGCATTCATTCATTTGGACTTTCCCTGCGTGAATTGCTGCCAGAGCATCAGCACGACGCCGATGCTGATGGCCGAGTCTGCGACATTGAAAGCCGGCCAGTAAAGCCTTCCCAGATGAAACGACAGGAAGTCCACCACGGCACCGTAGACAAGCCGGTCGATCACGTTGCCCAGGGCGCCGCCCAGCACCAGGGCCAGGGCCAGCGGCAGCAGACGCTCAAGGGCGTGGCGCTTGATCATCACCACTATCCAGGCCGAAATGCCAAGGGCCAGGAGAACGAAGAACCAGCGCTGCCAGCCCGAGGCCGTCGAGAGAAAGCTGAATGCGGCGCCGCTGTTCATGACGAACACCAGGTCGAAGAATGAACTCATGGTGATGCTCTGCCCATGCGCCAAGGTCGACACCAGCCACGCCTTGCTGAGTTGATCCGCGGCGATCACCGCAACCGAGAGAGCCAGCCAGCGCAGCAGTCCAGGGTTAGACTTAAGCCACTGCACGCGCTTCACCCTTGCCGAACAGATTGGCCATGCAGCGGCCGCAGAGTTCAGGATGTTCGGCGTCGGTGCCAACGTCCTCGCGCCAGTGCCAGCAACGCCCGCACTTGGCATGCTTTGCTGCCAGGACGATGACGGCTTCGGCGCCGGCATCGGCCGCCTTGACCAGAATCGTCTTCGAGCAAATCAGGACGAAGCGCAAGTCGTCGCCGAGTTCTGCCAGCGCCTCATACTTCGCGCCGCTGGCGCGTATCTCCACCTCGGCCTGGAGCGATGAGCCGATTTCCCCGGCGGCGCGCAAGTCCTCCATGACCTTGCTGACTTCGCCGCGCACGTCGCGGATCAGACGCCAGCGGGCAAGCAGTTCCTCTTCGCCTTCCTGCCCAGGCAACTCGTGCCAGCTGGAAAACATGACGCTGTCGGCGGCATCGTTGCCGAGGTGCTGCCAGATTTCCTCGCTGGTGAAGCAGAGTATGGGCGCCATGAGCCGCGTCACGGACTGCAGGATGTGCCACAACACGCTCTGCGCGGCGCGGCGGTGGGGAGAGTCTGCGGCCGTGGTGTACAAGCGATCCTTGAGGATGTCGAGATAAAAGGCGCCGAGATCCTCGGCACAGAAGCCTTGCAGCGCCTGCACCACCTTCTGCATCTCGTAACTCTCATAATTGGCGGTGATGCCGGTCGAAAGTTGCCGCGTCAAGGCCAGCGCATAGCGGTCTATCTCCAGCCATTCTTCGACCGGCAGGAGCTGCGTCTGGGCATCGAAGTCGGCGGTATTGGCGAGCAGGAAGCGCAGGGTGTTGCGCAGCCGGCGATAGACCTCGACGACGCGGGCGAGGATTTCCTTGGAGATGGAAAGCTCGCTGGAGTAGTCGGTGGCCGCCACCCATAGGCGCAGGATCTCGGCGCCCAGGGTATCGGAAATCTGCTGCGGCGCGATGACATTGCCCTTCGACTTCGACATCTTGAGACCCTGGCCGTCGACGACGAAACCATGGGTGAGCAGTTCCTTGTAGGGCGCACGGCCGTCGATGGCGCATCCGGTGAGCAGGCTGGAATGAAACCAGCCGCGATGCTGGTCGGATCCTTCCAGATAGAGATCTGCCGGATAGGCGAGTTCGCCTGCATGGCTGCCGCGCAGTACGCTCCAGTGCGTCGTGCCGGAATCGAACCAGACGTCCAGGGTATCGCCCATTTTCTCGAAGCGCTCTGCGTCGTCGCCCAAAATTTCACGGGCATCGAGCCTGAACCAGGCATCCACACCCTCCGCTTCGACGCGGGTCGCCACCTGCTCAAGCAGCTCTGCGGTGCGCGGATGCGGCTCGCCCGTCTCCCTGTCGAGAAAGAAGGGGATGGGCACGCCCCAGTTGCGCTGGCGCGAGACGCACCAGTCGGGGCGGTTGGCTATCATGGCGCCCAGCCGCGCCTGACCCCAGGCCGGGAAGAAGCGCGTCTTGGAAACGGCATCGAGCGCCAGTTCGCGCAGCGTCGGTCCTGAGCGGGAAGGCAGCGTGTCCATGCCGACGAACCACTGCGTCGTCGCACGATAAATCACCGGCGTCTTGTGGCGCCAGCAGTGCATGTAACTGTGCGTGATCTTGCCACTGTCGAACAGGGCGCCGACCTCGCGCAGTTTTTCTATGATCGATGAGGCCGCCTTCCAGATATTCAGGCCGCCAAAAAAAGGCAGGCTCTCGGCAAAGCGTCCGTTGCCCAGCACCGGCTTCAGTATCTCGTCGTTCGTCATGCCGTGCTGCTTGCAAGAAACGAAGTCATCCAGGCCGTAGGCCGGCGCGCTATGAACGATGCCGGTGCCGGTATCGAGGGCGACATACTCGCCAAGATAGATTGGCGAGAGCCGGTCGTAAAACGGGTGCTTGAAACGGATCAGGCTGAGCGCCGCCCCCTTGCAGACGGCGATCACCTTCCACTCGCTGATGCCGTAGCGCGCGAGGAGCGGCGGCAACTCGTCCGCCGACAATGTGGCAGGCAACAGGATTTCCTTGGCGAGAATGAGCAGGCCGCGTTCCGTGTCGACGAGAACATAGTTGAATTCCGGATGCACGTTCAGTGCCTGGTTCGCCGGTATCGTCCAGGGCGTGGTCGTCCAGATGACGGCATAGGCCGGCTTTTCCGGTAGCGCAGGAAGGGAGAAGGCGGCGGCGAGCCTGTCGCGGTCGACGGCCTCGAAGCCGACATCGATGGTGTCCGAGGTCTTGTCCTGGTATTCGACCTCGGCCTCTGCCAGCGCCGAGCCACAATCGAAACACCAGTTGACCGGCTTCAGGCCCTGGAAGAGAAATCCTTGCTGATAGAGTTTGCCGAGCGCGCGGATCTCCGCCGCCTCGGTCTTGAAGTCCATGGTCAGGTAGGGATTATCCCACTCGCCCAGGACGCCCAGGCGGATGAAGTCCTGCTTCTGCCTCTCGACCTGCTCTGCGGCATAGGCGCGCGACAACTCGCGCACGCGATCGGCGGCAATGCCCTTGCCGTGCAACTTCTCGATCTGATGCTCGATGGGCAATCCGTGGCAATCCCAGCCGGGCACATAGGGTGCGTCGAAACCTGCCAGAGTCTTTGAGCGGACGATGATGTCCTTGAGTATCTTGTTGACCGCGTGGCCGATGTGAATGTCGCCGTTGGCGTAAGGCGGGCCGTCATGCAATACGAAGCGCGGCCGTCCTGCTGAAGCCTTGCGGATGTTCTGGTAGAGTTTTTTTTCGGCCCACTCCTTGATCCAGACAGGCTCCCTCTTGGCGAGATCGCCGCGCATCGGGAAAGTCGTGTCGGTCAAGTTCAGGGTCTTGCGATAATCAGCCATTTTGCCTATTTGCCAAGTAAGTTCGGGTAGCCGTGACGTCCTGCGCAATC
>CAIYYX010000213.1 GCA_903930535.1 uncultured Sterolibacterium sp. | reverse complement strand
CTCTGAGAAGAAGGCGTGGCCCAATATTTTTTTCATTGATTTATCACTACAAATAAACGCCTAGCGCTTGTCTTGCCCTTCGTAAATAGTGGAGCATCTTCCATCTCCGAGTTGGTCCTTTGGGCACATGTATGACCGTCGTGCGGTGATTAGCGAGTAGCGCTTAGCAAGCGTCGTTATCACCAGTTCCAAGCGAGCGTCTGCATCGATATGCGTCCCATTAAACATCATCAACAACCGGTCCACCTGCAGCCTAAGCGCTCCGAGTAGGTCACTGGCTCGGTCCGATTAAGATCCGCGATTGCCCGCCACTAAAAAACGATATCCGCACTCTATTTTTGGGGGCGGCCTCTTGGCGAATCAAACCTCCTAAGCCCCTATTAACGATTCTTCATACGCCCCAAGGTTTCGAGCTGCACTACTCTAGCTGGAAAAATGGTGCCATTCTCGGCAGGTCGTACGCGACCTTCTACATAGATCCGTTTAGCATCAACGCCGCGCTGCGCAAGGTAATCGCGCACAGCGCTGGCCATCGCATTGGCGGCATCACGGTCTGATCTGGCGTTACCATTGGAAACGACCATCCCTACTACGATGACCACCTCGAGCTCCAGCCCTTTAATGTGCTGAACTAAAACGTCCAACTGGGCGCTTCCCTCTGCATTTAGGCGCGTCGACTCAGCATCGAACAGGATGTCGTTATTGGGTTGTCCTGTACGGGCGACGCGAAAGCCACCCTGAAAAAAAACTCCCTCAGGCGACTCACTATTTGGAATGCCCCCCTGCAGAGGGCTTAACCAGTCCCCGCCAAGTACGACATTGGTAGTCTGGTTGAAACCTGGCGACTTATGGCAACCAGTATTGACGGGAGCACCGTTGGTCGGCGCCTTATCAAACGACGGCGAGCCGCAATCTGCGACCATTTCGGCTGCGTTACCAACCATGTCATGAAGACCCCAGGCGTTCGGCTTGAAACTACCCACGGGAGCGGTTTGTCGCCTATCCCAATCCGAACCGCAATTCGAACAATTGGCTTGTGCCGTCCCTACATCGTCGCCCCATGGGTACGCGGTATTGCGCCCAGCCCGGGCCGCATAAACGAACTCTGTACGTGAAAGTAATCGGTAGGCGTGACCGGTCTTCTTCTTCAGCCACCCGAGGTAGCTTTCGATATCCTTCCGGGAAATGGAGATGACCGGCATGCGACCTCTACCCCAGCGGGTATCTGAAAGAAAACCTTTGGTGACACCTTCCGGAACATTACTGCGACACTCTCCATCCGCAGTACATGCATCCCACTGGTCATAAGTCACCTCGAACTTTCCAACAGCAAGGGGATATTCGAAGCTGACCTGATTGAGCCATTTGATCAGGTCATTCACTGGTGGCCGCTGCGACATTCGGCCCGGAGGAATCCACACCATCTCGGGACACAAATCGCAATCCTTAAACGACTTGCCGCTGCCCAGCATCCCGTCGCGCTCCAACTGGAGCGCGAACTGCACCTGCATTTG
>CAIYYX010000212.1 GCA_903930535.1 uncultured Sterolibacterium sp. | reverse complement strand
TGCACTCGCTGACCGTGGCGGGAATCGCCAAGCTGCTGTGCGCCAGGATGGGCGGGGAGGCTGATCCGACGGATTGCCATATCGCCGGCCTGCTGCACGACTTCGGCAAGGTCGTGTTTGCCCAGTTCATGCCCGAAGAATGCACCGCAGCCATCGCCTTGAGCCGGGAAAGCGCGCTGCCCCTGTACCTGGCGGAGCGGAAAATTATCGGCGTCGATCACGCTACGGCTGGGGCGATCCTGGTGGAGAAGTGGCAATTTCCCAAGTCCCTGGCGGACAGCATCCGCTTTCATCACGACGGCGATGGCTGCAATTCCGCCATGGCGGCGTGCGTTTTTGCAGCGAACCTGATCGGCAAGACCCTGGCTGCCGGGCAGGACCAACACCGCATCGAAGAGCTGCCGCCGGCGGTCGCCGCACGCTGCGGCGGCAGCCTCGACGAACTGATCCACTCCCTCGGGGACCTTTCCAGGACGGTTGAAGAGGCGGAACTCTTTTCCCAGATCGGTGTGGCGTCTTGAAGAATGCATCTGCTCTTCCTTAGCGATTAAAGGATTCCACGCAGTCTTTCATCGCTTTGATATTGCTGGAGCTCAGGGTGCAATCCCCCGTCTTGTGCGAACCTTGCTTGGCCTCTGGCCGGTTGCCACCACTGCTGCTGGCAGGCACCGGGCGCGAGCCGGCACCCGAGGCCTCGGCCAGACGAATCTGCTCCAGAAGTTTTGCCACCTGATCGAGCTTCTTCTGTTTTTCTGCCAAGGAGCTCGAATCCTTAAGAGCGATTTCAAGTTTCTTCTCGGCCTCGGCTTGCTTCTTTTTTGCTTCAACAAGACTCTTCTCGGCTTCCGAACGCTTGGCTTCGGCGGCCTCGAGCTTGCTCTGATTCGAGGCCACGGACTTTGATTGCTTGGCCATGGCGGCTTCGACACGCTGGTTTTCCGCGGATTGACGTGAAAGCAACTTTGCCAGCAACTCGAAGGAGGCGGCACCGCCAGCAAGGGCGCCGGCAAGCAGAACGCTGAAATAGATCAACCAGGTCAGCAGACGCCGCCTGGGCTTGGGCGCCTCCACCTCCGGCGTCGCTTCGTCGTGTTGCGCGCCGGGTCGGGCTGTCTTGGGCCTGGCGTGGCCCTCCGCGGCGTGCAGATCAGCCGCTGGTGCACCGCCAGCGCGCCGGCGAAGCCCTTGCATGGCGGCGATGCAGGGATCAAGAACGCCACATACCGCAGCGCCCACGTGGGACCGCGCCGCACGAGACAGATGGTGCCCGAGACTCTCCGTCCCGATCACCTCTGTGTCTGTGGCTCGCGGTGCATGCGCTGACGCAGCCTCCGAGGCATTTTTGTTGGCAGCTATCAAGAAGACCTCACATAAGAACTACTTCGTACTGTTACGACTATCGGCCTAAAGTTGGATAGATTGAGGCCGCTAAGTGATAAGTACACCTCGAAATCAACACCAACACATTGGGAGTCCTGTCATGTTTTCCAAAACAAGAAGTACCTTGGCGGTGGCCCTTCTGCTGACGGTGAGCGCCGCCTCGAG
>CAIYYX010000211.1 GCA_903930535.1 uncultured Sterolibacterium sp. | reverse complement strand
GCTCGGGTTTGCGAAGTATTATCGACTTGCGAATACCAATAGGCAACCCCAGACGCCTCACCAGGCCTATGCAGAACATTTTGGTATAGCTGGTCTATGAACTGGTGATTGCTTAAGCTGCCATACTTACTTGAGAACTCGGTGCTGCTCGTCATGAATTGGCTAGCAATGTTGACAAGCGGAACGCTTGAATCGCCTTGCCCGATCCAGTATGCAAGGCCAGCGTTATCCGGTGTGCGGTTAAAAGCTGCCTGATATAGGCGATATACTTGGCCGGAATCGGCAAGTCCCGCGAGGTTCAACCCGGCATTCGAATCGCCGGCAATATCCAGGGCGACCTTGGTATTTGCGAATTGGAGTCTTTCGACATTCGACAGAGTATCCGTGCCATCTCCTCCAGCAACCAAGTCCGAAACCGTGTAACCATTAGCGGTCTTGGTGATGACGTAATTTGATAGGACCCCACTGTAGCTAGCGATATCCGTCCCATTGCCACCATCGATATTGTCATTGCCCTTGCCACCGTCGATGCTGTCATTACCCTTGCCACCAATCAAAAACTCATTTGCTGCGGTGCCGACAATTGTCTGATTTGTCGTGTCTGTTAAGGTAATGAGGGTAGTGTCCGAGATGCTAACTACAGATGAAAGCTGTGAAGCAACTGAAGTACTATCACCCCCAGAACTCAAGTCGCCCCAAGTGGTAACGGACCCATCAATTCGCAAAGCAGCAAAACTCTTGCTGGTTGAAGAGATAGAACTAACGTCAACCGACCCGTCCAACATCGACTGCACGCTACTGGTATCTCCTCCACTAATTAGCTCACCCCAAGCTACCACGGAGCCGTCCGTTCGCAGTGCCGCGAAAGCATGATCACTCACAACAATATTCTGGACATCGATGGAGCCATCAAGTTGCCCGGAAACTTGGCTGTGATCGCCGCCATAGGCGTCGTAACCCCAAGTAACCACAGAGCCATCCGCTCTCAACGCAGCAAATGCGGAGTTATTCGCGAATATCTTAGTAACCTTTATCGCGCCACTGAGCAAACTGGTCACTGCGGCGCTATCCCCGCCCGCCCCACTGTTTCCCCAAGTAACCACAGACCCATCAGCCCGCAAGGCGGCAAAAGCTGAATTCGTTGAGGCGACTGAAACCACTGCAGTAGCCCCGCTGATCTGATCGGCGACGTGGCTGCTATCGCCCCCGTTGTTGGCATCACCCCAGGCTACTATGGTGCCATCGGTTCGCAGCGCGGCGAAGGCCGATGTGGTCGCGAAAACTGACACTACGTCCGTGCTTCCGTTTATCTTAGTGGTCACTGCGCTGCCGTTTCCGCCATCAAACTCACTGCCCCAAGTAACCAATGAGCCATCTGAACGCAATGCTGCAAATGCCGAGCCCGTGGAAAAAACCGCTGTTACACGGGTGGCGCCCGAAAGTTGTGATGCGACTGCACTACTGTCTCCCCCGAAGATTGAGTAGCCCCAGGTGACCACGGAACCATCAGAGCGAAGTGCCGCAAACGATGACATCGTTGAATAGATACTGGTAACTTTTGTCTGGCCATTAAGCTGGCTAGCCACAGTGCTGCTATCTCCACCATTGTCCAGATCTCCCCAGGTAACAACAGAGCCATCCGCACGCAATGCTGCAAAAGCTGTTTCAGTTGAATAGATCTGCATTACATCGACAGTCCCATTGAGCTGAACTGCGGCTGCGCTGCTGATGCTGCACGCATTGGCGTTTCCCCATGTCACGACTGAGCCATCTGCCCGAAGTGCGGCGAAGGCAAAGCCGTTAGAATAGATATGGGTTACATCAATGTCACCATTCAATTGAACGGCCACGGCACTGGCGTCGCCACCATTTGCCACTTCACCCCAAGTCACTACAGAGCCATTCGATTTCAGGGCCGCGAAGGCAGAATCGTTTTTGATCTCGCCCATACTATGTCCGGGATATGACAGGCTTACGGCCGTAGTTGTCTGATTGTTTGCCTGACCGAGCCCGTCAATCGAGTCAGCCGGTGGCATTTCAGCCAAGGGGGCGCCTGGATCCGACCCGATCACCACATCCTTGATGTACGCAATGCCATAACTTGAGTAGGCAAAGTTCGTGGCATCGGTATAGGTCTTATACACGTTCAACCAAAAATACTCGGTGCCCTCGGTCAACGTATCGGTGTTGGTACTGACGGTCACAGTTTTGCTGGTTTCGTTTGCCGCGAAACTGAGCGTGGATATGCCCAAACTCTGATAGTCACTGCTCCCAGCGGTCGCTGTACCGCCTTGGGTACCCCAATATACGGTCGAGGCAGACCCGCTGCCGCTGCGCGTGATGGTGAAGGTCACCGTGCCACCCTCTGCCACCGCTGTACTGGAAGTACCGGCACTGCTGGTGATGCTGTAGCTGTAATCGGTGACCACTGCGTCCTTGATATAGGCCGTGCTGTAACTCGCGTAGTTGAAATTGGCAGCGTCGGAATAAGTCTTGAACAGCTCGAGGTAGAAATACTCGGTGCCTTCCTTCAGTGAGTCCGTGTTAGTGGTCACGGTCACAGTCTTAACTGTTTCAGAAGCTGAGAAATTAATGGCTGACTTATCCAGCGCTGCGTAGTCGCTGGCGCTGGCGGTACCCGCTAAGGTACTCACATACACCGTGGATGCAGAACCACTGCCGCTGCGTGTGATGGTGAAGGTTGCCGTGCCCCCCTCAGCTACCGCAGTTCCTGTAGTGCTTGCATTGTTGGAGATGGTGTAGCCGTAGTCGGTAACCACCGCATCCTTGATGTAGGCAGTCCCATAGCTTGAGTAGGCGAAATTAGTGGCATCCGTATAGGTCTTATAAAGATTCAGCCAGAAATACTCAGTGCCCTCAACCAGGGTATCTGTGTTTGTGCTGACGGTTACAGTTTTGCTGGTTTCGTTTGCCGCGAAACTGAGCGTGGATATGCCTAAACTCTGATAGTCACCACCTCCGGCGGTCGCTGTGCCACCCTGGGTGCCCCAATAGACGGTAGTCGCAGACCCACTGCCGCTGCGGGTGATGGTAAAGGTCACTGTGCCACCTTCGGTCACCGCCGTGCTGGAAGTGCCGGCATTGCTGGTGATGCTGTAGCTGTAGTCGGTAACCACCGCGTCCTTGATATAAGCCATGCTGTAACTCGCGTACTTGAAATTGGTAGCGTCGGAATAAGTCTTGAACAGTTCGAGGAAGAAATACTCGGTACCTTCCTTCAACGAGTCGGTATTGGCATTGACGGTCACAGTCTTGCTGGTTTCATAGGCGGCGAAATTGAGTGCCGATTTATCCAATGCCTGATAATCGCTGGCACCGGCGGTGCCTGCATAGGTACTCAGGTACGCCGTGGAGGCAGAGCCGCTACCGCTGCGCGTAATGGTGAAGGTGACTGCCCCGCCTTCGGTTACCGCTGTGCTGGAGGCGCCAGCGTCGTTGCTGATACTGTAGCTGTAGTCGGTGACCACCGCATCCTTGATGTAGCCAGTCCCATAACTTGAGTAGGCAAAATTGGTGGCATCCGTATAGGTCTTATAAAGGTTCAGCCAGAAATACTCAGTGCCCTCGACCAGCGTATCTGTGTTGGTGCTGACTGTCACAGTCTTGCTTGTTTCATAGGCGGCGAAATTGAGCGTGGCTATGCCCGGACTCTGATAGTCGCCACCCCCGGCGGTCGCTGTACCACCCTGGGTACCCCAATAGACGGTAGTCGCCGACCCGCTGCCGCTGCGGGTGATTGTGAAGGTCACTGACCCTCCCTCAACCACCGCTGTGCTTGATGTGCCTGCGTCGCTGGTGATGCTATAGCTGTAGTCGGTGACCACCGCGTCCTTGATGTAGGCGGCGCTATAAGCTGAGTAAGTGCTGTCCGAATAATTCCTGTACAGGTCCAGCCAGAAATACTCGGTGCCTTCAGTCAGTGAGTCCGTGTTGGCGTTGACGATCACAGTCTTGCTGGTTTCATAGGAGGCGAAACTGACAGCTGATTTATCCAGTGCCTGATAGTCGCTCGACCCTGCTGTGCCGGCAATGGTGCTCAGGTAAACGGTGGAAGCGGAGCCGCTGCCGCTGCGCGTAATGGTGAAGGTTACCGCCCCCCCTTCAGTCACCGCAGTACCCGAAGTGTCAGCGTCGCTGCTGATGGTGTAGTTGTATAACGGACTCTGGCCGTCCTTAATGAAAGCGCTACCTGAACCCGCGGAAACGCTATCGCTTTGGTTTTTGTAGACATTCAGGGAGAAGTATTCAGTGCCCTCCAGCCACCAGTCCTGGTTGATATCGACATCCAGAGTGGCGACTTTTTCATTTGCCGCAAAGGTGATGGCCTTATTGCTAACCCCTGCGAGGTCGGACGCCCCTGCCGAGCCGTAGGCCGTGGCCACGTAGACTGTTGTCGCCACGCCGCTGCCGCTGCGGGTGATCGTGAAGGTGACCTTTCCCCCTTCGCCCACGGCCGTCGCTGCACTGCCTGCGTTTGACTGTACGTCGTAAGTGAATGAGGGCAAGGGCTGATCCTTGATATAACCCAAGGAAGTCGCCGCCTTGCTGGTATCGCTGAAGCTCTTATAGAGATCAAGCGAGAAATACTCGTTGCCTTCCGCAATACTATCTTGGTAGGTGTTAACCGTCACTGACTTGACGGTCTCATATGCTGCGAAACTGTATGCGAATTTGTCCAAAGCGGCATAGTCGCTGACACCGGCGGTGGCGGCAGCGGTGCTCAGGTACACGGTGGACGCGGAGCCGCTGCCGCTGCGTGTAATCGTGAAAGTCACTGCGCCGCCCTCGGCAACAGCAATACCCGTTAGGTTCGCACTAGATGCGATGCTGTATGTGTAATCTTGGACCGTTGTATCCTTGACCCAACCAGTTGCTGTGGCGGCACTGGTTGTGTCAGCGAGTTGCTTGTAGAGATTAAGGTTGAAATACTCGGCACCCTCGGTCAGGCTATCCGTGTACGTGTTGACTGTCACCGTCTTGCTTGTTTCGTTAGCCGCGAAACTCAACAAGGACTTGGTCGCCGTCTGATAGTCACTCGCATCCGCGCTGCCAGATGCCGTACTCAAATAAACCGTGGACGCGGAACCGCTGCTGTCCCGGGTGATGGTGAATGTCACCGCCACACCTTCGCTGACCGCGTTGCCCGCTGTAGCTGCGCTGGAAACAATGGTGTAGTTGAATACTGGATCCTTGATCGTGGGGTCCGATATCGCCACGACGCCCTTGACAGACGAGTTCCAGAATGTGTCTATCGAAGCCTCAAACTGGGGGTTGTAGTAATTTGATCCGCTGCCGCCCCAAGGGTTTCTGAAAATGAACTTGTCGGTGGCAGTGTCATAGCCCAGAAGCATAAATGCGTGACCCGCGACAAAATCCTGCTTGCCGTTGGCCGCATCAGAGGTATTGCCGAAAGACCCCAGCCAGCCAATCGATCCTGCATTCAGGGCATTGATAATCGTCTGCTTGTAAGTACTGGCACTGGCAGAATAGAACTCCCCAGAGTCAAATGGGTCTGGAAGGCCTTGGTAATAGCTGGTGTAATATTTGTAATTAAGACCCGTGATTTCTTTGATTGGAAACGCCCAGCCACCCGAAATTGCTTGATAGCTGTTTTCGCCAAACCAGCCAGATTCCCCTTGAATATTCGCCTGGGCATTCAACTGGACATAGGCTTTTTCGAATAGTGAGACCCATAATTCACCACTCGAGCTCTTGGTAAGATTGCCGCCGAACCCCTCTTGGCCAGAGTTGTCAATCGGCAGGCTTTTATTGACCGTTGTGTAAGTAGCTGCCCCATTGAGGTAGAACTTGACCCCGTAAGTTCCATTTCCGTTGTCGATAAAGCTATTGCTGATAAGCGAAGAACTGGCGTTGGCAATTGCACCAAGGCTCGCCACCAGGTAGCAGTCACCCACTTTCCCCTGATTTACATCAGCCGCAACCGCCCCATTTACGAACAGCGCTCCTGTCGCCAGCGAGTAATTGAATACATACTTTGCCGTGGTACCAGTGGCACTGTCCCCCCCCGCGATGGGCATGGGCAGATCCAGGCCAAGAAACCATTTGTCGATTAGATGATTGGCGTTTTGCTGCGATGTCGTATCCGACATGTTTCCCAGCAGGGCGACAGATGAGAATGATGTTGTCCCGCCCCACCATTTGGCATTGGCCGGATTTCCATAAATTACATCGTAGGTGATGTTCTTCAGGTAGTCGCTGGCGAACATTGCTGCCGAGTTGGTATAGACAGTCTTCAAGTCAGCCCACTCTGAAGACGTTATTCCACCAACCGCGACCGTGCTCAGTAAGTTGAGCATCTCCTGATAGCTAAACGAGCCATCGGAAATATCCGCAGAAACAAGGGTGTTGAATTGACTGTTATTGAGGTTGACTGTCCATGCCATGACAACTACCCTTTTCTAGTTCGAACCAACGCATTACCGTGCAACGTATGAAACGACGCAACGTCCATAGTCACTGCTGGCGAATCCGAGAATTGATAATATCTGCATAGTCAGAAAGTAGATACTAAACGTATTATCCCTGTCGTAAGTGATGCGTCAGACGATACTTTTGACGCTTATGACCTTTCGGTATTCCAGCCGTCAAAAAACCCGCAAAGCCTTGCACTGTGCGGGTTTCTTCAGTGTAGCGTGGTGGGTGCTGACGGGTTCGAACCGCCGACATTCGCCTTGTAAGGGCGACGCTCTACCAACTGAGCTAAGCACCCGGTATTCACCGGCAGCAGTCATGCCGCCACCGGTTGAAAACTTACTTAATTGACCGCGTCCTTCAGTGCCTTGCCGGCGCGGAACTTCGGCGTCTTCGCGGCCTTGATCTTGATCGCTTCGCCGGTGCGGGGATTGCGGCCGGTGCGTGCGGCGCGCTTGCCGACATAGAAGCTGCCAAAGCCTACCAGAGTGACAAGCTGGCCCTTCTTCAACGAGGTCTTCACAGCGCTTATCGTGGCCTCGAGCGCGCGGCCTGCGGCTGCCTTGGAAATATCGGCTGACTTTGCAATTTGTTCGATCAGTTCGGATTTGTTCACGTAAGCCCCCTATGGAGTGTGGAGTAATGAGTGTCCGGGAAAACCGTGTTCGTTTTTAGTGGCCGATAGGATGCTCAGCCAACATGTTTTATAACAAGCGGGAAAAGCTTGTGTCAAGCGGTTTTCGCAGTGATTGGGAGCGTCTGTGGGAAAAACATACACGCCAAGGTTTCCTGTCCGAGGCGTGTGTGCGGCAATTGCCTAAGGTGAGTTTCAGTGAGTAATGATGCCCGCCACTGCAGGCGTCTCGGGCGTCGCCGCCACCGCTGCAGGGACATCGGCGAGGGGTTCGGGCATACGCTCGAGTGCCAGTTCGAGCACCTTGTCAATCCACTTGACCGGGATGATCTCGATGCGATTCTTGATGATGTCGGGAATCTCGGTGAGGTCCTTGACGTTCTCCTCGGGGATCAGTGCCACGCGGATGCCGCCGCGCACGGCTGCGAGCAGCTTCTCCTTGAGGCCGCCAATGGGCAGGACCTCGCCGCGCAGCGTGATCTCGCCGGTCATGGCGACGTCCGCCCGCACCGGTATGCCTGACAGCACGGACACCAGGGCAGTGGCGATGCCGACGCCGGCAGAGGGTCCGTCCTTGGGCGTGGCACCCTCGGGCAGGTGAATGTGCAAATCGTTCTTCTGGTAGAAGTCATCGACGATGCCGAACTGCTTGCTGCGCTTTCTCACCACGGTCAGCGCCGCCTGGATCGACTCCTGCATGACCTCACCCAACTTGCCGGTGGTCATGGTCTTGCCCTTGCCGGGAACGGCCACGGCTTCTATGGTCAGCAGTTCGCCGCCAACTTCCGTCCAGGCCAGACCCGTGACCTGGCCGATCTGGTTTTCCTTTTCGGCAATGCCGAAGGAATAGCGGCGCACACCGAGATACTTGTCGAGGTTTTTGGCATTGATGATGACCTTGCTCGAGCGCTTCTTCAGCACGAGCGCCTTCACCACCTTGCGGAAGATTTTCGAGATGTCGCGCTCCAGCGAACGCACGCCGGCTTCCCGGGTGTAATAGCGGATGATGTCGTGCAGCGCATCGTCAGTCACCGACACCTCGTCCTTCTTCAGGCCGTTGGCCTTCAACTGCTTGGGCAGAAGATAGCGCAGAGCAATATTGACCTTCTCGTCTTCCGTGTATCCCGACAGCCGGATCACTTCCATGCGGTCCAACAGCGCCGCTGGAATGTTGAGCGTGTTGGCAGTGGCGACGAACATCACATCCGAGAGGTCGTATTCCACCTCGACATAATGGTCGGTGAAGGTCGAGTTCTGCTCGGGATCGAGCACTTCGAGTAGCGCCGAGGAAGGATCGCCGCGAAAGTCCGCGCCCATCTTGTCCACTTCGTCCAGCAGGAAGAGCGGATTCCTGACGCCGACCTTGGTCATGTTCTGCAATATCTTGCCCGGCATGGAGCCGATGTAGGTGCGCCGGTGGCCGCGGATCTCGGCCTCGTCCCTGACACCACCCAAGGACATGCGCACGAACTTGCGGTTGGTGGCCCGCGCGATCGACTGACCAAGCGAGGTCTTGCCCACACCGGGAGGCCCGACCAGGCAGAGGATGGGCGCCTTCAACTTGTCCACGCGCTGCTGCACGGCGAGATACTCGACGATGCGTTCCTTGACCTTCTCCAGCCCGTAATGGTCCTTGTCGAGGACTTTCTCGGCGATGCCCAGATCCTTGCTGATGCGGCTCTTCTTCTTCCATGGCAGGCCGACCAGGGTCTCGATGTAGTTCCTCACCACCGCGGCCTCGGCCGACATCGGCGACATCAGCTTTAACTTCTTCATCTCGGCCTGAGCCTTGGCCAGCGCCTCCTTGGGCATGCCGGCTTCCTTGAGCTTTTTCTCCATCTCGTCGATCTCGGCACCTTCTTCGCCCTCGCCGAGTTCCTTCTGGATGGCCTTGACCTGCTCGTTCAGGTAGTACTCGCGCTGGCTCTTCTCCATCTGGCGCTTGACGCGCCCACGGATGCGCTTCTCCACCTGCAGGATGTCGAGCTCGGATTCGAGCTGCGAGAGCAACTTCTCAAGACGACCCGCGACATCGAACATCTCCAGCACTTCCTGCTTCTGCTCGAGCTTCAACGGCAGGTGCGCGGCGATGGTGTCTGCCAGGCGGCCAGCTTCTTCGATGCCTGAGAGCGAGGTGAGAATTTCCGGCGGGATCTTCTTGTTCAATTTCACATACTGGTCGAACTGGGCGAGTATGGCGCGACGCATCGCCTCGACCTCATGGTCCATGCCGCTGTCGGCGGGGACAGGGATGACTTGTGCGACGAACAGGCTGCGGCGGTCCTCGATGCGCTCGACGCGGGCGCGCTCGACACCTTCGACGAGAACCTTGACGGTGCCATCGGGCAGCTTGAGCATTTGCAAAATGTTCGCGATGCAGCCGATACGATACATATCCTCAATATCGGGCTCGTCCTTGGCGGCTGACTTCTGCGCCACCAGAAGAATGCTCTTGCCCGCTTCCATCGCCGTCTCGAGGGCCTTGATGGATTTGGGCCGACCGACGAACAGCGGGATGACCATATGGGGGAAGACGACGACATCCCGGAGAGGCAGGAGCGGGAGTTCAAGTCTTTCTGCGGGAAGATCCAGTTCGCTCGACATGGCGATATCCTTAAATTAAGTGCAACTACAGGCCATATTGGGACGAGATGTCGGGATTCAAGAACCCCGCCTCGCTGGGCGTACTGTCAAAAGCGTGGCCAGCAGCGGGAACTCAGTGGGACCCGGCAACCTTGGGTTGATCGGCATACATCAATATCGGCGGCGTGGCGTTATCGACCATGCCCTCGTCGATAACCACTTTGCTGACGTTTTCCATGGTCGGCAACTCATACATGATGTCGAGCAGAACGTTTTCCAGGATGGAACGCAGCCCACGCGCACCGGCCTTGCGTTTCAAGGCCTTTTTCGCGATCGCCTGCAGCGCTCCCGGGCGAACCTCGAGTTCGACCCCTTCCATCAGGAAAAGTTTCTGATACTGTTTGATCAAGGCGTTCTTCGGCGCGATCAGGATCTCTATCAGCGCCTCCTCATCCAGTTCGTGCAGCGTCGCCACCACCGGCAGGCGTCCAACGAACTCTGGGATCAGGCCGAACTTGATCAGATCCTCGGGCTCGATCTGCTTCAGGGTCTCGCTGATGTTCTTGGTGTCGCGGCTCTTCACCTCGGCGCCGAATCCGATACCGCTCTTTTCCGAGCGGTTCAGGATGACCTTGTCCAGACCGTCGAAGGCACCGCCGCAGACGAACAGAATGTTGGTGGTGTCCACCTGGACGAAGTCCTGGTTCGGATGCTTGCGCCCGCCCTGCGGCGGCACGGCGGCGACCGTTCCCTCGATCAGCTTGAGCAGCGCCTGTTGCACGCCCTCGCCGGAGACGTCGCGGGTGATGGAAGGGTTGTCCGATTTGCGCGAGATTTTGTCGATCTCATCGATATAGACGATGCCTTGCTGCGCCTTCTCGATCTCGTAGTCGCATTTCTGCAAAAGCTTCTGGATGATGTTCTCGACGTCCTCGCCGACATAGCCGGCCTCGGTCAAGGTCGTCGCGTCAGCCATCACGAAGGGCACGTTCAACAGCCGCGCCAGGGTCTGGGCGAGCAGCGTCTTGCCCGAACCGGTCGGGCCGATCAGGAGGATGTTGCTCTTGGAGAGTTCGACCTCGTCCTTCTTTTCGTTCTTGGCGATGTGCTTCAGGCGCTTGTAGTGGTTGTACACCGCCACCGAAAGCGTCTTCTTGGCCGACTCCTGGCCGATCACGTACTGGTCGAGGATGGCGCAGATTTCCTTCGGTGTGGGCAGGTCCGACTTGACATCCTTGCCGCTTTGTTCGCCCGCGACCTCGTCCCTGACGATGTCGTTGCACAGATCGATGCACTCGTCGCAGATGAAGACGGAAGGTCCAGCGATGAGCTTCTTTACTTCATGCTGGCTCTTGCCGCAGAAAGAACAGTAGAGCAGCTTTTCCGGGCCCGATTTCTTTTCCGTCATTTCTGTTTCTCCCTTACTTTGCTTATTTTGACTTTGCGGCTTCTTCGCGCTCGGTCAGCACCTTGTCCACGATGCCGTAAGCTGCGGCCTCCGTGGCCGAGAGGAAGTTATCGCGGTCGGTATCGCGCTCGATGCGTTCTATCGGCTGGCCGGTGTGCCTGGCCATCAACTCGTTGAGCCTTTGCTTGAGATAAAGGATCTCCTTGGCATGGATCTCGATGTCGGAGGCCTGGCCCTGGAATCCGCCCATCGGCTGGTGGATCATGACGCGCGAGTTCGGCAACGCGAAGCGTTTGCCCTTGGCGCCTGCCGTGAGCAGGAAGGCGCCCATGGACGCCGCCTGGCCGATGCACAGCGTGGACACGTCGGACTTGATGAACTGCATGGTGTCGTAGATCGCCATGCCTGCGGTGACAGAGCCGCCGGGCGAATTGATGTAGAAATGGATGTCCTTGTCCGGGTTTTCCGACTCCAGGAACAAGAGCTGCGCCACCACCACATTGGCGGTCGAATCATTGACCGGGCCGACCAGAAACACCACGCGCTCTTTCAACAGGCGCGAATAGATGTCGTAGGCACGCTCGCCGCGGCCGCTGGTCTCGATGACCATGGGAATCATGCCAAGCATGCTGGGATCCCAATCCTGTTTCATTTCTCGCTACCCATGAGTTCGTCGAAGGCGATCGCCTTGTCAGTCACCTTGGCATTGGCCAGAACCCAATCCACGACGTTGTTCTCCATCACCAGGCCCTCGGCTTCGCCCAGGCGCTCAGGCTGTGAATAATACCAGCGCACCACCTCGGAGGGGTCCTCGTAAGTCGCAGCAAAATCGTCTATCACCGCGCGCACCTGCTCGGGCTTGGCGGCAAGCTGCTTCTCCTTGACCAGTGCGGCGAGAATGAGCCCTAGGGTGGTGCGGCGCTTGGCCTGATCGGTGAACCAGGAAGGCTCGATCGGAATGTTCTTCGCCGACATGCCGCGCGCTTCCATGTCGCGCAAGGTGTTCTCGGCCATCTGGCGCGACTCTGCATCGACCAGGGCCTTGGGAACGGTAATCGGATTGGCCGCCAGCAAGGCCTCCATCACCTGGTTCTTGACCTTCTCCTGCAGGCGCTTCTTCACTTCACGTTCGAGATTCGTCCTGACTTCGTCGCGCATCTTGACCAGATCGCCGTCGGCGATGCCCAGCGTTTTTGCGAACTCCGCATCGAGTTCCGGCAATTGCGGCGCCTCGACGGCCTTCATCACCACCTCGAACTGCACCGTCTGACCGGCCAGGTCCTTGGCCTGATACTCGACAGGGAAGGTCAGATCAAAGGTCTTGGTCTCGCCGGCCTTCATGCCCAGAAGCTGCGCCTCGAAGTCGGGGAGCATCTTGCCGGCGCCGAGCACGATCGCATAATCCTTGCCTTCTCCGCCCTGGAAAACCTCTCCGTCCTTGCGTCCCGTGAAATCGATGACGACGCGGTCCTCATCGGCGGCGGCGCGTTCTATGGCCGCATAGCCGGTGCGTTGCTTCTGCAGCACGGCGATGGTCTTGTCGACCTCGGCATCGGTCACCGTCAGACCAGGCTTCTCGATCTCGCTCGCACTGATGTCGCCCAGGACGACTTCAGGATAGACCTCGAATACCGCGGAAAACTCCAGTTGGGTCTCGTCGGCCGCACTCTTCGGTTCGATGCGTGGGTAACCGGCGACATTCAACTTCTGCTCGCGCACTTTTTCGCCGAAAGCCTTCTCGACCGCGGCGCCTATCGCCTCGGAGCGCACCTGATTGCCGTACTGCTGCACGACCATCTTGAAGGGAACCTTGCCCGGGCGGAAACCGGCCATTTTCACCGTGCGCGACAGCTTCTTCAGGCGTTGTTCCACGTCCTGGTTGATCGCCGCCAGGGGCAGGCTCATGTCTATGCGACGTTCGAGCGCGCTGGCGGCCGTGTTTTCCTGATTCATCTGCATGAAAAATCCTTGAGATTGCTACTGAAAGTTATTGTTCAATGGGACTATGGGTACATTGGTCTGGTGCGAAGGGGGGGACTCGAACCCCCACGCTTTGCAGCGCTGGAACCTAAATCCAGTGCGTCTACCAATTCCGCCACCCTCGCCTGGTCAAAATCACCCCTGGCCAACAGCATTGCCTCCCATCCATTCTACCCGATTCGCCTCTATACTGTCAGCCGCTCGCACCCCCCTGCCCCATCATCGATGCCGGTCGACCACTACGAGAATTTCCCCGTTGCTTCCTGGCTGCTGCCGCGCCGCCTGCGCGAGCCGGTGACCGCCATCTACGGGTTTGCCCGCAGCGCAGATGACATTGCTGACGAAGGGGATATCGATGACCACACCCGCCTCTCCCGACTCTCCGAATACAGGACAGAACTGGAGCAGATTGCCGCAGGACTACCGAGCCAGAACGCCCTCTTCCGCCGGCTTTCTCCTGTCATAAGAGGCCATGACCTGCCGCTTTCCCTGTTTTTCAACCTCCTCGATGCCTTCAGCCAGGACGTGGTGAAGAAGCGCTATCTCAGCTTTTCCGAGCTCGAGGACTATTGCCGCCTTTCCGCAAATCCCGTCGGGCGCCTGCTGCTGAAGCTGTTTCGCGCCGAGAGCGAACAGCAACTAATCTGGTCGGATGCCATCTGCACCAGCCTGCAACTCATCAACCACTGGCAGGACATTGGGCAGGACTGGGCACGCGGCCGCATTTATCTGCCGCAGGAGGATCTCCAACGTTTCAAGGTAACCGAGGCGCAGATCGCCTTAGGCAAGGCCGACTCGAACTGGCGATCGCTCCTCGCCTTCGAGGTCCAGCGCACCCGCGCCCTGATGTTATCGGGCGCGCCGCTCACCCGCACCCTGCCCGGCCGCATCGGCCTCGAATTGCGTCTGATCGTCGCTGGCGGCTTGCGCATCCTGGAGAAAATCGAGGCCGTCGATTACGATGTCTTCCGCCGCCGCCCGCAATTGAAACCTCTGGACTGGCCCATCCTGATGGCGAAAGCGCTCATTTGATGACCCTCAGTCCTGACGAATACTGCCAGCAGAAGGCCGCGGCCAGCGGCTCCAGCTTCTATTACAGTTTTCTGTTCCTGGAACCGGCAAGACGCCAGGCCATCACCGCCCTCTATGCCTTCTGCCGCGAGGTCGACGATGCCGTAGACGAGTGCCTGGCGCCCGAACTCGGAAGAGCCAAGCTGGCCTGGTGGCGGACCGA
This sequence comes from uncultured Sterolibacterium sp., assembly GCA_903930535.1. Classification (GTDB taxonomy): domain Bacteria; phylum Pseudomonadota; class Gammaproteobacteria; order Burkholderiales; family Rhodocyclaceae; genus CAIYYX01. The sequence continues at coordinate 34,794 of CAIYYX010000211.1, read as the reverse complement.
GATCGCCGCACTATTCGCCGGCCGGCCCGGCCATCCGGTGACGCAGGCGCTGGCCACAGCCATCCGCCGCTTCAATCTGCCCGAGGAACAGTTGCAGGAAATCATCGATGGCATGGAAATGGATCTCCTGCAGAACCGCTATCCCGACTTCAAGGCGCTCAATCTCTACTGCTATCGCGTCGCCAGCGTGGTGGGGCTCTTGGCCGCCGAAATCTTCGGCTACCAGGACAGGCATACCCTGAAGTACGCCCATGATCTGGGACTGGCCTTCCAACTCACCAATATCATTCGCGACGTCGGCGAGGATGGCAATCGCGGCCGCATCTATCTGCCCGAGGACGAATTGCAGCGCTTCGCAGTCGCGCCAGGCGACATTCTGGAAGGACGCTATACGGATAATTTCCGGCGGCTGATGGAATTCCAGATCGAGCGCGCCGAAGCCACCTACGTTCAGGCATTGGCCCTGCTGCCAAGTTCCGACCGCAAGGCGCAGCGCGCCGGCCTGGCGATGGCGGCGATCTACCGCGCCTTGCTCGCCAAGATCAAGCGCAACGGCTCGCGCGTCCTCGACCGTCGAACTTCTCTTTCGCCGGTGAACAAGCTCTGGCTCGCCTGGTGGACCTGGATCAGGGCGTGAAGGCTGCGCGGTGAATAGCTTGCCGCGTATCGCCATCATAGGCGCGGGCTATGCCGGCATGGCGGCGGCGGCTGAACTCGCTGCGCATGGCCTCCCGGCAACGGTATTCGAATCCTCGCGGGTGTTGGGCGGGCGCGCCCGCGGGCTCGATCTCCACGGCGTCAGGGTCGATAATGGCCAGCACATCCTCATCGGCGCCTACAGCGAAACCCTGCGGCTGCTGCGGCAAGTCGGCGCCAACCCAGATCGCCTGCTTCTGCGACTGCCGCTCACCCTTAGCTATCCCGGTGAATTGTCTATCCGCGCCGCGCCGCTGCCGGCACCGTTTCACCTCATGGCCGGGCTGCTATTCGCGCGCGGCCTCACGCTTGCCGAAAAGTTCGCGGCGATTCGGTTCATGAGAGGCCTCGGGAAGATCGGTTTCCACTTGGAAGAAGACACCCGCGTCAGCAATCTCCTCGACCAATATCATCAGCCGCAAAGGCTGCGCGAATTCCTCTGGGAACCGCTGTGCATCTCGGCCTTGAACACGCCGGCCATCACCGCCTCGGCACAGGTATTTCTAAATGTCTTGCGCGACAGCCTGGCGTCCGGTCGCCATGCCAGCGACCTGATGCTGCCCAGGGTCGATCTTGGCGCGCTGTTCCCCGAAGCCGCCGCGCGCTTCGTAGAAGCCAAAGGCGGAAGCCTCATCTGCGGCACTGCGATAAAAAACATTTCTCGTGATGCGCATGGCTACATCCTGCACGATTCAACCACGGAGCACGGCCCGTTCAGCCAGGTCATCGCGGCAGTCGCTCCCTATCATCTGCAAGCCCTGATCGATGGACTGCCGGGGCTGGAGAGCCTGAAAACAAGCATCGCGTCCCTGGACTGGGAACCCATAGTCACCTGTTACCTCGCCTATCCGGGACAGGCAAGCCTGTCCCTGCCCATGCTGGGGCACGCCGGCGGCCACATGCAATGGCTGATTGACCGCGGCCAGTTGGGAGGACCGGCAGGATTGTTCGCCGCAGTCATCAGCGCCCGTGGTCGGCATGGTGAGTTGTCGAATGAACAACTCGCCGCGGCAATCCATGCGGAGATTGCCGGGATGGTGAAGCATCTGCCTGAGCCTGTCTGGTCTCAGGTGATCACGGAAAAACGCGCCACCTTCTCCTGCGTTCCGGGATTGGCAAGGCCAAAGACTCAGACCGCGCTGCCAGGTCTGTTGCTTGCCGGCGACTATGTCGCGTCGGACTATCCTGCGACGATTGAATCTGCGGTGAGAAGCGGCGTGAGTGCAGCAAGATGCGCTGTAGGTAGGCCTTCAGGCCGATAACGGCAGTCGGGCTGAAGGCCTACCTACTCCAGTCGTCCGCCGACTAGGCGCAGCACCCTGTTGCAGCGTCTGGCCAACGTCTCGTCGTGGGTGACGAGAAGCAGTGTGGTACCCCTCTCCGCATTCATCGCGAACATCAGCTCGATGATCTGGCTGCCCGTGGCGGCGTCGAGGTTTCCGGTCGGCTCGTCCGCCAGGAGGAGTTGCGGACTGACGGCGAAGGCGCGGGCGAGCGCGACGCGCTGCTGCTCGCCGCCGGAGAGATGCTTGGGGTAATGAGCGATGCGCTCGGCCAGGCCGACGCGGTTGAGCATCTCCTGCGCGATGATCTTCGCATCAATGCTTCCTGCCAGTTCCAGAGGCAGCATGACGTTCTCCAGGGCGGTCAGGGCCGGCAGAAGCTGGAAGGACTGGAACACGAAGCCGAGCAGGCGACCGCGCAGGGCGGCGCGCTCATCCTCGTCCAGGGTCGCAAGATCCTGCCCGGCCAGAACCACCTTGCCATCGGACGGCAGATCGAGGCCGGCCAGGAGACCCAGGAGCGTAGACTTGCCCGAGCCGCTCGCGCCGACGATGGCCACGGCCTCGCCCGCCATGACGCGAAAGGAAATCTGGTGCAAAATCGTGAGTCGGCCTGCACCGCTGGCGACCTCCTTGCCTAGGAGGACGGCCTCGATCACCGGTTCGATACTGCTGGAAACATTCGTCATGCCAAGAGCCCTGCTGGTTTTCCTATTCATCTCTGCCTGCAACTTCAGCCATGCTGCGCAGACTATCCTCGTATTCGGCGACAGCCTCTCCGCCGGCTTCGGCATCAATCAGGCACAGAGTTGGCCAACACTCCTTGCCCGGCGCCTCGCCGATGAACACTACCCCTACCAGGTCGCCAACGCCAGCATCAGCGGCGAGACCAGCAGCGGCGGGGCGGCCCGCCTGGGACCTGCGCTCAAGCAGTTCGAGCCGGCCATCGTCATCATTGCCCTGGGCGCCAACGATGGCTTGAGGGGTTTGCCGCTGAGAGAGATGCGGTCAAACCTCGACGCCATGATCAGGCAGGCCGGAAGCGCAAAGGTGCTTCTGATCGGCATGAGACTGCCGCCCAACTATGGCGTGAAATACTCTGAAGATTTCGCCAAAGTCTATGCCGGTCTGGCGAAGAGCCACAGAATCGCATTCCTGCCCTTCCTGTTCGCGGGCTTCGCCGACAAGCGCGACGCCTTCCAGGACGACGGCCTCCATCCCACGGCCGCAACCCAGACTCTCATGCTGGACAATGTCTGGCGGGCTCTCCTGCCTCTGCTCAGGAAATCCTGAGCCGCGGATTGCCCGACACCATGCGGCCTATCACCGCCGGGGAAAAACCATCGCGCTCGAATTCACTCATCACGTCGATGACGGACTCAGGCGCACAGGCCACCAGCAGACCGCCGCTGGTCTGGGGGTCGGTGATGAGTTTCTGCTGCCATTCTTCGCCGTCCAGTTCCACGTCGCTGCCGAAGCTGCTCCAGTTGCGCGTCGAAGCACCGGTGCAGATGCCCTCCTGCACCCGCTTCAAGGCCTCGGCTATGAGGGGCAGGCTGGCGAAATCCACCTCCGCCGCGAGCGCAGAACCGCGGCAGATCTCCAGCAGATGGCCGGCGAGGCCAAAGCCCGTGACATCGGTGACGGCATGCACACCCGCCATCCCCGAGAGCGCGGTGCCAGGGGTGTTGAGTTGCGTCGTCAGCCGCATCATCTCTGCATAGCCGGCGCTTGTCAGAAGGCCCTTCTTCAACGCCGCGCTCAGTATGCCTATGCCCAGCGGCTTGCCCAGGATCAGGATGTCCCCGTCTCTTGCATCGCTGTTCTTCTTGACCCGCGCAGGATGAACCAGCCCCAGGGCGACCAGGCCATAGATCGGTTCGGCGACGTCTATCGAATGGCCGCCGGCGATGGGAATGCCTACCTTCGCGCAAATCTCGGCACCACCCGCGAGGATCTCGCGAATGACCTCGACGGGAAGCTTGGCGAGCGGCATGCCGACCACGGCCAGCGCGAAAATGGGTTTGCCTCCCATCGCATAGACGTCGGAGAGCGCGTTGGCGGCTGCGATGCGGCCGAAATCGCGCGGGTCATCGACGATGGGCGTGAAAAAGTCCGTGGTGGCAACGATGGCCTGTTCGGCGTTGATCTGGTAGACCGCGGCATCATCGGAAGTCTCCGTGCCCACCAGGAGTTCCTTGGGCAGCGCGGAAAGTGGCGACTGGGCGAGGATCTCCTTGAGTACGGCAGGCGAGATTTTGCAGCCGCAGCCGCCACCATGAGAGAATTGTGTCAGTTTGATGTCTACCATTTTGGCTACGGACACAGAGTGTGGTGAGGTTTTATGAAGCATTCAGGGGCCGCAACCGTAGCACAATTGGCCGGGTTTGACGAGATCATAGACGCCCGCTCCCCCGGCGAGTATGAAGACGATCACCTGCCGGGCGCGATGAGCTGCCCTGTCCTCGACGACGAACAGCGCGCCCGCGTCGGCACACTCTACAAGCAGTCATCCCCTTTCGCCGCGAGAAAAATCGGCGGGGTCTGGGTGGCGCAGAACATCGCCACCCACATCGAACGCCTTTTCCTGGAAAAACCGCGCGACTGGCGGCCCCTGGTCTATTGCTGGCGCGGCGGCCAAAGAAGCGGCGCCTTCACCCATATCCTGCGCCAGATCGGCTGGGACGCGCAGCGCCTGGAAGGCGGCTACAAGGCGTGGCGCCGCCATGTCCTGGAAGGACTGGCGACGCGCCCGCAATACTTTCGCTATCGCATCGTCGGCGGCGCCACCGGCAGCGGCAAGAGCCGCCTGCTGGAAGCGCTGGCAAGCCAGGGAGCGCAAGTGCTGCATCTGGAGGAGTTCGCCGGGCACAAGGGCTCTGTGCTGGGCCAACTGCCGAACACGATACAGCCCTCGCAAAGGATGTTCGAGTCGCGCATCCACCAGGCACTTTCATGCTTCTGTGCCGACCGGCCGGTCTTCGTCGAGGCGGAGAGCCGCAGGATTGGCAGCGTCCAGCTGCCCGACACCCTGCTGGCGATGATACGCGCTGCCCCCGTCCTGCACATCGAGGCCACAACCGCGGCGCGCATCGATTTCCTGCTCCGCGACTACAACTATTTCCTCGCAGATCCTGCCTGGCTGATGGAAAGGCTGGAACAACTGCGCGGACTGCAAAGCAATGAAACCCTTGGCCGCTGGACCGAATTGGTCCAGGGTGGGAGGTTTCGAGAGCTGGTGACAGAACTCCTGGAGATCCACTACGACCCGCTCTACCGGCGTTCGCAGGCGAACAACTATGCCGGACTGTCGCAGGCACGCATCATCGCGACCGACGACTTGTCGCCCGAGCGCATGGCTGAGCTGGCTGGCGAAATCATGGCAACGTAGGCAACAGCCCCACCTCGCCGCGCTGCGCGCAAATACGCTGCACCGCCGACGGCCGCGGCTCCATCATCACCTCTCCGGGTGATTCCGCGGCCAAGGCCGCTCCTACCTCCCCCTGCTCGAAGGCGGTCACCGTCAGGCGGGAGCGCACGACATCGAGCAGTTCGTTCGGCCGCAGCAGAAAGGCCGGATTGGAAGGCTTGCCGAAGCGCTCGTGGCCGAGCATGAAGGTCTCGTAAATGAGCACCCCGCCCTTATCCAGGGAAGCAAACAGCAGCGGCAAAAGCGGTCGCCATAGATAGTTGGTCACGACGATGCCACTGAAGACGCGTCCGCCATAAGGCCATGGCCCGCCCTCGAGATCGGCGCAAAGCGTGCTGATACCGGCAATGCCCTGGAGGTTAGCCAAGAGGGCTTCATCGCGATCGACCGCATCGACGGAATACCCCATGCCGGCCAAGAGCCGCGCGTGACGGCCGCCACCGCAGGCCAGATCGAGCACCGCACCGCCCTCCTGAATCAAGGGCGCAAAACGCTTGACCCAGGCAGAGGGTGTGGAGAGTTGATGCGGGTGGATATCGGTCACAGCACCACCTGGGAGCCGAGTTCGATGACGCGGTTTGCCGGCAGTTTGAAGAAGTTGGTGGCACTGCCGGCGTTCCTGAACATGGCGATGAACAGTTTCTCCCGCCATAAAACCATTTCCGAATCCAGGCTGGGAATCAATGTCTCGCGGCCGAGGAAGAATGAAGTGTCCATCATGTCGATGTCCAGGCCCTGTTCTGCACACCACTCGAGCGCGTGCGGCAGGTCGGGCTGGTCCATGAAACCGTAATACACCTTGACCCGCCAGAAACCATGGGAAAGCGCCTCTACCGTCACCCGCTGTGCGGTGGGCACGCGCGGCACATCGAGTACCTTGACGGTCAGCATCAGCATGCGTTCGTGAATCACCTTGTAGTGCTTGAGGCTATGCAAGAGCGCCTGCGGTACGCCGTCAGGATTGTGCGTCATAAACACCGCCGTTCCCGGAACCCGCGTCGTCCCGCCCAGGGAGAGGCTGCCGATGAATGACTTGAGATCGATCGCATCCTTTTCCAGACGCAGATAGAGCAGCCGCCTTCCCCGCTTCCAGGTCGAGAGCAGGAGAAAAACGCCGAGACCGAAGAGCAGCGGAAACCAGCCGCCGTCGACAATCTTGACGAGGTTTGCGGAAAAAAAGGCAATGTCGATGAGGACGAAGGGCAGAGCGCCGAGGATGGCCCGCCACCATCCCCAATGCCACAGCCAGCGGGTCACGCAGAAGGCCAGGATGTTGGTGATCAGCATCGTGCCGGTCACGGCCGTGCCATAGGCAGCGGCGAGATTGGTCGATGAACCGAAGCCAAGAACCAGGGCGACCACGGCGATGAGCAGCGTCCAGTTGATGCCCGGCAGATAGATCTGGCCGATCTCGCGGTCCGAGGTGTGTTGCACCTCGAGACGCGGCGAATAGCCGAGTTGAATCGCCTGCTGCGTCACCGAATAAGCGCCTGAAATCACCGCCTGTGAAGCGATCACCGTCGCCACCGTCGCCAGCGCCACCAGGGGATAAAGCGCCCAGTTCGGTGCCAGGAGGTAGAAGGGATTCTCGATCGCCTTGGCGTCCTGCAAGAGCAAGGCACCCTGGCCGAAATAGTTGAGCACCAAGGCCGGCAGCACCATGCCGAACCAGGCGAGTTGGATCGGCGATCGACCGAAGTGGCCCATGTCTGCATAGAGCGCCTCGGTTCCGGTCAGCACCAGCACGACGCCGCCCAGGGAAAAGAAACCGATGACCGGATGGGTGCCCAGGAAAGACAGGCCGTGAAAGGGGTCGAGCGCCAGCAGTACTCCTGGTGTGGCGGCAATATTGATGACGCCCAGAACCGCCAGGGTGGCGAACCACAGCATCATCACCGGACCGAACAACGCGCCTAGTCCCGCCGTGCCCTTCTTCTGGAAAACGAACAGCACCAGCAGCACGCCCAGGGTGACCGGGATCACGTAGGTTTTCAGGGCTGGAGTCGCGATCTCCAGCCCTTCCACTGCCGATAGTACCGAGATGGCCGGCGTCACCACGCTCTCGCCGTAAAAAAGCGCTGCGCCGAACAGCCCCAGGATCGGAATCACAAGGCGGCGGCGCGACCCTTCCTCGGCCGGACGCAAGGCCAGGGCCATCAGCGCCATGATGCCGCCTTCGCCCTTGTTGTCGGCGCGCATGATGAAGGACACATACTTCACCGTGACGACAATCATCAGTGCCCAGAAGATCAGCGAGAGAATGCCCAGGACGTTGTCTGGCGTGATCGGCACCGGATGGTGCGAGCCTGCGAAGATTTCCTTCATGGCATAAAGCGGACTGGTGCCGATATCGCCATACACCACGCCCAGGGCGGCAAGCGCCAGGCTGCTCCGGCTCGAATGCTCGACAGAATCCATTGACACCCCTGCTGCACTGCAATAAGTGAAATAATACACCTTTGCTTCCCCGCCTTCCTCAAGCGGCAAAGGATATACGCCGAGAAGAACACCATGAATCACGAACAACACTACCTCTCCCCGCTGTTCGAACCCCAGTCGGTCGCCATCATCGGCGCATCGGAGACTCCGTCCTCGATAGGCAACACCCTGGCCCGCAACATGCTCGACTCGGGCTATAAGGGTCGCCTGTATTTCGTCAATCCCCGGCACAAGACCGTCTTCGGCCAGCCTTGCTTCCCCTCCGTCGGAAAAATTCCGCAACGCCTCGATCTCGCCGTCATCTGCACCCGGGCTGCGACGGTGCCGGCCATCATCAGGGCCTGCGGCCTTGCCGGCGCGAGGAATGCAATCATCATTCCGGGCGGCTTTTCCGAGGCAGGCAACGACGGAGTGGCTCTGGAGCGCGCCGCTTTAGACCATGCCCGAACCCACAAGCTGCGCCTGCTCGGCCCCAATTCCTTGGGCATCATGCGCCCGGGAAGCGGCATCAACCTGACCTTCGTCAATGGCAGCGCGAATCCTGGCACCATCGGCCTGATCTCGCAGTCCGGCGCGCTTTGCGCCGCCATCGTCGACTGGGCCTTGCCCAACAACGTAGGCTTTTCCAGCGTCATTTCGCTGGGGACTTCGAGCGATGTCGATTTTGGCGAAACCCTCGATTACCTGGTCTCCGACCCCAAGACGGAAAACATTTTTCTCTACATCGAGGGCATCCGGAACGCGCGCCACTTCATGAGCGCCTTGCGCGCCGCAGCACGCTGCAAGCCGGTGCTCCTGATCAAGGTCGGCCGCCACCCGGCGGGGGAAAAGGCGGTGCACTCCCACACCGGGGCCGTGGTCGGCGCCGACGACGTCTTCGACGCCGCCTTGCGCCGTGCCGGCGTGGTCCGCCTGTCCACGGTCGGCCAGATGTACGCCGCGGCGCAGGCGCTGTTTTCGCACTTCCGTCCCCGCGGCAACCGTCTCGCCATCATCACCAACGGCGGCGGGCCCGGCGTGATGGCGGCCGATCACGCCGCCGACATCGATGTCCCTCTGGCCAGACTCACCCCGGTCACAAGCAAGAAACTCAACGACATCCTGCCGCCCATCTGGTCGAAATCCAATCCGCTCGACATCGTCGGCGACGCCGATCCGGCGCGCTACGCCGCCACGCTCGAAGCCTGCATCGGCGACGCCAACGTCGATGGTGTGCTCATCATCCTCACGCCGCAGGCGATGACCGACCCGACCCAGGTGGCACGCACCGTGATCGAGCTCGCGCAAAAAACGGACAAGCCTCTGGTCACTTGCTGGATGGGCGAGGAGCAGGTGCGCGAAGCAAGACTGCTGTTCAAGGGCGCGGCCATCCCCACCTTCCGCACGCCCGAACCGGCAGTGCAACTGTTCTCGCATATTTCCAGCTACTACCGCAACCAGAAGCTCTTGATGCAAACGCCGGCTCCGCACTCCGACTCTGTGCCGCCGAGGCTGGAGAGCGCCAGACTGTTGATAGAGACCGCGCTTGCCGATGGCCGCAAGACACTGGGCGAAATGGAGTCCAAGGCGCTTCTGGCGGCTTTCCATATTCCCATCGCGCAAGCCATGGTGGCGCACTCGGCAGCCGAGGCGAAGGTGCTGGCGCAGGAAATCGGCCTGCCGGTGGTGATGAAGATCGACTCTCTGCAAATCGCCCACAAGTCTGAGGTAGGCGGCGTGCGGCTGAATCTCGCCACGCTGGCCGCGGTGCAGGAAGCCTACCGGGAGATTCTGGACGATGTGAAACTAAGCCAACCGCAGGCGGTGATCAATGGCATCAGCATCGAGCCTATGGTCATCAAGCGCAATGGCCGGGAACTGATGATAGGCATAGCACAGGACGACATCTTCGGACCCTTCATCACCCTCGGCCCCGGCGGCACCGGCATCGAAGCCGGGCGCGAGCGTGCCGTCGCACTGCCGCCCTTGAACAGCTTCCTGATCGCCGACATGTTCCATTCTGCGCGCGCAATTTCCTGTCTCGAAGCCTTGCGCCATATTCCGCCGGCCAGCATGGCGGCGGTCGAGGAGGTATTGCTGCGCGTCTCGGAAATGGTCTGCGAACTGCCCTGGATAGAGCGCCTGGAAATCAATCCGCTGATGGTAGACGAGCAAGGCGCCGTGGCAGTCGACTGCCGCATCGTGATCGCGAAAATCGCCCCCAACATCGGTCGCTACGACCACATGGCGATCCATCCCTATCCTTCGCACCAGACGGTGACCTACCAGACCGCGGACGGCAGAATAGTGACCATACGCCCCATCATGCCGGAAGACGCCAATCTGGAGCAGGAGTTCGTCAAGGAGCTGTCGGCGGAGAGCAAGTATTTCCGTTTCATGAACACCATTCGCGAACTGGGGCAGTCGCAGCTGATTCGCCTCACCCAAATCGACTACGATAGGGAAATGGCCTTCGTCGCCACGATTGACGAAGACGGGCACCAAGTGGAAGTCGGCGTGGTGCGCTATGCCACCAATCCAGACGGCGAGTCCTGCGAATTCGCCATCGTCGTCGCTGATGCCTGGCAGGGCAAGGGACTGGCAGGCCGCCTGATGGCTCTTCTGATAGAGTCGGCCAGGAGGCGCGGCCTCAAGGTCATGACCGGCGACTTCCTGGCCGATAACCGGCGCATGATCAAGTTCGTCTCGGCCCTGGGTTTCATTCTCTCCCAGCACCCCGAGGACCCCGGCTTGAAGCGCGGTGTGCTGGCGTTGAATTGAAGCGTCAACTCAGTCGCTGCCACTGGTGCGGGACAGACCCGCTCTATGTCGCCTACCATGATGCCGAGTGGGGCGCGGCAGTGCATGAGGAGAACGCCCTGTTCGAGTTCCTGATCCTCGAAGGAGCGCAGGCAGGCCTCTCCTGGATCACCATACTGAGAAAGCGCGAAAACTACCGCGCCGCCTTCGACGGCTTTGATCCGGCCAAGGTGGCCCGCTACGATGATGCGAAAATCGCCGCGTTGCTGGCCGACCCCGGCATCGTGAGGAACCGCCTCAAGGTCAATGCGGCAGTCATCAATGCGCGCGCTTTCCTCTCGGTGCAGCAGGAGTTCGGCAGCTTCGATGCCTACCTGTGGCGCGCAGTCGACGGCAAGACCATCGTCAATCGCTGGCGCACGCCTGCAGAACTGCCTGCGAAGACGCCGCTCTCCGACGCCCTGTCGAAGGACCTCGCGCGGCGCGGCTTCAAGTTCGTCGGCTCCACCATCTGCTACTCCCTGATGCAGGCCGTGGGGCTGGTGAACGACCATCTCGAAGACTGCTTCAGACATCGGGAGATTGCCGCGTCGCTGCGCTCCTCGCAATGACGAAAGTCCGTTAGCGTTTCTCGAAACTGATCGATCCGCGCTTGGCGTCGACAATAATGGTGTCTTCTGCGGCGAACTTCCCCTCGAGAATCTGCTTCGCCAGGGGGTTCTCTATCCGCTCCTGGATGGCGCGCTTCAAGGGGCGCGCGCCGAACACAGGATCGAAGCCGGCGGCGGCGAGTTCAGCGAGCGCAGCATCGGAGATTTCCAGTTTCATCTCCAGCCTGGCCAGCCGCTTCTCCAGATAGGTAAGCTGTATCCTGGCGATGGCCGCGATATTCTTCTCGTCCAGGGCGTGGAACACCACCATTTCGTCGATGCGGTTGATGAACTCCGGGCGGAAGAAGCCCTTCACCTCCGCCATCACGGCGAGCTTTATCACCTGGTAGTCGTCGCCGGACATCTGCTGGATCATCTGGCTGCCGAGATTCGAGGTCATCACGATCACCGTATTCTTGAAGTCCACGGTACGACCCTGGCCGTCGGTCATGCGGCCATCGTCCAGCACCTGCAGGAGCACGTTGAACACATCCGGGTGCGCCTTCTCGACCTCGTCGAAAAGGATCACCGAATAAGGCTTTCTTCTCACCTGCTCGGTGAGATAGCCGCCCTCCTCGTAACCGACATAACCGGGCGGCGCACCGATGAGCCGCGCCACGGAATGCTTTTCCATGAACTCGCTCATGTCTATCCGGATCAGATGGTCTTCGGCGTCGAAGAGAAACTCGGCCAGCGCCTTGCACAGTTCCGTCTTGCCCACGCCTGTGGGGCCTAAGAAGAGGAAGGAACCGTAGGGCCGGTTCTCTTCCGAGAGCCCGGCGCGCGAGCGACGGATGGCGTCCGAGACCATGCGCACCGCCTCGTCCTGGCCGACCACGCGCCTGTGCAGGCTTCCTTCCATGGCCAGAAGCTTGTCGCGCTCGCCCTGCATCATCTTGGAGACCGGGATACCGGTGGCGCGCGAGACCACTTCCGCGATCTCCTCGGCTCCCACCTGCGTGCGCAAGAGCTTGAAGCGCTTGTCGGCGGCGTTGGCCCCAGCCGTATCAGCCTGTTTCAGCTGCGCCTCCAGCTGCGGCAATTTGCCGTACTGCAATTCGCTCATGCCCTGCCAGTCGCCGCGGCGCCGGGCCTCGTCCATCTGCAGCTTGAGCTTGTCTATCTCTTCCTTGATGTGCTGCGAGCCTTGCACCTGCGCCTTCTCGGCCTTCCAGACCTCATCGAAATCACCGTATTCGCGCTCGAGTTTGCTGATCTCTTCCTCAATCATCTTGAAGCGCTTTTGCGAAGCCTCGTCCTTCTCCTTTTTCACCGCCTCGCGTTCTATCTTCAACTGGATCAGGCGGCGGTCGAGCTTGTCCATGACCTCGGGCTTGGAATCGATTTCCATCCTGATGCGCGAGGCCGCCTCGTCGATCAGGTCGATCGCCTTGTCGGGCAGAAAGCGGTCGGTGATGTAGCGATGCGAGAGTTCGGCGGCTGCGACGATGGCCGGGTCGGTGATGTCCACGCCGTGGTGCAGCTCGTACTTCTCCTGCAAGCCGCGCAGGATGGCGATGGTGGACTCGACCGAGGGCTCGTCCACCAGCACCTTCTGGAAGCGGCGTTCGAGCGCGGCATCCTTCTCGATGTACTTGCGGTATTCGTCCAGCGTCGTCGCGCCGATGCAATGCAGTTCGCCGCGCGCCAGGGCAGGTTTCAGCATGTTGCCGGCGTCGATGGCGCCCTCGGCCTTGCCGGCGCCGACCATGGTGTGCAGTTCATCGATGAAGACGATGATGCGCCCCTCGTCCAGGGCAATCTCCTTCAGCACGGATTTCAGGCGTTCCTCGAACTCGCCGCGATACTTGGCGCCGGCCAGGAGTGCCGCCATGTCGAGCGACAACACGCGCTTGCCCTTCAGGGTCTCGGGCACCTCGTCGTTGATGATGCGCTGCGCCAGCCCTTCGACGATGGCGGTCTTGCCCACGCCCGGTTCGCCGATCAGCACAGGATTATTCTTGGTGCGCCGCTGCAGGATCTGGATGGCCCGGCGGATCTCGTCGTCGCGGCCGATCACGGGATCCAACTTGCCCGCTCTTGCGCGCTCGGTCAAGTCCGTGGTGTATTTCTTCAGCGCCTCGCGACTGCCCTCGGCCTCCTGGCTGCCGACGTTCTGGCCGCCGCGCACGGCCTTGACCGCCTGCTCCAGCGCCGCCCTGTTTGTGCCATGCTCCTTCAGGAGCTTGCCGGTCTCGCCCTTGTCGGCGGTCAGGGCGAGCAGGAACATCTCCGAGGCGATGAACTGGTCGCCCGCCTTCTGCGCCTCCTTGTCGGTGACATTGAGCAGATTGGACAGATCGCGGCCGATGGAGACCTCGCCGCCATGGCCACTCACCTTGGGCAGGCGGGAAAGGGACTTGTCCAGCGCGGCCTTGAGCGGCGCCACATTGGTGCCGGCACGCGCCAAGAGCGCTGCCGTGCCGCCATCGGTCTGGTTGATGAGGGCCAGGAGCAGATGCTGTGGCTCTATGAACTGCTGGTCGTTACCGACGGCGATGCTTTGGGCATCGGCCAGGGCCTGCTGCAGCATGGTGGTGAATTTATCGAAGCGCATGGCGGCTGTCCAAAGTTAAATCAATGCCAACTACATGGGGTTAGCATGGACGAATTCAAGCCCGGATGCCGCTATGGCATGCTTAATGTTATCTTTGCGTCATGGCAGTCATTGATCTCCTGATCGTCGGCGGCGGCATCAACGGCGCCGGCATCGCCCGCGATGCCGCCGGCCGCGGGCTTTCTGTTCTCGTCTGCGAGCAGGGCGACCTGGGCGGTGCCACCTCGTCGGCCAGCAGCAAAATGATCCACGGCGGTCTGCGCTATCTGGAATACCATGAGTTCCGCCTGGTCGCCGAGGCGCTGGCCGAGCGCGAAGTGATGCTCAAGATCGCCCCGCATCTCGCCCGCCCCCTTCGCTTCGTCATGCCCCATGTCCCGTCCTTGCGGCCGGCATGGATGATTCGGCTGGGCCTGCTGCTCTACGACAGCTTAGGCCGCCTCTCGAGAAGGCTCACCCTGCAGGGCTCCACGGCAATAGACCTGTCGCGTTCGCCCATGGGGCAGGCGCTGCAGGCGGCTTACAAGAAAGGTTTCGTCTATTCCGACGTCACCGTAGACGATGCGCGCCTGGTCCTGGCGAACGCCAGGGCCGCGCATCTCCTGGGGGCCGCCATCTGCCCGCGAACGCGCTTCCTGGGGGCCCGAAGGGAGAACGGACTATGGCATGCGACGCTGGAGGATGCCGGCGGCAGAAGGGAGGTCTTCGCCCGCGCTCTGGTCAATGCCGCGGGCCCCTGGGTCGCCGAAGTGATAGACGCCCTGCCCGCCGGGACGGGGAAAAAGGATGGCGTCCAACTCGTCAAGGGCAGCCATATCGTTGTGCCCAGGCTTTATCAGGGCGACCATGCCTTCATCCTGCAACTGGGCGACAGGCGCGTGGTCTTCCTCCTGCCCTTCGAGGAGCAATTCACCCTCATAGGCACCACCGACGTCAGGGCCGAGATGCCTGAAGCGACAGGCATATCCACCGAGGAGATCCTCTACCTTTGCCGCGCCGCCAGCCGCTTCACCCGGGAAGAAGTCAAAGCAAAGGACATCGTCTGGAGCTACAGCGGCGTGCGGCCGCTGCATGACGACGGCCAGAACAATCCCTCGGCGGTGAGCCGCGATTACACCTTCGTCCTCGACAGCACGGGCAAAGTGCCGGCGCTTTCGGTATTCGGGGGCAAACTCACCACCTACCGCAGACTCGCAGAAGCGGCCCTTGCCAGGCTCTCGCCCTGGTTTCCCAAAATGGGGCCGGCATGGACCGACACCCAGCCGCTTCCCGGCGGCGATTTCACCACGCAGAAGGAACTCGTCGCAAGACTGCAAGGGAATCATCCATCCCTGCCGCCCGCCTGGCTGGAGAGGCTGGCGCGACGCCACGGCAGCCTCGGCGAAAGGGTGATCGGCGATGCAAAGTCTGTTGCAGATCTGGGCAGGGATTTCGGCGGCGGCTTGTATGAACGTGAGGTCGAATATTTCATCGCAGAGGAATGGGCGCAGACGCTTGATGACATCCTCTGGCGGCGCAGCAAGTCAGGCCTGTTCATGACCCCGTTGCAACAGAGAGAATTCGGCGACTGGCTGGCGCGAAGACAAGGATAAGATGGTTTGCGGACCACTAACACGCCGTGAATCCTGGTTCTGGAGCGACCGGTCTGGGCAAACGGAATCGACCGGCCGCTCCTTTTCAGGTTCAGTTGAGCAAGGGAATACTCTTGGCGTCAGCCGACTTGGGAATGGAACGCAGGTAGGCGTGGATGCTGGCAAGATCCTCGACTGACAGAATTTTCTCGGAATACGGCGGCATGGTTCCATTGGTGTGCCGTATGAACGCTGCCATGAAATCAAGAGGCTTGGGATCCGGTGCGAGCTTCGGACCCGCACTCCCTCCCTGGCCGACAAAGCCGTGGCAGCCCCAGCAACCATTCTTGACGTAGGCGGTTTTTCCTTCTTCCGCAGAGGCCGCGAATGCACCATTCGAGGCGAGGATAATGGCCAGCGCCATCGGCGCAATGAAACGAATTGATGTCATCTTTGTGATCTCCCTTTAGCGCGGCTGCGTCCAGACATTGAGCAAGGCAGGCTGGCCTGATTTCACCACCGCCACCGCTTCCTTGATTGCCGATGCCAGCTGCGCCGGATCCTTGATCGGGCCCTTGGCCCACCAGCCCATCGACTCCGCCAGCTTGTGGTACTCGATGTCCGGATTCATGATGCTGGTGCCCACCGGCCCCATGTCACCGCCCAGGTTGACCTTGCGGTTGCGGAAATTGGACAGGCGCTGCACGTGCATGACTTCCTGATGATAGCCGCGGTTGTTGATCATCACCGACAGCAGCGGAATCTTGTGTTTGGCTGCGGTCCACAGCACACCGGGGGCGTACATCAAATCGCCGTCTGGCTGGAAGCTGACCGAGAAGCGGCCGAGGTCGCGGTTGGCCAGCGCCGCACCGATCGCGGCCGGCGAACCGTAGCCCACGCCGTAGCCGCCTGAGCGGCCTAGCCAATGGTGGTATTTCTCCATCGGCCACAGACGCTGCGGCCAATTGAAGCCGGGGCTCTCGGCGGCAACCAGTGACCAGTCGAGGTCCTTGATTTGGGCGTAGGTTTCCATTACCACGCGCGCCGTACTGATGGGGCTCGCATCCCAGCCCACTGCAGCTTCCTGCCTTGCACGCAGCTTGACCTCGGCATAAGACTTTTTCGCGGCCTCGCCACGCTTGGCAATCGCATCCTTGGCGGAGTTGGGAATCGCTGACCTCACGGCTTCGATCAGCGCCGGCAGCGTCGCCTGGGCATCGGCGGCCATCGGCACGTCGATGACCTGGTAGCGCTGGAAGTCCTGGTAATTGGACTTGGTGTTGAGATCAACGGAGCTGATGCTGATCAGCTTGGTGCCCGGCTTGATCTTGGTCGAATTCGCGCCGATGCCGCCGTTCTCGGCGTTGTCGGTGAAGGCATTGACCGTGCCCCAGAAGTCGGACAACTCCATGCCGATGATGACATCCGCACCGGGTATCGCGGCCGGTCCGCTGCTGAGATAGTGGGTCTTGGGGAAGTTCATGCGGCCCCCCTGGTCGAAGACCTTGGCCTGCAGGAGTTCGGCAAGTTGCACCAGCAGCGGAATCCCTTCGGGCGTGCGTGCGGCACGATCGACGACAATCACCGGATTGGTCGCATTGGCCAGGAGTCGCGCCGCTTCCTTTACTGCGCCCGTGTCGCCCTGAGGCGGCGAAGTGGGCACGTAGCGCGGGATATAGAGCTTCTCACCGTGCTCCTTGACCGGTTCCTGCTGCAAGCCGGCGTCGAGGGAAATGGCCACAGGCCCGTAGGGCGGCGTCATCGCGATCTTGTAGGCGCGCACGAAGGACTGCGAAAAATGCTGCAGCGAGACCGGCGTATCGTCCCACTTGGTGTAATCGCGCACGATGGCATTGATGTCCTGCGCGGCATGAAATGTCGGCACGCCCGGCGGGCGGTGGGCGGCATCCATATCGTTGCCGCCGAGGATGATCAGTGGAACGCGATCGCACCAGGCGTTATAGACACCCATGGTGGCGTGCTGCAGGCCCACCGTGCCATGGCACAAAGTGATCAGCGGTTTGCCGGCGATCTTGAAATAGCCATGCGCCATGGCGACTGCGGATTCCTCGTGCATGCAGGTGAGGAACTCGGGCTTGGTATTGCCGCCGTAATTGATCAGCGACTCGTGGATGGCGCGAAAGCTGGAAGCGCAGTTAGACGGCAGGTACTTGATGTCTACCGACTTGATGACATCCACCATGAAGTCGGAGCCGGGCACGCCGGCGGAATGCCCCATGTCCGGCGGTATGGCGGTCTCACTCGCCGCTGTTTTGGCAGACGGCGGCATTGTCTTAGCCTTCGCGGGGCCGGACGCTGCCGGCTCTGCAGCGCCGGCGAGAGTCGGCGCCATGACGGCCGTCGCACCGGACGCGATGACGCCACCGAGAAAATTCCGGCGCCCTGCTTTGGTTTCGGTATCTTTTTTCTTGACTGTCATCATGTGCTCCTCATCGTTGTTGGAGTCCCAATGGATCGGGGCGAAGCTGGATGCGCACAGCGCTGTCGGCGCTGATTGATATTGACCTGCCCTGCCAATTACATTGACCCAGGGCCAGCCATTGAACTTGAATTCAGGAATCTCGATAAGTGTAGCAAATAGCGGGTATTGCCGTTCCCCTTTTTCATGGTCATTGGCCGCGGGCTGCCGCGCCGCGGCGCGGCACCATGGACGCCTTGGACAGGCTATGGTTCGGAGAATATTGCGGCGCATCCCTCGTCGAACTGGCGCCACAGCAGTGTGATCTGATCGGACAATTATCTTCAGATCCGGTCGCGTTCACTTCGTCTCAGGGCAAGGTCCTGACAACGCGAACGCCGTCGCTATTGCCGATATCGACGACACCGCTTCCGGCGCGAATGGTCGAGCCCAGATACTCGCTCTTGTAGTACCAGGAACCGCCGCGGATCACGCGACTCATGCATTCCCCGGAAACCCAGGCGCTACCATCGGCAGGCGCACCCTCGTAGCCGTTATTCCAGCAATCCGCTGTCCATTCCCAGACATTGCCGCTCATATCGTACAAGCCGAAAGCATTGGCCTGCTTGCCCGCAACCGGATGAGACTTGCCACCGCTGTTATTCTTGTGCCAGGCGACGCTATCGACATCGTCGCTGCCGCAGTATTCCTGCTGCCCCCCCGCCCGGCAGGCGTATTCCCACTCCGCTTCGGAGGGCAGCCGATATTGCTTCCCCGTTTTCATGCTCAACCTGCGCACGAACTCTTGCGCCGCGTTCCAGCTCACATTTCCGGCCGGGAAATCGTCGCCGCCATTCGAACTGCCGATCGGATTGACGCCGGTCACGGCGCGCCATAGCCTCTTGGTCACTTCTGTCTTGCCCAGTGCGAACGCGCTCTTTATGGTCACTCTATGCACCGGCTTGACGCTATCATTGCCAAGCTTCACGCTCGCGGGGGAACCCATGTCAAAACTGCCGGCGGGTATAACCACCATCTCGGGACATTCGTCACAGTCCTTGAACACCTGGCCCGGGACAAAATCGGCGGCATGGGCTAGGAGGACAGGCAGCGCCATGGCGATGGCGGCTATCGAAACAATGAAAGCGTGGGAAGAACAGCGCATTCGTTACCGCAGCCTGAAAAGTTGCCCGGATTGTACCCCATCAAGAATCGCCATCGGCCCTGTATGACTCAATCTTGCCCTGCGCAAACGCCATGCCGATAGTGACGCGCCATAGCTTTACCTCCCGGCGAAGTGGCCCAGCCTGCGAACACGATTGCGGCTGCGCATTACCCCAGGCCAAAAATAGGGCAAGATACGCCGATTCCCGCAAGTGCTTAGCGCATGACGAAGCCGGCAACAGACAAATTTGGCAGGGCCATGGTTGTGAGTTTGCTGCTCCATGCGGCACTGCTCTCGATCAAATTCGTCGAAACCGACGTCGGCTTGACCGTGTTCGACGGCTTCTGGTTGGGCCAACCAGCCCGCTCACCGAGTATAGAGGCGGTGCTGATTCAAGTTGTACCTGAATCGTCCGCAGACCGGAGAGCCGAGACCGGACGACGCGCCGAACAGGCGCGAAAGGAGCGCGAGCGTTCAGCCCGGGCAAAGGCAGAGGAGGCACTGCGTCAGCTTCTGGCGGAAGAGAAGCAGGCTGAGGAGCGTGCAGCGGAACTCGCGCGCGCAGAGCGCGAGCGGGCTGCTCAGGCCCGTGAAGAGGAGGCGCTGCGCCAGCGCATCGAGGAACAGAATCTGGCAGAAGAGCGAGCCGCCGAGTTCGCGCGCGTCGAGCGCGAGCGGTTACTCCAGGCTCAGGCCAAGACCCGGGAAGACCAGCGCCTGGCGGAACAGAAGCAGGCCGAGGATCGTGCGGCCGAACTCGCGCGTGTTGAACGCGAGCGGGCTTCCCTGGTCAAGGCCAGGGAAGAGGAGGCATTGCGCCAGCGCCTCGCAGAACAGAAGCAAACCGAAGTGCGTGCGGCCGAGTTCGCGCGCGTCGAGCGCGAGCAGACTGCACTGGCCAAGGCCCGGGAAGAGGAGACTTTGCGCCAGCGTCTGGCGGAACAGAAGCAAGCCGAAGTACGTGCGGCCGAACTCGCGCGCACGGAGCGCGAGCAGACTGCACTGGCCAAGGCCCGGGAAGAGGAGGCATTGCGCCAGCGCCTCGCAGAACAGAAGCAGGCAGAGGATCGTACGGCCGAACTCGCGCGTGTTGAACGCGAGCGGGCAGTCCAGGCTCAGGCCAAGACCAGGGAAGAGGAGGCTTTACGCCAGCGCCTGGCGGAACAGAAGCAAGCCGAAGTGCGTGCGGCCGAACTCGCGCGTGTTGAGCGCGAGCAGGCTTCCCTGCTCAAGGCCAGGGAAGATGACGCGCTTCGCCGGCGCCTGGAAGAACAGAATCTGGCCGAGGAGAAAAGGCGCGCAGAAGACCAGTTGCGGATCGCCCGGGCGCAGGCCGAGGCCCAGGCGCGCGAGGCAACGGAGGCCGAGCGGCGGGCAGCAACGGAGAGCGGAGCGGCGCTGGCGCGCAAAGCCCTGGAGCAGGTCAGGGGAGGTCTGCTCTCGATGCCCCTGAAGAGCGACACGAAACCGGATGAGGGCTTGCGCGGCAAAAGCGTCGACAGCTATACCAGGGATGTCGCCCTGACGTCCTACACCGATGAATGGCGGAAAGATGTGGAGCGCATCGGTGCAATGAACTATCCTCGCCTGCCGCAGAATCGTGCCGGCGCCACCCTCCTCGTCACGGTCGGCGTCAGCAGCGATGGCAGCCTTTCCAGCTTGCGCATAGACAGGAGTAGCGGTCATGAGGATTTGGACGACGCGGTCCGACGCATCATCGAGTTGAGCACACCTTTCTCGGCATTTCCCCCGTTATTGAAGAACCGTCTCAACGTCGTGGAGATCACGCGCGTGTGGTCATTCAAGGAAGGTCGACCGAGGCTGGAAAGCCGTTGAGCGGTCGAACCCCAACCGGCCGGACATGCTGCATAATGTTCTCGCTTATCCTTCCCGCCGTCCTTGGCAGTGAAAGTATTCTCCCGGGATGAACCCTAGGCCATGAAATATATTCTTGCACTCGACCAGGGGACCACCAGTTCGCGAGCCATCCTGTTCGACGTCGAGGGAAACATCCTGAGCCTCGCGCAGCGCGAGTTTCGCCAATACTACCCGCAGCCCGGATGGGTGGAGCACGACGCAGAGGAAATCTGGGACAGCCAGATCGCCGTCGCAGCAGAGGTATTGAAGGCCAGCGGCGCCGACGCAAGTCGCGTGGCGGGAATTGGCATCACCAACCAGCGCGAAACCACCGTCGTCTGGGAGCGCGCCACGGGACGCGCGATCGCCCCCGCCATCGTTTGGCAGGACAGGCGCAGCGCAGATCTCTGCGACGAACTCGCCGCCGCCGGCTTGCAAGCTCTCTTCCACGAGAGTACGGGGCTTCTTCTCGATCCCTATTTTTCCGGCACCAAGTTGAAATGGCTGCTCGACCATGTCCCGGGTGCGCGGACACGCGCAGTTCGCGGAGAACTCGCCTTCGGCACCATAGATTCCTGGCTTGTCTGGAAGCTCTCGGGCGGTCGCTGTCATGTCACCGACCCCTCCAACGCCTCGCGCACCCTGCTCTACAACCTGCACACAGCGGCCTGGGACGAGGATCTCCTGAAGATTCTCGACATCCCCCGCGAGTTGCTGCCAGAAGTCAGACAGAGCAGCGAGGTCTATGGCCTGTGCGAACCGGACCTGTTGGGCGCAGCCATTCCGATTGCGGCCATGGTCGGCGACCAGCAGGCTGCGACCTTTGGCCAGGCGTGCTGGTCGCCCGGCATGGCCAAGAACACCTATGGCACGGGCTGTTTCATGATGATGAACACGGGCAGCCAGGCGATATCCTCCAACCATCGCCTGCTGACGACCATCGCCTGGCAAGTCGGCGAGCGCATGGATTACGCGCTCGAAGGCAGCGTCTTCATGGCCGGCGCCACGGTGCAATGGCTGCGCGACGGTCTGGGCATCATAGAACGCGCCGAGGATGTCGAAGCACTGGCGCTAAGCGTTCCCGACAACGGCGGCGTCACCCTGGTGCCGGCCTTCACCGGCCTGGGCGCACCACATTGGGAAGCGCGGGCGCGGGCGAGCCTGTTCGGCTTGAGCCGCGGAGCCAATCGCGGACATATCGCCCGTGCCGCTCTGGAATCCATTGCCTTCCAGAGCGCCGATGTGCTCAGGGCGATGCAGCAGGATTCTGCCGGCGCGCTCAAAGAACTGCGCGTCGATGGCGGCGCTTCGAGGAACGATTTCCTGATGCAATTCCAGGCAGACATACTCGGCGTTCCCGTGGTGCGCCCGAAGATCACCGAGACCACCGCGCTGGGCGCCGCCTACCTCGCCGGACTGGCCGTCGGCTTCTGGCGCTCAAAGGATGAGTTGGCCGCACACTGGCAGGTCGGGCACCGCTTCGAACCCGCCATGGCAGAAGCGGAGCGGGCTAGGCTCAGTGAGGGCTGGGCGCAGGCCGTCCTGCAAACCATAGCATGGGGACGTGCCCAGGCCTGAAGCCTTGATGAGGATCAGACTATGCACCATCCGGATATGGTATATAGCTAACACGAAGTTAACTCAGGAGAGCCACCATGGTAGCCAAACCGGAGCAATACAGCGAACTGCATCGCAAGAACATGGAAGCGGCGATGAAGCTGGCTCAGATGTCCATCGAGAATTCGCAGCGTATGGTCGCATTGCAAGTGGATGCCGCCAAGGAATTGTTCCAGGACAGCGTTGAAAATGCCAAGGCGCTTGCCACCGTCAAGGACCCGCAGCAGGCGGTAGCGCTGCGTGCGCAATACACCCAGGAGACGGCACAGAAAATGATGGAGACCGCGCGTCAGATGGCCGAGATAGGCAACACCTCGCGCAGCGAATTCAGCCGCCTGTTGACCGAGCAACTCGCCGGCGGCAGCAAGGACATGATAGATGCCTTCCAGTCCTTCTTCGGTTCACTCCCCGGCCAGAACACCCAGGTCGTGGAAACCATGCAGAAGGCGATGGCCACAGCCAACAGTGCCTTCGAGCAGATCGCCAAGGCTTCCGCCACGGCATTTGCCCCGCAGACGGCCGCGAAGAAAGCAAAGAAGTAGGTCGGGATTACGCCTTCCAGCGTGCGGTGGCCGCGTCGTCCGCGTCGCGGGCATCGACCCAGCGGCCGCCCGCCGGCGTCTCCTCCTTCTTCCAGAAGGGCGCGCGGGTCTTGAGAAAATCCATGATGAACTCGCAGGCGGCGAATGCCTCGCCGCGATGCGAGCCTGCGACCAGCACGAGAACGATGGCGTCGCCGGGCGCAAGCCTGCCGTAACGGTGGATCACGCGCACACCCAGAAGCTCCCAGCGCTGTTTTGCTTGCTCCACGATTTCAATGAGCGCCTTCTCAGTCATCCCCGGATAATGCTCCAGGGTCATGGAGGAGAGCTTGGCGTCGGCAAGGTCCCGCACCAGGCCGACGAAGCTCGCCACCGCGCCGATGTCGTGCCTGCCGCCCGCTATCGCTTTGAGCTCGGCAGAGACATCGAATGGCTCCTGCTGCACACTCACCTGCGCACTCACCACAGCCGGCATCTCAGCCCCCGGTCACCGGCGGGAAAAAGGCGATCTCGTCACCGTCCTTGACCCTTGTCTCGTTCCCGACCATGCTCTGATTCACCGCCGCACGCAGCTTCTTCGAGTGCTCCAGAACCTGCCAGGACTCGCCGCGTGCGGCCAGGTGGGCGCGCAGCTTCGCGACATCATCGACGTCCTGGGGCAGCGCGATTTCCTCTCCGGATACGCCCAGCGCCTCGCGCAGACTGGCGAAATAAAGCAGTTTGATAGTCATGGGATCAGTATAGCAACTCGGAAAAGGGCAGGAAGGTGACAAAAGATCCGTTGCGGATTGCCTCTGCCCCAGGGTTGTCTATGAGTCCATCCGCCCAGGCCGCAGAGGTCAGCACGCCTGAACTCTGGTTGGCGAAGAGATCGAGGCCGCCCGCCTCATTGATGCGCGCGCGCAGGAACTCGCGGCGGCGATCGGGCTTTAACCAGTCGAAATCGGCGCGCAGCTTGAGGGATCTTGGCGTCAACCTCGCAGCACCCTGGCACTTGAGAATGAAGGGACGCACCAGCATCAGGAAGGTGACGAAGGAAGAAACGGGGTTCCCCGGCAGGCCGATGAAAGCCGCCCTGCCGGCAACGCGGCCGAAGGCCAACGGCTTGCCGGGCTTCAAGGCGATTTTCCACAGGGACAACTCACCCTCGGCTTCCACCGCCGGCTTGACATGATCTTCCTCGCCGACGGAAACGCCGCCGCTGGAGAGAATCAGGTCATGACCTGTGGCCGCCTGACGCAGTGCCTCGCGGGTCGCCGTAAGGCTGTCAGGGATGATGCCGAAATCGCCGACCTCGCAGCCCAACTGCTGCAACAGGGCTTTCAACAGGAAGCGATTGGAATTGTAGATCGCGCCGGGGGGCAGGTCTTGCGGCGCGACCTCGCCCGGCATCACCAGTTCGTTACCGGTGGAGAACAGTGCCACGCGCAGGCGGCGGAACACCGGCAGCCTGGCGATGCCTACCGAAGCGGCGAGCCCGAGATGCTGCGGCGAGAGCCTTTCCCCGGCCCTGATGATGATGCTGCCGCTCTCGATATCCTCGCCGGCGCGGCGTATCCATTCTCCCTTTGACGGAACGTGGTCGATGACGACGTCGTCATTCTGTTGCTGGCAAAGCTCCTGCATCACGATCGCATCGGCACCGGCGGGCACCGGCGCGCCTGTGAATATCCTCGCCGCCGTGCCGGCCGCGAGGGTATGGCCGACGCTGCCAGCCGGAATGCGCTGCGCCACGGTCAGATGCGTGCCCTTGGCTGCAATGTCGATGCTGCGTACGGCATAACCGTCCATGGAGGAGTTATCCAGCGAGGGCACGGCGATGGCGGAAACCTGGGGTGAGGCAAGCACACGCGCCAGGACGTCCATGGTCGGCAGCGACTCGATGCCATCAACAGGCTTGGCGCCGGCCAGGAGTTGGGTTAGCGCATCGTCGAAGGAAAGCATGCTCATCTGAGTTCCAAGTAGCGAAGAATGAAGTCGGCAATCGCATCGGGGTTGTTGAGATCCAGCCAGGGCAGCTCCGTGATTCCCGGCTGCATCGCGACGTCAGAGGCCATCGCGACGATGTTGAGTTTGTCAGTATAAATGAGCGGCTTGCCATTGGCCGGTCGGTGGATCTCGATCTTCGGGATGCTGGTGTATTTGAAGCCTTCTACCAGCACCAGATCGCAGGGCGACATGCGCACGAGTTGCTCTTCCAGCGAAGGTTCGGGGGAACCGCGCAATTCGTGCATGAGCACCCAGCGCTGGTCAGAAATCAGCATCACCTCGCTGGCGCCGGCCTCGCGCTGGCGGTAGGAATCCTTGCCCGGCTGGTCGATGTCGAAGCCATGGTGGGCATGCTTGACCAGCGACACGAGCAAGCCCTCCATGACGAAGCGCGGGATCAACTGCTCGATCAACGTGGTCTTGCCGGCGCCGGAATAACCGGCAAAGCCGAATACTTTCATGAATCATCCTTGCAAGGAACCGCCAGCACCGGCGCGAAGCCGCCGCCGGGCGTACGGAAATTGGTGGTCTGGCCACGCCAAAGACGAGCCGTGACGAGCTGCACGGCCCCATCATAGACGTAGTTGCGCAGGTCGAGTTTCAGTTCGACCTCGGTTCCATCGACGGTGAGCCGCCGCGATGTCGGCGTCACCAGCGCCTGGGCCACGTAATCCGTCCCGCCGGCAAGGATCTCCTCGAACACCCGCCGCGTCAACTTGTCGCCGCGATAGGCGGCCTTGGAACCGTAGCCTGCCGCCGGCTTGAAGAAGAGCTGGCGACGGCGAGCCCAGATCTCATCCGCTGGACAGGCATCGACTCTTTCGGTTCTGGGAATACCCTCGACAAGCAGCGTCCGCGTTTCTTGATCCACTGCCCAACTCTTGAGGAGTTCTGGATCGGAGAGTGCGACCAGATTGCGCTTGTCGGCATACAGCGCATGGGCGCGCGGATGCGGCGTCACCACGGCGCCGCCGGCAAGGTAGGCGGCGCGCAGGGCGGCGTTAGCAGGCTCTTCCAGGGAAAAATCGGTGAGCCGGTTATAGACCAGATCGATGCAACAATCCCCATGCCAGAGGGCGCCATCGCGCCAGGCCAACTCACCGGGATCGCAGATGATGGCGCTCATGCCGTGGCGCGCGAACAACTGGCGGAACAGCACGAACTCAGGATAGAGAAACTGGTTCTCCGGATCCCGGTCGACGATGGCGATGGTCCTGAGCGGCTGATCGCCGCGCTCTGCCCGCCACTCCCTGAGGAACATCTCGAAGAACAGGTGCTCGGGCTGTTCGCCCCTGAGCGCGCCGGGCAGGTTGGCCTTGACGGCATCGCAGCACGCCATCTGGGCGCGCGCCAGGAGGGCATTCAACAAACCGCCGCCGGCATTGCTGTTGATCTCGATCAGCTTCGGCCCGGCGCTGCCCAGATGAAAATCGTAGCCCAGGAACACGCCTGCCGCCCGCGGCATGTGACGCGCGTGACGTACGATATCCGGCGCATAGGCGAGGACATAATCCAGGTAGGCCGGCAGGGCGACGACGCGCTCGATTGCGGCGATGATCTCAGCCATGCGCTTGATGTGATCGACGCTGACAAAAACCGCAGAGCCCGAGAACAACGTCGGCCTGTCCGCCTCTATCATTTCCGCCAGGGCAGGGCCGTCCGGAATGCCCATCAATTCGCGGCGCAATGCCGCGCGATCGAGGGAGACGCAGAGACAGTCGGTGTTGAGCCGCTCGGCCAGTTCGCTGCACTCATGCGAAGTGTGAATGGTGGCATCAGAACTCATGAAGGCAGTCTACCTTCTCCCAACGGGTCCACGGCAAAGAAGGCCTGGACGTCGGTAATCTCGCGGCTCCTTTTCATCGGCGGCAGAGACTGCCAGACGCGGCGACCGTAAGGCTTGTTCACCAGGCGCGGGTCGCATACCATGAGTACGCCGCGGTCTGACTCGTCGCGGATCAGGCGCCCGGCGCCCTGCTTCATGCTGATGACGGTGCGCGGCAACTGGTAATCCATGAAGGGATTCTTGCCGGCCTTCCGCAGCTGCTCGATGCGCGCAGCCAGCACGGGATCGTCGGGCGGCGCGAAGGGCAGCTTGTCTATCACCACCAGGGACAGGGCCTCTCCGCGCACATCGACGCCTTCCCAGAAGCTTTGGCTGGCCACCAGAACGGCGTTCCCAAGACTTCTGAAACGCGAGAGCAGTTCGGCCTTGGCGCCCTCCCCCTGCAGCAGCAAGGGGAAGTCTATGCCATCCCGGGCAAAGCGCTCGACAAGCAGGCCGTGGATGCGGCGCATGGCGCGCAGGCTGGTGCACAGCACGAAGGCCCGGCCGCCGGAGGCGACGATGGCCGGATAGGCGGATTCCACCACCGCCTCGACATACTCCGGACTGTTGGGATCGGGCATGGCCTGTGGGACATAGAGCAGCGCATGGGCGTCGTAGTCGAAGGGGCTGCCCCAGCAGCCGGTATCGGCTTCGAGGAGCCCAAGCTCATTGCAGTAATGCGAAAAATCGGCGCCGACGGCGAGCGTGGCCGAGGTGAATATCCAGGCGCGTGGATGCCCCTCCAGCTGACGGCGGAAGATGTCCGCGACATTGAGCGGCGTCATGTTCAATGCCAGGGCGTGGCTGAATACTTCGACCCATCTGACCTGGGTCGCATCCTCGAGCGTCTGCCAGCGCTTCAGACGATGGGAGAGTTCATTCGCGCGCTCCAGGCAGTTGCCCAGGCCCTCGGAGCGCGCCGCCTGGCTCTCGAGATGCTTGGAGAAATCCTCCAGTGCAAGCGCGAGTTGGCGCAGTGCCTCCTGGAAGTCGCGTTCGGGCAGGAGTTGGGCCGCGGCGATTCTGGCATTCTCTGCGGCGACGGCAAGGCGCAGGTCGCGCGCCGCCTTCTCCAGGGTTCGGATGGATTCCTGCAAGGGAGAATAATCCTTGGCTGAGGCCAGGGCTTCCAGCATCGTGTCGTGCGCCAGGTCGACGAT
Organism: uncultured Sterolibacterium sp.; assembly: GCA_903930535.1. Lineage (GTDB taxonomy): Bacteria > Pseudomonadota > Gammaproteobacteria > Burkholderiales > Rhodocyclaceae > CAIYYX01. Next base: position 6,852 of record CAIYYX010000211.1, on the reverse strand, counting down.
CTGGCCGCTCCCGAGGCTCTCGCCGAAGAACAGGCTGGCCACCTCCGGCAACTGGTGCGCCTCGTCGAAAATCACCGTGTTGCAGGCCGGCAGTAGTTCGCCAAGTCCGTCGTCCCGGAGCATCACGTCGGCGAAGAAGAGATGATGGTTCACCACCACGATGTCGGCGGTGAGCGCCTCGCGCCGCGCGGCGAGCACGAAGCATTCGTCGTGCTGCGGGCATTCCTGACCGAGGCAGTTGTCGCGCGTCGAGGTGGCGGCTGCCCAGGCGCCGGAGTCCTCCGGCACGGCAGCCAGTTCTCCCTTGTCGCCGCTTTTCGTCGTCTTCGCGAAGCGGGCGATGGTGCGGATATGACCCGCCTCCTCGCGCGACAGGAAGCGACCTTCGGCGACGGCGCGCTCGAGATGGTAAGGACAGACATAATTGGCGCGGCCCTTCAGGAGCGCGATGCTGCCGGAAACCTTGAGCGCCTCGCGCACCGCCGGCAGATCGCGCTGGAACAACTGATCCTGCAGCGTCTTGGTGCCGGTAGAGATGATCACCTTGCCGCCCGAGAGCAGCGCAGGAACCAGGTAGGCGAAGGTCTTGCCGGTCCCGGTTCCCGCCTCGGCGACGAACAGGCTGTTGCCCGCTATCGCCGCACTGATGCGCTCCGCCATCTCAAGCTGCTGAGGGCGGATGCGGTAGCCGGCAATGGCGTGGGCGAGGGGGCCGTCGGCGGCGAAGACGGCTGGAAGATCGAGCATGGCGAGGTTGGGCTTCAACCTGCCCATGTTATCACGCGACTACGTTCAACTCCTCGATGATATAGCCGAAGCCGCGCAGAGTGCGAATGGAGAGTCCGGCGTCTTGCAGTTTGGCGCGCACCCGCGACACATACACCTCGATGGCATTGTCGGAGAGCGGTTTCCCCCAGTTGCCCAGGGCCTGCAACAGTTGCTCCTTGCTCACCACCTGTCCGGGGCGCAGCAGCATATATTGCAGCACCCCCCATTCGCGCGCGGTCAGCTCAAGCGGTTCGTCGCCGATCCAGGCTCGACGGCCGAGGGTATCGACGGTGACGCGGCCGAGGCGCAACCTGGCGCCTGCCTGCGCCTGGTTGCGGCGCAACAGGGCGCGTACGCGCGCCTCCAGTTCTTCCAGGGCAAAGGGCTTGGAAAGGTAGTCGTCGGCGCCAAGATCAAGGCCGAAGACGCGCTGCTCCAGCCCGTCCCTGGCCGAGAGAATCAGCACCGCACCGCGACGCCGCGGATCGAGTCGCTGCAGCAAGTCGAAGCCGTCCATCCCCGGCAGGCCGAGATCGAGAACCAGAAGATCATAGAAGGTCTCAAGGCAGGCATCCAGTGCCGCTTCGCCGCTCGCCGCATGATCCACGACATAGCCGGAGGATGTCAAAGCCTGCTGCAGACCTTTGGCCAGGGGGATATCGTCTTCGACGATGAGAATGCGCATTGCCATTCCTCGAATACTCTTTGAAACTTCCATAACGTAGTATAAACGCTTAACTCCAGGAGGTCACATGGCCCTTACGCCCGGAACCAAGGCACCGGACTTCAGCGCAACTGCAGACGACGGCAGCACCATCCGTCTTGCCGATTTTCGCGGCAGAAAACTCGTGCTCTATTTTTATCCGATGGACGATACGCCCGGCTGCACCGCGCAGGCTTGCAGTCTGCGCGACGCAAACGGCGAGATCAGCAAGAAGGGGGCGGCGGTAATAGGCGTCTCTGCCCAGGATGCCGCCTCGCATCGCAGGTTTTCGGAAAAACATAAACTCAACTTCCCCCTGCTCTGTGACACCGAACAAACCATCGCCAAGGCCTATGACGCAGTTGGCTCGGGCATGGGCGGGTGGCTGCGCGGGCTGATAGGCGCAAACCAGCGGATCAGCTACCTGATAGACGAGAAAGGCCTCATCATTAAGGTCATCGACCATCCGGACACCGGCGGGCACGGCGAGGAAATGCTCGAGCTTTTGTAGTAGCCTGTCGGTCTGGGCACGATAACAAAGAAAATCCTTAACCAAAAAAGGTGAAAACATGGAGACATCGGGAAGAAGAAGTTTTTTGAAGGGCGCACTCGTTGCCGGCGCGGCAGCGGTAGCCCCCGCAGAGAGTTCGGCGCAAGCCGCCGCCAAACTACCAACGGCAGGACCCGGAACTTCTCCGGGACCTTCGTCAAGAATGGTCGCAGCGGAAACCATGGGGGGCATGCATTCCGGCCACAGCGAAGATCTTCCGGGCCATGTGTCCAATCCCGGTTCGGACTTCATGGTCGATGTGCTCAAGGCAGCAAACATCGAATACGTCGCCATGATGACTTCCTCGGCGCTGCGCGGGCTGCAGGAATCCATCGCCTATTACGGGAAGAACAAGGCACCCGAATTGATCATCTGCCCGCACGAAGAGATCGCCGTGGGTGTAGCTCACGGCTATGCGAAGATGGCGGGCAAACCCATGGCCTGCATGGTGCATAGCACCGTGGGACTGATGCACGCCTCGATGGCGATTTACAACGCCTGGTGCGACCGCGTGCCCTTGATGGTCATCGGCGGCAACACCGCAGATGCGACAAAACGTCGCCAGGGCGTGGAATGGATACACACGGCCGTAGACCAGGCGGCGATGGTCCGCGACTTCGTCAAGTTCGACGACTTCCCGGGGTCGCTGCAGCACTTCGCAGAGTCCTTCATGCGCGCTCAGGCCCTGTCGATGACCCCGCCCATGGAGCCGGTCCTGATCCTGGCCGACGGGGAATTGCAGGAAGTCCCGGCAGAAGACCCCAAGTCTCTGAAAATTCCGAAGATGGTCGAGGTGTCGCCGCCGGAGGGTGACGCTCGGTCGGTCGCCAAGGCGGCGGCAATCCTGCTCGCAGCGAAAAATCCGGTGATCGTGGTGGATCGCTCGGCGAGAACGGCAGAGGGCGTGGGCCTGCTGATCAAACTTGCCGAGGCATTGAATGCGCCCGTCGTCGATCAGTGCGGCCGAATGAACATGCCCACCACCCATTACCTCAACCACACCTGGCTGAAAGCAAAACTCCTGAGATCGGCGGACGTCATCCTGGCGCTGGAAGTCGGCGACCTCTGGGGCGTCGTGAACACCATATCGGACACGCCCGGACGGCCATCGAAAAGAGTGGCCAAGCCCGATGTCCGGGTGATCAGCATCAGCACCAACCATCTCTATTCCAAATCCAATTACGGCGACATCCAGAGATACCAGGAAGCGGAGCTGACCATGGCCGCCGATGCCCAGGCCACAATGCCCTCGCTGATCGAGGCCATCAGGAAGGGCACGACTGCAGCGCAGGCCACGGCGATCGCCGCCAGGAAGCAGCCCATGCAGGCCGATTTTCTCGCGATGAGAAATGCCGCGCGGGATGCCGCCGCTCTCGGTTGGGATGCCAGCCCCATCAGCACCGCCAGGCTCTCTCAGGAAATCTGGGCGCAGATCAAGAACGACAAATGGTCGCTGGTTTCCGATCCCTTCTATGTCAGTTACTGGCAGCATCGCCTCTGGGACATCAGCGAATACAAGCAGTTCATCGGCGGCTCGGGCGGCTATGGCCTGGGCTACGGCCTCTCCGCCGCGGTCGGTGCGGCGCTCGCCTGCAAGAGCGAGGGACGCATCGCCATCAATATCCAGCCCGACGGTGATCTGCTCATGGTGCCCTCGGCGCTGTGGACGCTGGCCCACCACAAGATCCCCCTGCTCACCCTCATGCACAACAACCGCGCCTGGCATCAGGAGACCATGCATCTGCAGCGCATGGGTACCCGCCGCGACCGCAATGCGGAGTCCTGGCGCGAGGGCACGTTGATCGAGGAACCCTTCGTCGACTACGCCATGATGGCGAAAAGCATGGGCGTCTGGGCCGAAGGGCCGATCAGCGACCCTGCCCTCCTCGGGCCTGCGATCAAACGCGCGTTGGCGGTGGTCAGGAGCGGACTTCCCGCCCTGCTCGACGTCGTCACTCAACCACGCTAGGGGACATCATGAATCTATTGAAAAAGGTTTCCTGCGCCGCCCTCTTGGGCATTTTCAGTCAGGTCGTCGCGGCAGCAGACTCAGGCCATGACCTGTACATGAAGCGGGGCTGCTATCAATGTCACGGCACCGTCGGCCAGGGCAGCATCGCCGGCCCCAATCTCCTGCCCAAGCTGATGCCTTATGCGGCTTTTGCGATCTATGTCAGGACCCCTGCGAACCAGATGCCGCCCTTTTCCGAGAAAGTATTGAGCGATGCCGAGTTGCGCTCGGTACACGCCTACCTCGCTTCGCTGCCGGCTTCACCTGCGGCAGACAGCATCAGCCTGTTGCCGAAGGCAGGGGGGAAATAGCTCCGTTGCTGACGCGGGCGGGATTGTGCGCAATGCTGCTGGGCAGTTCAGCGGCGGCTTCCGCCGCCGCCGATGCGGAAAGCTGGACTTTCAAGCTGACGCCGTCCTATTACGTCACGACCCACCAGAAAGACGCCACAGACATCAACCTCAGGGCGAACATAGGTTCGCATGCCTTCTGGCTGGCTGACTACCGGCGCGGGGGCGAGTTCGCGCAAACGCGCACCGGCTACGAATACACGGCAGAACTCCGCTTCGGTCAGTTGGTGCCCTCCCTGCAACTGGCGACGCACGGCTTCGCCGGGGGCGCGATCAATGCCCAGATCGGCGGCGAGAGCTATGCCCTGCTGGGTTTCGGGCGAACCAATGCCCGCGACTATTACAACCTGAATTTCGATCCCAATGATTCCATCCTCTACGGCCTGGGAACCCGACTGCTGCCGAAATCCAACCTCTCGCTATTCACCGTCAGGGACAACCGCCTTCATACTGGCCAGGTGGTCACCCATCTGGTCTGGCGCTTTACCCCCGACGATCATCAGCGATGGACGGTGGATGTGTCGGGCAAGCATGGCCGCGCGAGCGCCGATGAAGATGCCGTGTCGGGCAAGGCGATTTCCCTGACCTTCGATTACAGGGAGGTATTCGTCCGCCTGGCCCGCGACAGGAAGGTCAATTTCACTGTCGAGGATCAGACCCGTTTTTCTCTCGGGCTGAGATTTTAGCGACGTGGAAAGGTGCGATCAAGAATGAATTATGAAGCGTATCTCGACGAAGTCACGACGCTCATCACTGAAAAATACGGTATCAGCGACGAAGCGGCGATCGGGATGGTGATGCGCGCGCAGGAGGACGATTTCTTCAGCGTCCACGATGACGATCCGTCAATCTGCACGCTGGAGCGCGCACATCAGGACGCGAATAGCGTCTTCAGGAAATGGGGCCCTAATACGACAGCAGCAGGTAAAGATAGGTGAAGTTGTTGTCACGGGCCGCGCGGGTCTTGCCGGAGGAATTGTCGATGAAGCTCGCCCCGCCGAGGAAGCTGCGGTAGAAAGTCTGCTGTAAGGCCACATGCAAATGCGGCAGCGGCGCGAAGTAGAGCTCGAAACCGTATCCCGATGTGTCAGGACTGCCGTTGGCGGAGCAATAGGCCAGCAAGGAGTTGTTCTGGTTGCAGGCGCCGGTCACGACGGTCTGATCCGGGTTGTAAGCCCAGTAGAGATTGTCCGTGCTGCCCTTGGAGTGAAAGCCGAAAATGTTGGCGCCATAGCGGCGCGCATAATCGTAGGTCAGCTTGGCCTTGACGGTCTTAAGAGAACTATGGGGCCGGTCATGGCTGCGCCCCACCGAGCGGCTGCCCCAGTCCACCTTCTCGTCGATGTAGGCCGCCTGGGCGGACCAGGAATGGAGATCAGTGATGTGCTGGTATTCCGCGTCCAGGCCGATGTCCCTGTATTTTCCCGAGGCAGACCCTGGCACCAGAGTATCCCGCGCCAGGGTGGCGATCATGCCGAAGGTGCCCAGCATGAAGGAATCGGCGCCGGCCACCTTGTTCAAGGCGAAGCGCCAATAGGGGTTATAGCCGGAATTGATGGTATTGACCGGACCGGACAATTGCAGGCTGGCGAGGCTTGAGTGCATATTGCTGTAGTTGGCGAACTCGGCGTAAAAACCGTCGTCCAGCATGGCGTAGAAACCTATGCCGCCGACCTGGGAAGTCAGGCCGCCGTCGATCAAGGTGGTAGGGCCGAACTGCCCGATGCCCCAGGCGTTAAGGAGACCCGAGGTCCGGTAGGGATAGGAATTGACCGGCGTGGAGGCCCACAAATCCTGCATGGCGGGCGCGTTATTCACCGTGACCCCCAGTATCAGCTCGCGCCCCCCGAGAGTCGTTTGTCGCGCATAGCGGATTTCACTGGCGTCGAGAAATATATCGCTCCCCACCCGCGTTCCGGTCTGCACGCCCTGGCTGCCGAACAGGGGGGTGGTGTTGGCGCCATTCAATGACAACTTGAGGTAGCCGCCAAGGTCGCCCCAGTATTTTCCTGCCGCATAGACGCTGGCCGTCTCCAGGATCGCTGAGCCGTTCTTGGGCATGCTGACGTTGGCGTTGGCGCTGCTGTCCGAACTGCGGATCTTGGTCACAGAGGCGACAGCCGTGGCGGAAAAAGGCAGGACAGAACTCCCTTGCGCGTAGCCCAGCAGCTTGAATTTCCGCCCCGCGGGCGTCAGTTCGCCGGCATTCAGGTGGCAGGATGCACAGGATTGCCCTGTCTGGCGGACGAAGGAAGGCAGGGCCAATGCCTCATTGCAGGCAAGGGCGGCAAGAAGCCCTGGCAGGAAGAGTTTCAGCGTCAAGCTCATATGCATATGTTAATTGATCACGCCGCCAACCGCCAAGCGCGAGCTCCCGTGAGTCTTCCTTTGAACAGGCGACGCAGCACCGCCGCGCGCCGGCGAGTACGCCCTAGGCAATTTCTGAATATGTCCGTCATCTTGCATGGCT